>NZ_JAWJTI010000021.1:0-64416 GCF_032911525.1 Stenotrophomonas veracruzanensis
CCCCCCCCCCCCCCCCCCCCCCCCCCCCCCCCCCCCCCCCCCCCCCCCCAGAAATCCGCTGTTCGCGGCAAGCCCCAGCCACGAGGGGGCTCCGCCGATGGCCGCCGACTGCGCGTCAGCGCCGCTTTCCGCCCAAATCGCCGAACCATGCGCTTGCTCACGGATTGACCACGCAATTGATGACAACGTTGTCCCCACCTGGCGCCGGACTCTCTCCCCGGCCTCCCAGGTGCCTCCGTCCGGCCCCTCCGTCGCCTTCCCGGGCGACGCCCGGACCTGCGTCACGCGCGGCGCCATCGGGGCCCGCGCGCCCTTTGATCGGAGACTTACCCATGTACGACCCGATTGTGCGCAGTGCCGAACGTGCGACCCGAAGCTGTCGTCCCCGCCGCCTGGCCTGGCTGCTTGCCCTGGCCGCCGGTGCCGCCGCCCTGCCCGGCCTGGCGCAGGCCGCCAGCTGTGCCGGCGTGGCCCAGTGGGACCAGGCCAAGATCTACCGGGCAGGCGATACCCTGCAGAAAGGAGGCGTCCTCTATCGGGCGAACCAGGACATCTGGAACGCGCCGCCGGACCATCCGGCCGGTGCTCCCTACTACACCAACCTCGGCGCCTGTGATGGCAGCGGCGCCAACCAGCCACCGGTGGTCAGCCTGACCTCGCCGGCCAATGGCGCCACCTTCAGTGCCGGCAGCACGGTCAACGTGACCGCCAGCGCCAGCGATCCGGACGGCAGCGTCGCCAAGGTCGAATTCTTCCGCGATGGCAGCACGCTGGGCGTGGCCACCAGTGCGCCGTATGCGGCCAGCTGGGCCAATGCCAGCGCCGGCAGCCACACCCTGCGCGCGGTAGCGACCGACAACAACAACGCCACCAGCAGCACCGCGACCATCACCATCACCGTCAACGCCGCCGGTGGCGATACCACCGCACCGAGCGTGCCGGGCGGGCTGGCGGTCGGCACGCGTACCGCCAACAGCATCGCGCTCAGCTGGAGCCCCTCCACCGACAACACCGGCGGCAGCGGCCTGGCCGGCTACGACGTGTATCGCAATGGCAGCCTGGTCGGTTCACCGTCCAGTGCCAGCTATGTGGATGGCGGACTGACCGCGTCGACCACCTACCGTTATCGCGTACGTGCCCGCGACAACGCCGGCAATGCGTCGGCACAGGGCACCGAGATCAGCGCCACCACGCTGGCCGGCGACGGCGGCACCACCGGCAAGCGGGTCATCGGATACTTCACCCAGTGGGGCATCTACGGCCGCAACTACCGGGTCAAGAACATCGACAGCAGCGGCTCGGCCGCGCGCCTGACCCACATCAACTACGCCTTCGGCAACGTGCGCAACAATCGCTGCGAAGTGGGCGTCACCCAGCCCTCGGATCCGAACAGCGGTGCCGGTGGCGACGCCTTCGCCGATTACACCAAGGCCTTCAGTGCCGCCGAGAGTGTCAGCGGCAGCGCCGATACCTGGGACCAGCCGCTGCGCGGCAACTGGAACCAGCTCAAGCAGCTCAAGGCCAAGTACCCGGGCATGAAGGTGCTGATCTCGCTCGGCGGCTGGACCTGGTCGCGCGGCTTCTCCAGCGCGGCGCGCCCGGAGAACCGCCAGGCCTTCGTCGCCTCGTGCATCGACGCCTACATCAAGGGCAACCTGCCGGTGACCGACGGTGCCGGTGGCGCCGGTGCCGCACTGGGCGTGTTCGACGGCATCGACATCGACTGGGAATACCCGGTGGCCTGCGGCATCGAATGCGGCAAGCCGGAGGACAACGCCAACTTCACTGCGCTGATGGCCGAATTCCGCCGCCAGCTCGATGCGGTGCGTCCGGGCCTGTTGCTGACGGTGGCAGTGGGTGCGGGCATCGACAAGATCCGCGTCACCGATCCGGCCGCGTACCACCCGTACCTGGACTACATCAACGTGATGACCTACGACTTCCACGGCGCGTGGGATGCGAAGACCAATCACCAGTCGGCGCTGTTCGATTCGCCGAATGACCCGTCCACCGGCGACCAGAAGCTGTACAACAGCAACGACGCCATCGAGGCCTTCATCAGCCGTGGCGTGCCCGCCGCCAAGCTCAACCTGGGCATCGGTTACTACGGGCGTGGCTGGACCGGTGTGGCCAATGCCAACAACGGCCTGTACCAGACCGCGACGGGTGCCGCCCCGGGTACCTACGAGGCCGGCATCGAAGACTGGAAGGTGCTGAAGAACCTGGCGTGGCCGGGCTACACCGACAACACCGCCGGTGCCACCTGGATCTACAACGGCAGCACGCTGTGGAGCTTCGATACCCCGGCCAACATCACCCGCAAGATGGGCTACGTGAAGACCCAGGGCCTGGGCGGCGCGTTCGTCTGGGAGTTCAGTGGTGACGATGCACAGGGCACGCTGACCAAGGCGGTCAGTGATGGCCTGAAGTAGGAAAAAAGCCGGGGATGCGACACGCATCCCCGGCTTCCGACCTGTAGAGCCGAGCCCATGCTCGGCTGCCGAAACATCAGCCGAGCATGGGCTCGGCTCTACAGGAAAAGATCGGCGGCGTCAGCGCTTGGCCGACAGCTTTTCCAGCGCCGCGCGCAGCTGCGCCGGCGGCAGGTAGCCGCCCAGCTGGGTGCCATCCGGCGCGAAGATCGCCGGCGTGCCATTCACGCCCAGCTGCTGGCCCAGCGCGTACTGCATCGCCACCGGGTTGGTGCAGTTCTTGGCCGGCACGCTGCCACCGCGCTTGGCATTGGTCAGCGCCTGGCGACGATCCGCCGCACACCAGACCGAGATCATGTCGGTGTAATCCTTGCTGCCCAGGCCCATGCGCGGGAATGCCAGGTACTCGACGCTGATGCCGTTGCGGTTGAGCTCGGCGATGTCCTGGTGCAGCTTGCGGCAGTAACCGCACTCGATGTCGGTGAACACGCTGATGGTGTACTTGGCGTTCGGCGCGGCGAACACGATGCGGTCGCCGTGGTTGGCCTTGGCCAGCAGGTCACGGCGGTAGCCGAGCAGGCCTTCGCTGTTGGCCGGGCCTTTGGCGCGGGTGTCGTAGGGCTGCGACTGGAACAGGTAGCGACCGTCATCGGACACATACAGCAGCTGCCCGGAAACGACGACCTCGCGGAAGCCGGGGAACGGTGCAGCACCGATGTAGTCCACCTGGAAGCCGGGATTCAGCGCGGTCAGCGCGGCGCGCACGGCCTGGTCGGCCGAAGCGTTGGCGGCCGGGCCGGCCTTGGCCGCAGCAGTGGCGGGTGCCTTGGCGGCCGGCGGAGCCGGCTGGGCGCAGGCGGTCAGGCTGAGCGCACCGAACACGGCGGCGATGGCAAATCGAAGCATGGAGCGTTCCGCGGCAGAAGAAGACCCCGGATTCTGACACAGCCACCGCGACCGGGCCGCGACGCCGCACACGGCGCAAGGCAGGGTTCAGGCCCTCGCTCAGCCGCGTGGATGATGCCGGGCATGCAGCTTCTGCAGGTGTTCGCGCGCAACCAGGGTGTAGATCTGGGTGGTCGACAGCGAACTGTGGCCGAGCAGCATCTGCAGCGCGCGCAGATCCGCACCGCGGTTGAGAAGGTGGGTGGCGAAGCTGTGGCGCAGGCCATGCGGACTGATCCGCACCGGGTCGATGCCAGCCACCTGCGCGTGGCGCTTGACCAGGTGCCAGAACGCCTGCCGGGTCAGTGCATGCAGCGTCGGCTCGATGAACAACGGGGTCTGCCCATCGGCCAAGGCCTGTACTCTGCCCTTGCCGACCAGCTGCGGGCGCGACTGCTGCAGGTAACGCTCCAGCCAGTGCTGCGATTCCTCACCCAGCGGCACCAGCCGTTCCTTGCTGCCCTTGCCGGTAACCCGCAGCACGCCCTGGCGCAGGTTGACCGCGGTGGCCGGCAGCAGCACCAGCTCGCTCACGCGTAGACCGGCGGCATACATCAGTTCCAGCATGGCGCGATCGCGCAGGCCCAGCGGGCTGTCGATGTCCGGGGCCGCAAGCAGCGCATCGATCTGGCTTTCGGCCAGCGCCTTGGGCAGCAGCCGTGGCAGCTTCGGCGGATCCAGCAGCGCGCTGGGGTCCTCGCTGCGTTCGCCGCGGCGCACGCCATCGGCGAAGAACGCCCGCAGCGCCGACAGCAACCGCGCATTGCTGCGCGGCGACCAGCCATGCCGGGTGCGCCAGGCCAGATAGTCAAACAAGCCCGGGCGCTCGATGCCGGCCAAGCCACCGTCGCGCCCATCCATCCAGCGCGCCAGCCCTTCCAGGTCACGCCGGTAGCTGTCGAGGGTGGCGCGGGCCAGGCCGTTCTCGGCCCAGATCGCATCGAGGAAGCGCTGGATGCGCACGCTGTCGTCGGCGCGCAGTTCGGGCAGTTGCTGGACCAGCTGGCGGCGTTCGGCGGGGGTGGAAACAAGGGCCATGCGTGCAGGATACGAGGGCCACTGCGGGCACGGCCAGCTTTGCGTATGCTCGGCGCATGTCCCGCCCTGCCACCGACACGGCCCCTGAGGCCGCTACCGAATTGCCCCGCCCGCGTGCGCTGCTGCCCTGGCGCGTGCTGGCAATGGTCTACGACGCGCTGCCGGTGCTGGCGCTGTGGATGCTGGCCGGCACGCTGTTCACCCTCGCCTACACCTTCAGCGGCCACGCGCAGCGCGAGAACATCGCGCCGTTCAGTGCCTGGCAGTGGCTGCTGTGGGCGGTGTGCTGGGCGATCACGGGGTGGTACGCCACGGCCAGCTGGCGCCGCGGCGGGCAGACACTGGGCATGCGGCCATGGCGGCTGAAACTGCAATCGCGCGATGGCACCCCATTGCGGCGCGGCCAGCTGTGGCTGCGTTTCGCCGTGGGCACGCTGTCCCTGCTGCTGGGCGGCCTGGGATTCTGGTGGGTGTGGGTCGACCGCGAACGCCTGACCTGGCACGACCGCGCCAGCGGCACCCGTCTGGTGCGCATGCCGAAACGGTGATGCACGACCTGTAGAGCCGAGCCCATGCTCGGTTGGCAGGCGGTGCGCAAAAAGCAGCCGAGCATGGGCTCGGCTCTACAGAATCCAGCACGCTGGGCCGGGATGCTGGTGGTCCTGGCGCGGATGCCGAAGCGGTGGATCGCCCCGGTGGCGCCGGGCATGGCCCCGCGCTACCAGAATCAGCCCGACTTGCGCCGGAACAGCAATCCGGACACCGCCAGCATCACGATCGGCGGCAGCGCATAGGCAATGCGGTAATCGAACTTCAACGCGCCAGCCATGCGCCCGAAGAACAGCTGCAGCAGCCAGAAGCCCAGTGCAAACAAGATGCCCAGGAACAGGCGCTTGCCCATGCCGCCACTGCGCAGCGAACCGAACGCGAACGGCACCGCCGCCAGGCACAGCGCCAGCACGTTCACCGGGTAGAACCAGCGGCTCCAGTACACATCCTCGAAGTCGCGCGCATCCAGCCCGTTGCGCTGGCGGTAGGCAATGCTGGTGCTCAGCTCGGCCACACTGAGGTTGCGCGGCTTGGCGATGCCGGTGGCCAATGCGGCCGCATCCAGCTTCGAATTCCACGGTTCACGCGCGATTTCCTGGCGGGTCGCCGAGCGCTCGCCGAAGGTGTCGCGCCGGACCCCGGTCAGCACCCAGCCGTCCTTGTCGTGCTCGGCGGTGTCAGCATGGGTCAACGCGGCAATCTTGCCGTCGTCGGCGATACGGTACAGGCGCACATCACGCAGGATCAGGCGCGTGCCCTTGTCACCCACCAGCTGCTCCTCGCCGCTCTGCGCATTGAGGAAGGTATCGCCCTCGCGTGCCCACAGGCCCGAGTAGCGGGTGGTGGAAATGTCCCGCCCCCACTTGGCGCTGGCCTTCAACGCATCGGCGCGGTCCTGACCCCAGGGGCCCAGGGTCTCGGCGCTGAGCACCATCACCGCGGTCAGCAGCGACAGCGCGATCGCCACCGATACGCTCAGGCGCTTGCGCGACAGGCCCAGCGCGCGCAGCGCCGTCAGTTCCGAAGTCGCGGCCAGCTGGCCCAGGCCCATCAGCGCGCCGATCACCGCAGCGGTGGGGAACATCGTGTAGGCGCGGCGCGGCACCGTGTACAGCACCCAGGCGGCGGCATGGCCCAGGGTATAGCCGTTCTTGCCGATGTCCTTGAACTCGCCGGAGAACGCCATTACCACGTCCAGGCCGACCAGCACGGCCCAGGTCAGCAGCACCGTGGTGAACACCGACTGGCCCAGGTACAGGTCGAAACGCATCGGGCGCAGCCTCATGCGCGGGCTCCCTTGGGGCGGCCCAGACGGCCATCACGTGCATACATCCAGATCGCCAGCGCCAGCAGCGGCAGGGTCAACCACCACAGGCCGAGCGCGGGCGGAATCTTGCCGTTGGCGATCCAGCCACTGCCGATGAACATCAGGTTGGTGCCGACCATGTAGGCCATCAGCGCCAGCATCATCCGGCCGTAGCGCTGCTGGCGCGGCGAGCTGCGGCCCAGCGGCACGGTCAGCAGGGCGAACGCCAGGGCGATCAGCGGCGGCGCCAGGCGGCGGTGCAGCTGCGCCTGCGCCTGCGGACGCTCATCGCCGATCAGCTTCAGGGTCGGCATCAGTTCGGGGTCATCTTCGGTGCGGGTCTGCGCGCCATCGGGCAGGGCCACGTCGTTGCGGGCGAAGGTCGCCAGCCGGTAATCCAGCGCGCCAGCCACCGGCCCCTCCACCTGGTGGCCATCATCCAGCTCCAGGAAGCGCTGGCGGGTGCCCTCGAAGAACATGCGGCCACCATTGGCGGACACCACTTCCAGGCGGTCGTCCTTCTGCCGCTGAAGGAATACCTTGCCCAGCTGGGTGCCATCGGGCGAGATCGAGGACAGGTAAACCACGCCGCCATTGGGCAGCGGGGTGAAGCGGCCCGGCTCCAGGCCCGCCATCAGCACGCTGCGGTTGGCCTCGATGATCATCTGCTCGGCCATCCGGCCGGCCCACGGGCCCAGCCACAGCGAGCAGGCGCCCACCAGGGCCACCACCGGCACCACCAGCATCAACAGTGGCCGCAGCAGGCGTTTGGGCCCGACGCCAATGGCGGTGATCACCGCCATCTCCGAGTCGCGGTACAGGCGGGCGATGGCCAGCAGCAGGCCCAGCATCAGCGCCAGCGGCAGGATCAGCGGCAGGTAGGCGATGAACTGCAGGCCCAGCTGCGAGAACAGCAGCTTGGCCGGCAGGCGCCCGTCGGCAATGTTGCCGAGGATGTCCACCAGCACGCCGCCCACGCTGACCACCAGCAGGACGATCAGGGTAGCCAGGAAACTCTGGACGAAATCGCCCAGCAGGTATCGGTCGAGCTTCAGCATGGGGCGGTGGTTTAAACTCTGGGGTTCGTTCGCGGTGCCGCCCAGTCTACTGTCTGGGCGTAAACGGCCTGCGATTGTACGGACTCGCCAATGGAATCTGCTCAATGGCCCTCGAATTCACCCTGAACCACGTTGCTCCGGCCGCCGCCGCCGTTGATTGCCTGGTGGTCGGCGCGTATGCCGACCATACCCTGACCGCGGCCGCACAGGCCCTGGACACCGCCAGTGGTGGCCGCCTGGCCGCCCTCGCCCAGCGCGGCGACCTGTCCGGCAAGACCGGCGCGACCACCCTGCTGCACGACCTGCCGGGCGTGACCGCCCCGCGCGTGCTGGTGGTTGGCCTCGGCGAAGTCGCCCGTTTCGGCGTGCCGCAGTACCTGAAGGCCGTCGGCGATGCCGTGCGCGCGCTGAAGGCCGGTGCTGCCCGCAGCGCACTGTTCACCCTGTCCGAAGTGACGGTGAAGGACCGCGACGCGGCCTGGGCGATCCGCCAGGCGGTGATCGCCGCCGATCACGCCGCCTACCGCTACACCGCCACCCTGGGCAAGAAGAAGGCCGACGACGCCGGCCTGGCCCAGCTGGCCATCGCCGGTGACGACGCCCAGGCGCTGGCCCAGGGCCAGGCCATCGCCGCCGGTGTCGAGTTCGCCCGCGAGCTGGGCAACCTGCCGCCGAACTACTGCACCCCGGCCTACCTGGCCGAGGTGGGCGTGAAATTCGCCGGCGAGCATGAAGGTGCCGAAGCCGAGATCCTCGACGAGCATCAGATGGAAGCGCTGGGCATGGGCTCGCTGCTGGCCGTGGCCCGCGGTTCGGCCAACCGCCCGCGCCTGGTCGTGCTGAAGTGGACCAATGGCGGCGACGCCAAGCCATACGTGCTGGTCGGCAAGGGCATCACCTTCGATACCGGTGGCGTCAACCTGAAGACCCAGGGCGGCATCGAGGAGATGAAGTACGACATGTGCGGTGGCGCCAACGTCATCGGCACCTTCGTCGCTGCGGTCAAGGCCAAGCTGCCGCTGAACCTGGTGGTGGTGGTGCCGGCGGTGGAAAACGCCATCGACGGCAACGCCTACCGCCCGTCCGACGTGATCACCTCGATGTCGGGCAAGACCATCGAAGTGGGCAATACCGACGCCGAAGGCCGCCTGATCCTGTGCGACGCGCTGACCTACGCGCAGCGCTTCGAGCCGGCCGCGCTGGTCGACGTGGCCACCCTGACCGGTGCCTGCATGGTCGCCCTCGGCCACCAGACCGCCGGCCTGATGAGCAAGCACGACGACCTGGCCAACGAGCTGCTGGCCGCCGGCGAGCACGTGTTCGACCGCGCCTGGCGCCTGCCGCTGTGGGACGAGTACCAGCCGATGCTGGATTCAAGCTTCGCCGACGTCTACAACATCGGCGGCCGCTGGGCCGGCGCGATCACCGCGGGCTGCTTCCTGTCGCGCTTCGCCGAAGGCCAGCGCTGGGCCCATCTGGACATCGCCGGCGTGGCCAGCGATGAAGGCAAGCGTGGCATGGCCACCGGCCGCCCGGTCGGCCTGCTGAGCCAGTGGCTGCTGGACCAGGTCGCCCGCGCCTGATGCCGTACCCGACCCTGGCCGGCAAACGCCGGCCGGGGCCTCGCCCGGCACCGCCGGAACCCTGCCTGACCCGGACCCTGCCATGCCCCGCGCCGACTTCTACCTGATCGCCAAGCCCCGTTTCCTGACTGAGCCGCTGCGCCTGGTCTGCGAGCTGGCGCGCAAGGCCAACGACGCCGGGCTGTTCACCCTGGTACTGGCCCGTGACCAGGCCCAGGCCGAGGAACTGGACGAGCTGCTGTGGGCGTTCGACAACGATGCCTACATCCCGCACCAGATCGTGGGTGAGGATGTCGACGAGGAAGAAGCGCTGGTGCTGATCGCCCCGCCGGGCGGTGACGCGCCCGTACGGTCGCTGGTGATCAACCTGCGCGACGAACCCTGGCTCGGCCAGTGCGAACGCGTGCTGGAAGTGGTGCCGGCCGACCCGGAAGCGCGCGAACCGCTGCGCGAACGCTGGCGCCAGTACAAGACCGCCGGTTACGACCTGAACAAGCACGACATGTAAGGCCGCGCCGGCCCCCTTGATGGGCCGCTGCCGCGCCCTGATCCTTCAACGATTACCTCTTGGTTCCCCCGCATGACCCAACTCGCCTCCAGCTACGACCCGAAGTCCTTCGAGACCGACCTCTACGAGGCCTGGGAGAAGGCTGGCCACTTCAAGCCGTCCGGCACGGGCGAGCCGTACACCATCCTGCTGCCGCCGCCGAACGTGACCGGCACGCTGCACATGGGCCACGCCTTCCAGCAGACGCTGATGGATGCGCTGGTGCGCTACCACCGCATGCGCGGCTACGACACGCTGTGGCAGGTCGGTACCGATCATGCCGGCATCGCCACCGAAATGGTGGTCAGCCGCAACCTGGCGCTGGAAGGCAAGGGCGAGACCCGCGATTCGCTGGGCCGCGAAGGCTTCATCGGCAAGGTGTGGGAGTGGAAGCAGCAGTCTGGCGACACCATCGAGCGCCAGATGCGCCGCCTTGGCACCTCCGCCGACTGGTCGCGCAGCACCTTCACCATGGACCCGCAACCGTCGGCTGCGGTCAACGAAGCCTTCGTGCGCTGGTACGAACAGGGCCTGATCTACCGCGGCCAGCGCCTGGTCAACTGGGACCCGGTGCTGAAGACCGCCATTTCCGACCTGGAAGTGGAGAGCGCCGAGGAAGACGGCTTCCTGTGGTCGATCGCCTACACGCTGGATGAGGGCCTGAGCTACGAGCACATCGAGCGCGACGCCGACGGCGTGGAAACCCTGCGCGAAACCCGCGACTATCTGGTCGTCGCCACCACCCGCCCGGAAACCCTGCTGGGCGACACCGCGGTGATGGTGCACCCGGAAGACGCGCGCTATGCGCACCTGATCGGCAAGAGCGTGGTGCTGCCGCTGACCGGCCGCCGCGTGCCGGTGATCGCCGATGACTACGTGGACCGCGCGTTCGGCACCGGCGTGGTCAAGGTCACCCCGGCGCACGATTTCAACGACTACGAAGTGGGCGTGCGCCACAGCCTGCCGATGATCAACCTGTTCACCCCGGTGGCAGCGCTGAATGAAAATGCACCGGAGCGTTTCCAGGGCCTGGACCGCTACGAAGCACGCAAGGCCGTGCTGGCCGAGCTGGAAGACCTGGGCATCCTGGTCGAGACCAAGGCGCACAAGCTGCAGGTGCCGCGCGGTGACCGTACCGGCCAGGTGATCGAGCCGTACCTGACCGACCAGTGGTTCGTGAAGATGGACGACCTGGCCAAGCGTGGCCTGGAACTGGTCGAGGACGGAAGCATTTCCTTCGTGCCGCCGAACTGGATCAACACCTACCGCCACTGGATGAACAACATCCAGGACTGGTGCATCAGCCGCCAGCTGTGGTGGGGCCACCGCATCCCGGCGTGGTTCGACGAAGCCACCGGCAGCTGCTACGTCGGTCGCAGCGAAGAGGAAGTGCGGGCAAAGCACAACCTGGGCAGCGACGTGGTGCTGAACCAGGAAAGCGACGTGCTGGAGACCTGGTTCTCCTCGCAGCTGTGGCCGTTCTCCCCCCTGGGCTGGCCGAACGAGCAGGCCATGGCCGAGCGCGGCTTCGATCGCTACCTGCCGTCGTCGGTATTGATCACCGGCTTCGACATCATCTTCTTCTGGGTGGCGCGCATGATCATGGCCACCGACAACCTGGTCGGGAAGATCCCGTTCAAGGACGTCTACTTCACCGGCCTGATCCGCGACGGCCAGGGCCAGAAGATGTCCAAGAGCAAGGGCAACGTGCTCGACCCGCTGGACATCATCGATGGCATCACCATCGACGACCTGGTTGCCAAGCGCACTGGCGGCCTGATGCAGCCGAAGATGGTCGAAAAGATCGAGAAGGCCACCCGCAAGGAATTCCCGGACGGCATTGCTGCCCACGGTGCCGATGCGCTGCGCTTCACCATCGCGGCTCTGGCCACCCACGGCCGCGACATCAAGTTCGACATGAACCGCGCCGAGGGCTACAAGAACTTCTGCAACAAGCTGTGGAACGCCAGCCGCTTCGCGCTGATGAACACTGAAGGCGCGGCGTTCACCGGCGTTCCCAAGCCGCGTACGGATGCCGAGCGCTGGATTCTCTCGCGCCTGGCCGCCACCACCGCCGAAGCGCAGGGCCATTTCGCCGCCTACCGCTTCGACCTGCTGGCGCAGTGCCTGTACGAGTTCGCATGGAACGCGTTCTGCGATTGGTTCCTGGAACTGAGCAAGCCGGCCCTGAATGGTGCCGACGCAGCGGATGCCGAGAGCACCCGTCACACGCTGTTGTACGTGCTGGAAGCGCTGCTGCGCCTGCTGCACCCGCTCACGCCGTTCATCACCGAACAGCTGTGGCAGCAGCTGGCCCCGCGCCTGGGCCTGGCCGAAACCACGCTGTCGCTGCGCCCGTACCCGACCGCCGCCGAGTTCGAAGGCGATTTCGCCCAGGCCGAGGCCGACGTGGAATGGTTGAAGGCGGTGATCAGTGCGGTGCGTCGCGTGCGCAGCGAACTGAACGTCGCCCCGTCCAAGCTGGTGCCGCTGCGCCTGCAGGCCGGGCTGGAGCAGGACCGCGTGCGCATTGAACGCTTCAGCGCCTCGCTGTCGTTCCTGCTGAAGCTGGACAGCATCCAGTGGCTGGCCGAAGGCGAAAGCGCACCGCCTGCCGCCGCCGCGATTGTTGGCGAACTGAAGCTGCTGGTGCCGCTGGAAGGCCTGGTCGATCTCGATGCCGAGCGCGTGCGCCTGGACAAGGAAATCGCCCGCGTCGAAGCCGAAAAGGAAAAGAGCGAGACCAAGCTGGCCAAGTTCACCGACAAGGTGCCGCCAGCCGTGGTCGAGCAGGAACGCGTGCGACTGGCCGACTGGAATACTCAGCTGGCCGGCCTGCGCGAGCAGCGCGCGAAGCTGTAAGCGCCGCACTCTGGTGCGTGCCAACCAAGGTTGGCACCTACCACTGCGGGAGAGGTTGGCACCTGCCACTGCGGGAGAGGTTGGCACCTGCCACTGCGGGAGAGGTTGGCACCCACCGAAGCGGAATCGGAAACGCCGGGCGATGCCCGGCGTTTTCATTTCCGCGCATGGCATCATCGCTGGATGCCTCTTTCCATTTTCCTGCTGGTCCTCGCGGCCGCGGCCCTGCATGCCAGCTGGAATGCGATCGTCAAGCGCGGGCCGGACAAATTCCTCGGCACCGTGCTGGTCACCGGCAGCGCCGCGCTGCTGTCCGCAGCCGCCCTGCCCTTCCTGCCATTCCCCGCCCCGCACAGCTGGCCGTGGCTGGCCGCTTCAGTGCTGCTGCAGGTGACGTACTACGGCCTGGTCGCCCGCTGCTACCAGCAGGTCGACATGAGCCTGGCCTACCCGCTGATGCGTGGCAGCGCGCCGATCCTGGTCGCGCTGGCGGGCACCCTGCTGGGCGAGAAGCTGCCACTGGCGGCGTGGCTGGGCGTGGCGCTGGTCAGCACCGGCATCCTGTGCATGGCAGTGGGTGCGCGCGGCGGCCAACTGCGGCTGCCGCTGCTGACCGCGGCGATGATCGCCACCTACACCCTGGTCGATGCGCAGGGCGCACGCCAGTCCGGCAGCGCACTCAGTTACACGCTGTGGCTGTTCCTGCTATCGGGCGTTCCGCTGCCACTGTGGGCGCTGTACACCCGCGGTGGCGCGGTGCTGGTCTATGCACGCCAGCATTGGCCACTGGGCCTGGCCGGTGGCGTCGGCACCACGGCGTCCTACGCGATGGCGTTGTGGGCGATGACCCAGGCACCGGTGGCGATGGTCGCGGCGCTGCGCGAATCGTCGATCCTGTTCGCGTTGCTGATCTCGGTGTTCCTGCTGCGCGAACGGATTCCGCACGCGCGCTGGCTGGCAGCGGCGCTCATCGTCTGCGGTGCATTGGCCTTGCGGCTGGCGTGAGCAATGCGTGCCAACCAAGGTTGGCACCTACCGAAGCGGACAATGTGTGCCAGCCAGGGTTGGCCGCCGCCGGTAGTGTCGGCTGCTGGCCGGCAACCCTTCTCCCTTACAGCGGCGGCATCGTCTGCAGGTCGCCGTCGACCAGTTCGATCGCCATCACCACCGCATCTTCGCGGCCCTGTGCGGCCGGATAGTAACGCGGGCGGCGGCCGATCTCGTTGAAGCCTTCGCTGTGGTATAGCGCCAGCGCCGGCGTGTTGGACGGACGCACCTCCAGGAACACACGCTGCGCGCCGCGGTCACCGGCCAGCTGCACCAGCGCGCGCAGCAGCTGGCGTCCGAGTCCACGCGACTGGGTCAGCGGGTCGATGCAGATGTTCAGCACATGGGCCTCGTCGGCCGCGATGCTGAGTACGCCATAGCCGATCAACTGGCCATCGCGCTCCATGGCCAGACCCGGGTAGCCCGCACGCAGGCAGTCGACGAAGATGCCGCGGGTCCACGGGAACGGATAGCCACGTACTTCGATCGCCATCACCGCGTTGAGATCGCTTTCGCGCAGCGCGCGCAGGCTGACCGGACCGGGCAGGCTGACCGCACTCATGGCGTGCCCCGCTTGCGCAGGGCACGCAGCTGCGGCCACAGCGCACGCTTGGCGGCCGGGTCCTGACGCAGCTGGTCCAGCGGCCAGCTGTCCATCAGCGCCTGCGTGGCCGGATCGTTGGGGTTGCAGCCGGACGCACGCAGCAGGGCAATCTGCAGGCGATCCGGCAGGCGCACCACCGGCTGCCGCGCATTGCCGCCCGGCAGTGGACGACTAGGAGCCGGCGCGGTATCCGGTGCGCTGACCGGAGTCTCGCGACGCGGCGGCGCCGGGCGTTCCTGTCGGGAAACCGGTGTGGCTTCAGCCCGAGGCGCGCGCGCGGGCGCGGTGGGTGCCCGCGCCTGCTCCGCCGCTGGCGCGGCAGCCGTCTCGGCTTCGGCCACACTCAGCTGCAGCGCGGCATCCAGTTCCGCGGCCAACTGGCCGTCGTGGTAGACGGTGTAGCCCATGGCCTGCAGCCAGGCCTGCTGGGCCGGTGACCACAGCACGGGCAGGTCCTGGCTCACGCGGCCTCGGGCTTCTTGCGCAGGCGCTGCACGGCCCACATCACCGGGCCGGACAAGGCGTACAGGATGCCGACTGCGAACAGCACACGCGGCAGATCGATGACCGCGATGGCGATCGCCACCGGCACCAGTGCCAGCACCAGGAACGGGACGCGGTCGGAACGGGTGCCCTTGGCGGCACCGCCCTTGAAGCTCCAGAAGCGGATGCGGCTGACCATCAGCAGTGCAGCGATGATCGTCACCGCCAGCGCCACGTAGCGCAGCTGGTTGCCATCCCAGCCCAGGTTGCCATCCGCAAAGGCCCATACGAAGGACA
Source organism: Stenotrophomonas veracruzanensis (assembly GCF_032911525.1). Lineage (NCBI taxonomy): Bacteria > Pseudomonadati > Pseudomonadota > Gammaproteobacteria > Lysobacterales > Lysobacteraceae > Stenotrophomonas > Stenotrophomonas veracruzanensis. Next base: position 14,752 of record NZ_JAWJTI010000021.1, read on the forward strand.
TCATCAAGCCAGCCGCAGCCGGGCTGGCCAGGCCGACGAACCAGCGCTTGTCGACCACCGCCACCTGGGTGTTGAAGCGGGCCAGGCGCAGCGCGGCACAGGCGGCATACAGGAAAGCGACGGCCCAGCCGACACGGCCGAGCAGCGGGTCATCGAACTTCAGCCACGACAGCGACCAGTGGTACATCACCAGCGCCGGGGCCATGCCGAAGCTGACCAGGTCGGCCAGCGAGTCGTACTGCAAGCCGAATTCGCTGCTGGTACCGGTCAGGCGCGCCACGCGCCCGTCCAGGCCATCCATCACCCCCGCCACGAACACGGCGATGCTGGCGTTGACGAAATCCCCGTTGGCTGCGGCGATGATCGCGTAGAAGCCGGCGAACAGGCCGGCGGTGGTGAACAGGTTGGGCAGCAGATAAATCGTGCGCGAACGCGGCGGCGGTGTGATCGGGTCCATGGAATCCAGTTTAATCGACTTGCCAGTGCTCGGCGCCAATGCTGCAATCGGTGTTCTACGCCCATTCCGTGGAGTTTGCCATGCGTGCCCTGTCCTGCCTTGGATGCCTGCTGCTGTTGGCCAGTGCCAACGCCGTGGCTGGCCCGGTCTATAAATGGAAGGACGCCCATGGCGTGACCCAGTATTCGGAGACCCCGCCGGCGGGCAGGAAATTCGAGACCCGCGAGCAGGCCCGCACCCCGCAGGCCGCGGCCAGCGCCGAAACCCCGGCCACACCCGTGCCGGAGCAGTGCAGCACCGCCCGTGCCAACCTGGCCCTGCTGGACGGTGGCGGCCAGGTGATGCAGGACACCGATGGCGATGGCAAGCCCGATAGCCCGTTGAGCCCGGAGCAGCGCAGCGCGCAGAAGGGATTGGCGGAGGCCGCCATCAAGGCCTACTGCCCACCGGCGGGTTAAAGGGGGTCGGCAGGGCTGCGCCCTGCACTTGCAGAGGCTGCAAGCAACGGCAACGGCAACGTCAAAAGCGGGCATTCCGTGGAATGGCTGGGCGGTGTCGGATTGCGGGGACGCCGCAAGTACGTCCATGTAGGCTTGGCAGCCGCATCCATGCGCCTGACACCCCGCAATCCGACACCGCCCCACCCGCCATCTCCCAGGAAACCCGCTGTTGTTGTTGCTGTTGCTGTTGACGTTGCTTGAGGCGGGTGCAGGGCGCAGCCCTGCCGATACCCCTCCCCCCAGCCGGGCTGGCAGAATAGGCGTCTCTGCCGTTATCCGAAGCCGACGATGCGCCTCTCCCAGTTCCACCTGCACACCACCAAGGAAACCCCCAGCGACGCCGAGCTGACCAGCCACCGGCTGATGCTGCGCGCGGGCATGATCCGCAAGCTGGCATCGGGCCTGTACACCTGGTCGCCGCTGGGCCTGCGCGTGCTGCGCAAGGTCGAACGCATCGTGCGCGAGGAAATGGACCGCGCCGGTGCCGTGGAATTCCAGATCCCGACCATCCAGCCGAAGGAACTGTGGGAGCAGACCGGCCGCTGGCAGAAATTCGGCCCGCAGCTGCTGAAGATCAAGGACCGCAAGGACCAGGTGTTCTGCTACAGCCCGACCGCCGAGGAAGCCGCCTGCGACTTCGCGCGCAGCGAGCTGTCCAGCTACAAGCAGCTGCCGGTGAACTTCTACCAGGTGCAGACCAAGTTCCGCGACGAGATCCGCCCGCGCTTCGGCGTGATGCGCTCGCGCGAGTTCCTGATGAAGGATGCCTATTCGTTCCACCTGCACGATGAGTGCCTGGTGCGCGAGTACGAGAACATGAAGTCGGCCTACAGCCGCATCTTCACCCGCCTCGGCCTGGATTTCCGCATGGTGCAGGCGGACTCCGGTGCGATCGGCGGTGATGCCTCGCAGGAATTCCACGTGATCGCCGATTCCGGCGAAGACGCGCTGGTGTTCTCCACCGGTTCGGACTACGCGGCCAACATGGAAGCGGCAATCGCCGCCGATCCTGCACCGCGTGCGGCCGCCAGCGAGGCCATGCGCAAGGTCGACACCCCTACCCAGAAGACCTGCGAGGATGTCGCGGCGCTGCTCGGCATCGACCTGCAGCGCACGGTGAAGTCGGTGGCACTGATCGCCGGCGAAGGCAAGGCACAGCAGTTCGTGCTGGTGCTGGTGCGCGGCGACCATGAGGTCAACGAGATCAAGCTGGCCAAGGTTGCCGGCCTGGAAGAACAGCGCTTTGCCAGCGAGGCGGAAATCGCCGAGTACCTGGGCAGCGTGCCGGGCTTCCTCGGCCCGGTCGCCCCGGCCAAGGCCATCCGCGTGGTGGCTGATCGCGAAGTGGCGGCGATGTCCGACTTCGTCGTCGGCGCCAACGAAGCCGGTTTCCACCTGGCCGGCGTCAACTGGGGCCGTGACCTGCCGGAACCGGAAGTGGCCGACATCCGCAACGTGCGTGCTGGCGACCGTGCCCTGGACGGTGGCGAACTGAAGATCACCCGTGGCATCGAAGTCGGCCATGTGTTCCAGCTGGGACGCAAGTACGCCGAAGCGCTGGATGCCACCGTGCTGGATGAAAACGGCAAGGCGGCGGTAATGGCAATGGGCTGCTACGGCATCGGCATCTCGCGCGTGGTCGCTGCCGCGATCGAACAGAACCATGACGATGCCGGCATCATCTGGCCGGACGCGATGGCGCCGTGGCAGGTGGTGGTGTGCGTGATCAACCCGAAGGGTGACGCCGCCGTGGCCGATGCAGCCGCCAACCTGCTGCAGGAGCTGCGCGATGCAGGCCTGGACGCGGCGCTGGACGACCGAGGCCTGCGCCCGGGCGCGATGTTCGCCGACATGGAACTGATCGGCATCCCGCACCGCGTGGTGGTCAGCGAACGCGGCCTGGCCGCCGGTACCTACGAGTACCGCTCGCGCCGCGCCAGCGAAGCGGAAAGCCTGGACAAGGCCACCCTGCTGCAGCGCCTGCAGGGTTGATCAGTAAAAGACCGGGGCATGCCCCGGTCTTTTTTTTACCTGACGCCCCCTTGAGCAATATTGCAGCAGACATAATCCGGTCAAAATCGACGCAATGCGGCCGGCATGTCGCCAAGCCTTGTCCTGCCTGCATTTGTACTCTGATTAATTCATCTTTATTCTGTCCGCCGACGCCATGGACTGGCTCGTCCCGTCCACACATTAGTTTCCGGAGTAACCGTAAATGAGCATTGACCTGACCGGCCTGTCGGCACGCGAGCTGGGCGCCCTGATCCGCACCGCCAAGAAACAGCAGACCATCGTCGCCAAGCGCCGGCCGATCACCAAGGTTCGCGCCCAGCTGACCAAGCTGGCCAAGACCGAGGGTTACACCATCGAGGAACTGTTCGGCGACGCCCCGGCCCCGCGCGCCCGCAAGGTAGCCAAGGTCGCCAAGGCACCGTCGAAGACCGCTGGCCGCAAGCTGGGCAAGGTTGCCCCGAAGTACCGCAACCCGGCCAACCCGAAGGAAACCTGGACTGGCCGTGGCAAGCAGCCGCGCTGGATGGCCGAGCTGACCGCCAAGGGCAACAAGAAGCCGGAAGATTTCCTGATCAAGAAGGCCTGAGGCCAGATCGGGATGCAATGAAAAACGCCGGCGAAAGCCGGCGTTTTTTGTTTGTAGAGCCAAGCCCACGCTCGGCTATCCATATCCGAAGCCGAGCATGGGCTCGGCTCTACAGAGTCTTGCGAGCAGGCATCAGCAGGTTGCCGAACAGCAGGCCCGCCACCAGCGCCATCACCACGTTGAGCACGGTGAGGAACACGCTCTGGCCGGCGCCCACGTCCTGCTGCTGGACCAGGGTCAGCACGCCGCGCAGGCTGGTGCTGCCGGGTACCATCATGATGATGCCCGGCAGGCGGATGATCGCACCCGGTCGGCCAACGAGGCGGCCGAACAGATTGCCACCGGCGGTCAGCAGCATCGCCGACAGGAAGATACCGGCGGGCGCGCCCCAGGCGTGGCCACCGAACTTGGAGATCGCATAACCGGCCACCGAGGCGGCGATCACCCACGGGTAATCACGGCGGTTGGCCTTGAACAGCATCGCGAAGGCGAATGCCGCGGTCAGCAGCGAACCCCACTCCACCCAGGGCCCCTGCGGCCGCGTAGCGCGGATCACCGGATCCAGCCCGAGCACGTCGGCCAGGGTCACCGCGATCATCGCGCCGACACTGAGTTTCATGATGGTGGTCAGCGCACCGGCGAAGCGCGCGGTCCCCGACACCCAGTGCTGGCTGGCCAGCTCGTTGACCGCATTGGTCAACGACATGCCCGGCAGCAGCACCACCAGCGAGGCGATGATCACCGTATTGAGGTTGAGTGCACCGACAAAGGACGCGACCAGGGTGGCGACCAGGCCGGCCAGCAGCGCGGCCAGTGCCTCGGCGGCTTCGCGGGTTGCCGGGCGACGGTCGGTGACCATGCCGAGCAGGCCGATCATCAGGCCGATGACACCGGCGGTGGCGATGTCCAGCCACGGCAGCTTCCACATGCCGGCCACGCCGGCCGCGCCAAGGGTGAACGAGAGGATGGTGCGCAGCTTGCCGCGGCGTCCCGGGTCCTTGTCCAGCTGGCGCAGCGCGGTGTGGCCCTGGGCGATGCTCATCCGCCCGTTGGCCACTTCCTCGGCGATATGGTCGGCGACGCTGAGCTTGTGCAGATCGTTTTCACCGGGCGCCAGGCGGATCACGCGGGTGATGTCACTGGAGCCGATCGCCTGCGCCGGGTCGCTGAAGCTGAGGATGATACCGGTGGGATTCGACCACGGTTCACAATCCAGATCGAGCTGGCGGGCAAGTGCCACTACCGCCGTTTCCAGGCGCTGAGCCGTTGTGCCATAGCTGTGCAGGCGTCCGGCGATCTCGGAAACGAAGGCCACGCGCTGCGCGTAGGTGGCCTGGGGCGTGGGGATCGTGTGAGCGTCTGCGGACATGCGCCGTAGTATTACCTAGGCTGGGCCTTACCGGAGAAATTCATCCGAGTTCGACGCGATGCCCAATACAGAACGGTTATGCTGCGACCCGAATGGCCCAAGTGACCCCGAACCACGCCCCCCAGCTCGAACAGGATGCCCATGACCCGGGCGTGATCCACCTGTCCGGCACCTGGACCTTGAAGACCGCGCTGGCCGCGGCCGAAGTCCTGCGCGGCGTTCCCGATACGCTGACCGGCATCGATGCCACCGCCATCGAAAAGATGGATTCGGCCGGCGTGCTGCAGGTGCTGCGCGTAGCCCATCGCGCCGACCTCGGCGAGGACGCACTGAAGTTCCGCCCGGATCACCAGGCGCTGGTGTGCACCATCGAGGAAGTCGCCGACGACCGGCCCAAGCCCAAGCGCGACTTCGGCGTGCTGGCGGCGCTGGAACGGCTGGGTGTCAGCGTCCATGCCACCGGTCACAACATCAAGGCGCTGTGCAGTTTCCTCGGCGAGAACCTGGTCAAGGCCGCACGCCTGGTGAAGGAACCGCGCCGGTTCCGGCTCACCGCCACCGTGCACCAGATGGAACAGGTGGGCCTGGATGCGGTGCCACTGGTAGCGCTGCTGTCGTACCTGGTCGGCGCGGTGATCGCCTTCCTCGGCTCCACCATCCTGCGTGACTTCGGTGCCGAGATCTATGTGGTCGAACTGGTCAACATCGCCTTCCTGCGCGAGTTTGCCGTGCTGCTGACCGCCATCGTGCTGGCCGGCCGCACCGCCAGCGCCTTCACCGCGCAGATCGGTGCGATGAAGGCGCGCGAGGAAATCGACGCGATGCGCACCCTGGGCCTGGATCCGATCGACCTGCTGGTGCTGCCACGGCTGCTGGCGTTGCTGGTCACCCTGCCGCTGCTGACCTTCATTGCAATGGTCGCCGGCCTGGCCGGCGGCATCACCGTCGGTGCGTTCGACCTCGACATCCCGCCGCAGATGTACATCGCGCGCATGCACGAGACGATGGAAGTGCGGCACATGCTGGTCGGCCTGTCGAAGGCGCCGGTGTTCGCGCTGGTGATCGGCCTGATCGGCTGCCTGGAAGGCCTGAAGGTGGAAGGCACGGCGCAGTCGGTGGGCGAACGCACCACCTCCAGCGTAGTGCAGACGATCTCGCTGGTGATCATCATCGACGCCTTCGCGGCGTTGTGGTTCATGCACATGGACTGGTGACATGAGCACGCATTCGACACCCGAAGAAATTCCCATGCAGGACGACGACGGCCACGACCTGGCCATCCGCGTGCGCGGGCTGGTCAACCGCTTCGGCAGCCAGACCGTGCATGAAGACCTGGACCTGGACGTGCGCCGCGGCGAGATTCTGGGCGTGGTGGGTGGTTCGGGTACCGGCAAGTCGGTGCTGATGCGCTCGATCCTCGGCCTGCGCGTGCCCGATGCCGGGCAGATCGAAGTGCTCGGCCGCGACGCGCGTGCCGATGATACCGAGAGCCGCCTGCACATCGAACGCAATACCGGCGTGCTGTTCCAGGACGGCGCGCTGTTTTCGTCGCTGACCGTGGGCGAGAACGTGCAGGTACCGCTCAAGGAACACCACCGCGAACTGCCCGAGCGCTGGCATTACGAGCTGGCGCTGTTGAAGGTGAAGCTGGCCGGCCTGCCCGCCGATGCGATCAACAAGCTGCCCTCGCAGCTGTCCGGTGGCATGCGGAAGCGCGCCGGCCTGGCCCGGGCGCTGGCACTGGATCCGCCGCTGCTGTTCCTGGACGAACCGACCGCCGGTCTCGACCCGATCGGTGCGGCGGCGTTCGACCGCCTGATCAAGACCCTGCAGGAAGCGCTGGGCCTGACCGTGTTCCTGATCACCCACGACCTGGACACGCTGTATGCCATCTGCGACCGGGTGGCGGTGATCGCCGACCGCAGGGTGGTGGCCAACGCCCCCTTGCCGGACATCGAGAAACTGGATCATCCGTGGATCCAGGAATACTTCCACGGACCGCGCGCGCGCGCCGCGCGTGGCGAACAGATCGAGAGTGCCTGAGCCATGGAAACCAAAGCCAACTACGTGCTGATCGGCGCGTTCACCCTGATCACCGGCCTGGCCCTGCTGGCCTTCGGCCTGTGGGCCGCCAAGTACTCCTCCGACCGCACCTGGCAGGAGTACCGCGTGGTGTTCCGCGAAGCCGTGACCGGTCTGTCGGTGGGCAGCCCGGTGCAGTACAACGGCATCGCGGTGGGCTCGATCACCGAGTTGAACCTGGTGCCCGACGACCCGCGCCAGGTCGTCGCGCGCATCCGCCTGAACTCCAACACGCCGGTCAAGACCGATACCCGCGCCAAGCTGGCGATCACCAGCCTGACCGGCCCGTCGATCATCCAGCTCAGCGGCGGCACGCCGCAGTCGCCGGCACTGACCACGGTCAACAAGGATCCGGCGCCGATCATTCCGACCACGCCGTCGGCCCTGCAGAACATCACCGACGTCGCCAACCGCATTGTCGAGCGCATGGACCAGATCCTCAGCGACCGCAACGTGGCCTCGATCAACGCCACACTGGCCAACCTGGAAACGATCAGCGGCGGCCTGGCCGACCGTGATCAGGGCACGCAGGCGCTGCTGCTCAGCGCGCGCGATGCCGCCCGCAGCCTGGACACCACGCTGAAGACCACCAACGGCACCATCGAGCGCCTGGACAGGAATCTGGTGCAGCAGCTGCCGGGCATCATCGACAAGCTCGACGGTACCCTGGCCAAGCTCGATTCGGCCGCCGGCAACGCCGACTCGATCCTTGGCGAGAACCGCGCCGCGATCAACAGTTTCGCCAACGATGGCCTCGGCCAGCTGGGCCCGACGCTGACCGAACTGCGCGGTCTGATCCGCGACCTGCGCCGGGTCAGCGACCGCCTTGAGAACAACCCCGCGCGCTACCTGCTGGGCCGCGACGCACCGAAGGAGTTCGAACCCAAATGAGCCCGACCACCCTTCCGCGCCGGCTGCTGGCCGCTTCGATGGTCACCCTGCTGGGCGGCTGCTCCATCCTTGGCAGCAGCGAGAAAACCGCGGTGACGCTGTACTCGCCGGCCGTGCAGGTCAAGGCGGACCCGGCGTGGCCGCAGGCCAGCTGGCAGCTGGTGCTGGCCAAGCCCAGCGCCGCGCGCATGGTCGACAGCCCGCGCATCAACGTGCGGCCGACACCGTCGCAGATGGAGATCTACAAGGGGGCCAGCTGGGCACAGCCGGCCACCGACATGATCGAAGACACCCTGCTGCGCGGCTTCGAGGACTCCGGCCGCATCCGCGGCGTGGCCCGCAGCACTGCCGGCATCCGCGCCGACTACAAGCTGTCCACCGACGTGCGCCGCTTCGAATCCGATTACCAGGGTCAGGCGACGCCGACCGTGGTGATCGAGGTCAACGCCAAGCTGATCCACGTGGCCGACCAGCGCGTGGTCGCCGACCGTACCTTCCGCCAGGCGCAGCCGGTCGGCAGTACCGACGTACCGGCGGTGACCGCAGCCTTCGAGCGTGGCCTGCAGCAGCTGGCACAGGACATGGTGGGCTGGACGCTGCAGAGCGGGCAGGCCGACCAGCCGACTGTCACGCGCTGATCGATCAGCGCGGCGTAATCCAGCGGAACGTCAGGTTGATCCGTTCACCCTGCACCCGCGCCATCTTCGGCAACGCGTGCTGGTAAAACCTCTGCGTCTGCCCGGCCATCACCAGCAGATCGCCATGGCCGAGCAGATACTCGGCCTTCCGCGCCGGGTCGTCGCGCCGGCGCAGCAGGAAGCGCCGTTCCGCGCCCAGGCTCAGTGAAGCAATCACCGGCATCGGGCCCAGTTCGGGTTCGTCGTCACTGTGCCAGCCCATGTAGTCGCCACCACCGCGATAGCGGTTCAGCAGCACGCTGTTGAAGCGGCCGAAGCCTTCCGCCTGCAGGCGCTCGCGCATGGCCTGCAACGCGGGTGGCCACGGGTGCGGAACGAAATCAGCCCCGGAATAGCGGTAGCGCGCCTGCGGGTCACCGATCCAGCAGCTCAACCGCGGCGAATCCACCCAGCTGCCAAACATGCGGATGCGATGGATCTCCCAGGCCACGTCGGCCTGCAGCGCGGACATGAGCCCGTCGCCATCGGCGGCAGCCAACCAGCCCGGCAGGTGCTGGACATCGGCATCGGGGAGGTCATGGGGAAACAGCATCAAGGCCCCGCAGGATGGGGGCGGCACTTGACCGCCCTCACGGCATCAAGCGCGCTGGAACGTCACGCCCGTTTTCTCCTTCAGTTCGTCGTCGCTGACACCCGGCGCTGCTTCCACCAGCAGCAGGCCCTTGTCAGTCACGTCGAACACGGCCAGGTCGGTGATGATGCGGTCGACCACGCCCACGCCGGTCAGCGGCAGCGTGCATTCGGTCAGGATCTTGTGCTCGCCGTTCTTGGCGGTGTGCTCCATCAGCACCACCACGCGCTGCACGCCGGCCACCAGGTCCATCGCACCACCCATGCCCTTGACCATCTTGCCGGGCACCATCCAGTTGGCCAGGTCACCCTTGTCGGTGACCTGCATGGCGCCGAGGATAGCCAGGTTCACATGGCCACCGCGGATCATCGCGAAGCTGTCGTGGCTGCCGAAATAGCTGGCACCGGCACGCGCGGTGACGGTCTGCTTGCCGGCATTGATCAGGTCGGCGTCCACTTCGGCATCGGTCGGGAACGGACCGATGCCGAGCAGGCCGTTTTCCGACTGCAGCCACACGTCCACCCCTTCGGGGATGTGGTTGGCAACCAGGGTCGGCAGGCCGATGCCCAGGTTCACGTACGCACCATCGGTCAGTTCGCGGGCGGCACGTGCCGCCATCTCATCGCGGGTCCACGCCATGTCAGTTGCCCTCCGCGCGGATGGTGCGCTGTTCGATACGCTTCTCAGGATGCGGGTTGTGCACGATGCGGTGCACGTAGATGCCCGGCAGGTGCACCTGGTCCGGGTCGATGGCACCGACCGGCACCACCTCTTCCACTTCCACGATGCAGACCTTGCCGGCCATCGCACAGGCGGGGTTGAAGTTGCGCGCGGTCTTGCGGAACACCAGGTTGCCGGCCTCGTCGGCCTTCCACGCCTTGACCAGTGCCACATCGGCGCGCAGCGCGGTTTCCATCACGTAGTGCTTGCCGTCGAACTCGCGGGTTTCCTTGCCTTCGGCCACCACCGTGCCATAGCCGGTGCCGGTGAAGAACGCCGGAATGCCTGCACCGCCGGCACGCAGGCGTTCGGCCAGGGTGCCCTGCGGGTTGAATTCCAGCTCGAGCTCGCCGGCCAGGAACTGGCGCTCGAACTCCTTGTTCTCGCCCACGTAGGACGAAATCATCTTCTTGATCTGCCGGGTTTCCAGCAGCTGGCCCAGACCGAAGCCATCGACCCCGGCATTGTTGGAGATCACGGTCAGGCCCTTGGCGCCACTGTCGCGCAGCGCGGCGATCAGGGCCTCGGGGATGCCACACAGGCCGAAGCCGCCCACGGCCAGCGTCTGGCCATCGGCGACCACCCCTTGCAGGGCCTCCGCCGCACTGGCGAAGCGCTTGCTGCGCTTGCCGGTGGAAGTCGATTGCTGCATCTCTACTGCCCTACCCGGTGAGAATGTTGCCATTCTAGCGGTACACCCGTTACCGGCTGGGGTGCGCCGCAGCATGAACCGGTATGCCCGGCCGCCTTTCCGTAGAATGTCCCCTTCCCCGCTTGCGGTGCCCTGGGCAACGCGCGCCGCAGATGGAGAGGACAGGACGACGCATGGCCGTAGTATTCACCGGAGGGGAACTGTCCCGCTGGCTGGATGCCGGGACACTGGAAAGAGGCAGGCAACGCGCAGGTGCCGTGCACGCGCTGCACTACAGGGCGCCGCTGCTGACCGCGCAGGTGGAGACCTGGCAGGTGACCATCGACCTGGACGCCAGCGCCCGTGCTCCGCGCAGCCCTCTGCAGAGTCGCTGCACCTGCCCGGCGGGAGGCTCCTGCGAGCATGTCGCTTCGGTCCTGTTGGCGGCACTGGGCACGTCACTGGAGGGCGACACGGGCCCGCTACGTCCCGCTGCGCATCCGACGCTGCCAACCCTGCCGATCCAGGCGATGACACCGATCCTCCATCTGCACAGCCTGGAGTACCGACCCGACTGGCTCACCGAGCGCGATCCTTCGCAGTGGCTGGACGTTGCCACCCTCGCGTTCGAGTACGACGAGCACGTACGCTTTCTCGACGACCCGTCGCCGTTCGTGCATGGCCCGCAGGGCCAGCTCTACCTGCTGCCGCGTGACCTCCACGAGGAGGCACGGCGCGAAGATGAACTGCGCAGCGTGCATCTGCACCGTGAGCGGCAGCCACGCATCGTCCTGGACGGCGGCGGCCCATTGTTCGAACTGCGCAGTTTCGACTGGACCCGCTTCCTGCTGGATGACGTGCCGCGGCTGGAGGCCCTGGGCTGGAAAGTGGAGGCAGACGACGATTTCCGCCATCGCATCACCCGGGTGGATGAAATCGATCTGGACATCCAGGCGGACCCGCAGGATGCGGGCTGGTTCAATCTGGGCCTGGAGATCCAGGTGGACGGCCACAACGTGTCCATGGTTCCGCTGCTGCAGCAGGTACTGAATGCCGATCCTCGCTGGTCGCGCGGACAGCTGGACGCCATTGGCGATGACGAGAACATCCTGCTGACTGCCGGTGGCAATACGCGCCTGGCGCTTCGGGCGTCGCGATTGAAACCGGTCATTGCCCTGCTGGCCGACCTGTTCACCCCGCGCGATGTGCCGTTGCGGCTATCGATGCACGATCGCGGTCGGCTGCAAGCCCTGAAGGACGACGCACACCTGCAGCTGCGGGGCCACGGGGACACCCAGGCACTCGTGCAGCGCCTGCTGCAGGCGCCTGCCCCGGAAGACGTAGCAACGCCTGCCGGATTGCAGGCGACGCTGCGTGGCTATCAGCGCGATGGCCTTTCGTGGCTGCAGTACCTGCGGCAGCAGCGCCTGGGCGGCGTACTGGCCGATGACATGGGACTGGGCAAGACCCTGCAGACCCTGGCCCATCTGCTGGTCGAAAAGGAAAGCGGCCGCCTGGACCGGCCGGCACTGCTGGTGGTGCCGACCTCACTGCTGCACAACTGGCAGAGCGAAGCGGCACGCTTCACCCCGGACCTGCGCGTGCTGACCCTGCACGGATCGACGCGCGAGACGCTGTTCGACGCGATTCCCGCGCATGATCTCGTACTGACCACGTACCCCCTGCTGTGGCGCGACGAGCATGCGCTGCAGGCACATGCCTACCATCTGCTGATTCTGGATGAAGCCCAGCAGGTGAAGAATCCGAAATCACGCGCTGCCGTCACCCTGCGCACGTTGCAGGCCCGCCATCGCCTGTGTTTGACCGGTACGCCGCTGGAAAACCACCTGGGCGAACTGTGGACGCAGTTCGATTTCCTGCTGCCCGGCCTGCTCGGCACCGAGAAGCAGTTCAACCAGCATTGGCGCCACCCCATCGAACGCGGCAGCGACCATCGCCGTGCCCAGTTGCTGGCGCAGCGGCTGCGCCCGTTCATCCTGCGCCGACGCAAGGACGAGGTGGCTGCCGAGCTGCCGCCGAAAACCCTCATCATCCGCGCGGTGACGATGGAGGGCGGGCAGCGCGATCTCTATGAAACCGTTCGGGCGGCAATGGAGAAACAGGTCCGCGAAGCCATCAGTGACAGCGGTCTGGCGCGCAGCCACATCCGGGTGCTGGATGCGCTGCTGAAGCTGCGCCAGGTCTGCTGCGATCCGCGGTTGCTGCCGGGCGAAACGACGGCACGCAACGCCGGTTCGGCCAAGCTGGAACTGCTGCGCGACATGCTGCCGTCGATGGTCGAGGAAGGCCGGCGGATCCTGTTGTTCTCACAGTTCACCGGCATGCTGGCGCTGATCGCGCAGGCGCTGGACGATCTGGGGCTGGCCTATGTGACCCTGACCGGCGATACCCAGGACCGGGCCACGCCGGTGCAGCGTTTCATGCAGGGTGACGTCCCGGTGTTCCTGATCAGCCTCAAGGCAGGTGGCGTGGGGTTGAACCTGACCGCGGCCGACACCGTCATCCATTTCGATCCCTGGTGGAATCCCGCCGCCGAGAACCAGGCCAGTGACCGCGCTCACCGGATCGGCCAGCAGCAGCCGGTGTTCGTCTACCGGTTGATCGCCGCAGGCAGCATCGAAGAGCGTATTGCCGAGCTGCAGGAACGCAAGGCCCTGCTGGCCGAATCGATTCTCGAAGGCGGTGGCAGCGCTGGGCCGCGCTTCAGCGAGGAAGACGTGCAGGCGCTGCTGGCGCCGTTGCCGGGAAAACCACCTGCGTCGCGCAGGGTACGTCGTCGGATCTGAGCTCTAACCCTTTCCGCTCTGGTAAAGCACTGCAATCTTCAGGCGGGCGCTATTTCCGCCATCACCTGCTTCAGACCATCCTGCCATGCCGGCAGGACGATGTTGAAATCCTGCTGCAGCTTGCGGTTGTCCAGCACCGACCAGGCCGGGCGCTTGGCCGGCGTCGGATACTCGGAACTGGGAATCGCCTCGACGGCCGGCACCTTCGCCAACACCCCGGTAGCCAGCGCTTCGGCGAAGATCGCCTCGGCAAACCCATGCCAACTTGTCTGCCCATCGGCAGTCAGATGCCAGGTTCCGGACAACTGGCCCGGATGCTGCAGCACCTGCGCAGTGACATCGGCAATCAGCGCCGCCGGCGTCGGCGTACCCACCTGGTCAGCCACCACGCGCAGCTGCTCTCGCTCGGCGCCGACGCGCAGCATGGTACGCAGGAAATTCGCACCATGCGACGCATACACCCATGCCGTGCGGAAGATCAGGTGGCGTCCTGCCGCTGCCCGTATGGCGTCCTCACCATCACGCTTGCTGGTGCCGTAGACACCCAGCGGCGCGGTCGGTTCGTCCTCACGGTACGGGGCGGAACCCTGCCCATCGAACACATAATCGGTGGAGTAATGCACGAACGGCACGCCATGCGCCGCGCACCAGCGTGCGATCACGCCCGGCGCCTGCGCGTTGGCCGCAAAGGCGGCGTCGACCTCCTGTTCGGCACGGTCGACGGCGGTGTAGGCGGCCGCGTTGACCACGATCGACGGCTGCAGCCGGTCAAGCAGGGCCGGCAAGCTGTCCGGCTGGCCGAAATCGGCGGTTTCGCAGGCGCTGCCATCGGGCAGGACGCCGCTGCGGGTGGTCGCGACCACCTTGCCCAGCGGCGCCAGCGCGCGCAGCAGCTCCTGGCCGACCTGGCCGTTGCCGCCGAATACCAGAACCGTCATGGCACGTAGACCGGCAGGCGATCCTCAGGAATGTCCTTCAGGAAGGGGGCTCGCTCGTCCTTGGCAGACAGCATTGGAGAGCCCAGCGGCCAATTCACTGCAATTTCGCTGTCATTCCAGCGAATGCCTGCATCTGCCTCGGGCACATACACATCAGTGCACAGGTAGTGGAAAAGCGCGCGCTCGGACAACACCGCAAAACCGTGGGCAAAGCCCTCCGGAATCCAGAATTGACGCTTGTTGTGCGCACTCAGCACCACCGCCTCCCATTGCCCGAAGGTCGGGGAGCCATGACGAATGTCGACGGCCACGTCGTAGACCTCACCTTCGAGAACGCTCACCAGCTTTCCCTGCGGGCGTGGCCATTGGTAATGCAGGCCGCGCAGGACCCCCTCGCTGGAAGAGGACACATTGCTCTGCACGAACTGGGTCGGCAAACCCAGATCACCGAACCGCTCAGCATTCCAGCCCTCAAAGAAAAAACCGCGCTCGTCGCCGAACACTTTCGGTTCAATCACCACGCAACCCGACAAACAGGTTTCAATGACTTTCACGGAACCACTCCACGCAATGCCAGCTTCCGAAGATAATGGCCATAGGCATTCTTGATGAGCGGTGCAGCCAGTGCTTCCAGCTGCTCGGCGGTGATCCATCCCTTGCCAAACGCGATTTCTTCCGGGCAGCAGACCTGCAGGCCCTGACGGGTCTGGATGGTCTCGATGAAGTTGGATGCCTCCAGCAGCGACTGGTGGGTGCCGGTATCGAGCCAGGCGTAGCCACGGCCGAGCGCCTCCAGATGCAGGTGGCCTTCACGCAGGTAGCGCTGGTTCAGATCGGTGATCTCCAGCTCGCCACGCGGCGACGGCTTGAGCTCAGCCGCATAGTCACTGGCATTGCCGTCGTAGAAGTACAGGCCGGTGACCGCGTAGTTCGATCGCGGATTCTCCGGTTTCTCGACCAGGTCGATGACCTTGCCGTCCTTGTCGAACTCGGCCACGCCGTAGCGTTCCGGGTCATTGACCCAGTAACCGAACACGGTCGCACCCTGCTCGCGCTGGTCAGCGTTGCGCAGCACTTCGCGCAGGCCATGGCCATGGAAGATGTTGTCACCCAGCACCAGGCAGCTCGGCTTGCCGGCGACGAAATCACGGCCGATCAGGTAGGCCTGGGCCAGGCCATCGGGGCTGGGCTGCACGGCGTACTGGATGTCCATGCCCCACTGCGAGCCGTCGCCGAGCAGCTGCTGGAACAGCGCCTGCTCGTGCGGCGTGTTGATGATCAGCACTTCACGGATGCCCGCCAGCATCAGCACGCTGAGCGGGTAGTAGATCATGGGTTTGTCATACACCGGCAGCAGCTGTTTGCTGACGCCCTTGGTGATCGGATACAGCCGGGTGCCGGAGCCGCCGGCGAGGATGATGCCCTTGCGCTGGGTCATGAGGTCTCCTGGGTTTTCAGGCCGCGGTGCCGATGCGCTGCAGACGGTAGCTGCCGTCGAGCACGCCGTTGACCCATTCCTGGTTGTCCAGGTACCAGTCAACGGTGAAGGTGATGCCCTGCTCGAAGGTGTAGGCCGGTTCCCAGCCCAGGTCGTTCTTCAGCTTGGAGGCATCGATCGCGTAACGGCGGTCATGGCCCGGGCGGTCGGTGACGTAGGTGATCTGGCTGCTGCGCGGCTGGCCGTCCGCGCGCGGGCGGCGTTGGTCCAGCAGTGCGCAGATGGCCTGCACCACTTCGATGTTCTGCTTTTCCGAATTGCCGCCGACGTTGTAGGTCTCGCCGACCTGGCCCTTGGCCAGCACGGTGCGGATCGCTTCGCAGTGGTCGGACACGAACAGCCAGTCGCGCACCTGCTTGCCATCGCCGTACACCGGCAGCGGCTCGCCGGCCAGCGCCTTGGCGATCACCAGCGGGATCAGCTTCTCGGGGAAATGATACGGGCCGTAGTTGTTGGAGCAGTTGGTGGTCAGCACCGGCAGCCCGTAGGTGTGGTGGAAGGCACGGACCAGATGGTCCGAAGCGGCCTTCGACGCCGAATATGGGGAATTCGGAGCATACGGCGTGGTTTCGCTGAACTTGCCGGTCTCACCCAGGGTGCCGTACACCTCGTCGGTGGACACGTGCAGGAAGCGGAAGGCCGCGCCCTGTTCGGCCGGCAGCGCCTTCCAGTAGTCGCGCACCGCTTCCAGCAGGCCCAGGGTGCCCACCACGTTGGTCTGGATGAAGGCGCCCGGGCCGTCGATGGAGCGATCCACGTGGCTCTCGGCAGCAAAGTTGAGCACGGCGTCCGGCCGGTGCTCGGCCAGCAGGCGGGTGACCATCGCCTGGTCGCCGATGTCGCCCTGCACGAACACGTGATCCGGGTTGCCGTCCAGGCTGGACAGGGTCTTCAGGTTTCCGGCGTAGGTCAGCACATCGAGGTTGATGACCTTGACACCGCGCGCGACGGCCTCGAGAACGAAGTTACCGCCAATGAATCCGGCGCCGCCGGTGACAAGCCATGTGGGCACTACCTGTTCTCCTGATCGATGCATCGGAGGTCGGCGGCATCAAAACCGTCCGATTCAGCTCCACAGAATACATCGGGGGCATCCTGACAACGGCGTGCCGTGCATGAACGAGGGGCAAAAAGGACGCGATTCTTCCGCATCGCAGCAAAACCATACGCATTCGCATGGTGCCTTCAAGCCGGCTAGAATCGGGATCCCACCCCCGAACCGGTTGCTGTTCCAGAACCGGGCGTTCTCCGCAACTGTGAGCCGGCCGGTGGCCGGCACTACAAGGATCGAGCAGCAGATGAAAATCCTCGTCGCGTACAAGCGCGTGGTGGACTACAACGTCCGCATTCAGGTCAAGCCGGACGGTTCCGGCGTGGTCACCGACGGCGTCAAGCTGTCCCCCAATCCGTTCGATGAAATCGCCCTGGAAGAAGCCCTGCGCCTGCGCGACAAGGGCATCGCCAGCGAAGTCGTGGTTGCCACCATCGCCCCGGCCGATGCCCAGGCGCACCTGCGCAACGGTCTCGCCATGGGCGCCAACCGCGCCATCCACGTCGTCACCGACCAGGCCATCCAGCCGCTGACCGCGTCGCGCACCCTGCTCAAGCTGATCGAGAAGGAACAGCCGGACCTGGTGATCCTCGGCAAGCAGGCCATTGACGACGACGCCAACCAGACCGGCCAGATGCTGGCCACGCTGTGGGGCCGCCCGCAGGCGACCTTTGCCAGCAAGCTCGAGATCGCCGACGGCAAGGCCACGGTGACCCGTGAAGTCGACGCCGGCCTGGAAACGCTGGAAGTGGACCTGCCTGCCGTGGTCACCACCGACCTGCGCCTGAACGAGCCGCGCTTCATCAAGCTGCCGGACATCATGAAGGCCAAGGCCAAGCCGCTGGAAACCCTGCAGCTGGCCGATCTCGGTGTTGACGCCGCCGACACCTTCAAGACCACCCACTACAACGCGCCGTCCAAGCGCAGCAAGGGCGTGATGGTCAAGGACGCGGCCGAACTGGTTGCCGCACTCAAGCAGAAGGGGCTGCTGTAATGAGCAAGATTCTCGTCATCGCCGAACACCACGACGGCAAGCTCAACGCCGCCACCGCCAAGACCGTCAGCGCCGCCGCCGCCATCAGTGGTGCCAGCATCGATGTGGTGGTGCTGGCCGCCGACCCGGCCGGCGTTGCCGCCGAAGCCGCGAAGATCGCCGGCGTCGCCAAGGTCCTGACCGTGGCCAACGCCGCCAACGCGCAGGCCATCGCCCAGGTACTGGCACCGCAGATCGCGCAGCTGGCCAAGGGCTACACCCATGTGTTCGGCCCGTCGACCACCTTCGGCAAGGACCTGATGCCGTGCGTGGCGGCCCTGCTCGGCGTCAACCAGGTCTCCGACCTGATGACCGTCGAAGGCAGCCACACCTTCAAGCGCCCGATCTACGCCGGCAACGCGATCATCACCGTGGAAGCCCCGGCCGACCAGATCGTGGTCGCCACCGTGCGCGCGGCCTCCTGGCCGGAAGCCGCCCAGGGCGGCAGCGCCGCCATTGAAGCGGCGAGCGTCGACGCCGCGCTGCCGACCCACACCCGCTTCGTCGGCCTGGCCGCCGGTGCCAGCGACCGCCCGGATCTGCAGAGTGCCAAGCGCGTGGTCTCTGGCGGCCGCGGCGTCGGCTCGGAAGAGAACTTCAAGGTGATCTTCCAGCTGGCCGACAAACTCGGTGCCGCTGTCGGTGCCTCGCGCGCCGCCGTCGATGCCGGCTACGTGCCCAGCGACCTGCAGGTTGGCCAGACCGGCAAGATCATCGCGCCGGAACTGTACGTGGCCGTCGGCATCAGTGGTGCCATCCAGCACCTGACCGGCATCAAGGATGCCGGCACGATTGTCGCAATCAACAAGGACGGTGATGCGCCGATTTTCGAGATCGCTGACATCGGCCTGGTCGGGGATCTGTTCACGATCCTGCCGGAGCTGGAAACAGCACTGAACTGAAGACACCTGAAAGATGCCACGGAATCAAAAGGTTACGTGGCATCTCCAACCGTCTCGGGGCCCGCAGGGACGCTGGCCTGGATCACTCGTCCTTGCATTACCTATCGCTATAATCCCGGGTCAACCCGTGTAAGGACTGCATTGATGACGCTTCCGTGTTTCAAGGCCTATGACATCCGTGGCCGCGTTCCGGATGAACTGGATGAACGCCTTGCCTGCCGTATCGGCGCCGGCACCGCCGCGTTGCTGGGCCCGGGACCGGTGGTGGTTGGACACGACATCCGCTTGAGCAGCCCCGCGCTGCTGCAGGCCGCCATCAAGGGCCTGACCGCCAGCGGCCGTGACGTCATCGACATCGGCATGTGTGGCACCGAGGAGGTCTATTTCCAGACGTTCCACCGCCGTGCCGCCGGCGGCATCATGGTCACCGCCAGCCACAACCCGATGGACTACAACGGGATGAAGCTGGTGCGCGACGGCGCCAAGCCGATCAGCGGTGACACCGGCCTGTTCGATATCCGCGATTTCGCCGCCTCAGATGCCCCGCTCGGCAACGGCACTGGAACCGTGACCCAGGATGCCGACAAGTCGGCCTATATCCAGCACCTGCTCGGCTATGTCGATCGCGCCAGCCTGAAGCCGCTGAAGATCGTCACCAATCCCGGCAACGGCGGCGCGGGACTGGTCATCGACCAGCTGGCTCCGCACCTGCCGTTCGAGTTCATCCGCATCCAGCATGAGGCCGACGGCAGTTTCCCGAACGGCATCCCCAATCCGCTGCTGCCGGAGAACCGCGCGGCCACGCGTGATGCGGTGCGCGCCAACGGCGCCGACTTCGGCATCGCCTGGGATGGCGACTTCGACCGTTGCTTCTTCTTCGATGCCGAAGGCAACTTCATCGAGGGCTACTACCTGGTCGGCCTGCTGGCCACCGCCCTGCTGGCCCGCCAGCCGGGCGGCAAGATCATCCACGACCCGCGCCTGACCTGGAACACCGTGGAAATGGTCGAGCAGGCCGGCGGCGTGCCGATCATGAGCAAGACCGGCCATGCGTTCATCAAGGAACGCATGCGCGCCGAAGACGCCATCTATGGTGGCGAAATGAGTGCGCACCACTACTTCCGCGAATTCGCCTACTGCGATTCGGGGATGATTCCCTGGCTGCTGATCGCACAGCTGGTGTCCAGCACCGGCAAGTCGTTGGGCGAACTGGTGGCCGATCGCATGAAGGCTTACCCGTGCAGCGGCGAGATCAACTTCCGGGTGGACGATGCCAAGGCCACGGTCGCGCGTGTGCTGGCTCATTTCGAGGCTCAGCAGCCGCTCCTGGATCGCACCGACGGCGTCAGCGCCGACTTTGCCGAATGGCGCTTCAACCTGCGCAGTTCCAATACCGAACCACTGCTGCGGCTGAACATCGAGACCCGCGGCAATGCAGCATTGCTGCAGGACCGAATCCGCGAGCTGACTGCCCTGATTGGCGGCACGCCAGCCAATCACTGAGAAGGACATACTTCGCATGACCCCCATTGTTCCCGTCATTCTGTCCGGCGGCTCGGGCACGCGGCTGTGGCCGCTGTCGCGCGAGGCCTATCCGAAGCAGTTCCTGCCGCTGGTCGGCGATGACACCATGCTGCAGGCGACCTGGAAGCGGGTTGCTTCCATCGCCGGCGCGGCACCGATCGTGGTCGCCAACCAGGAGCACCGCTTCATGGCTGCCGAGCAGCTGCGCGAGTGCAAGGTGCTGCCGCAGGCGCTGATCCTCGAGCCGGTGGGCCGCAATACCGCTCCGGCCATCGCGATCGCCGCGCTGCAGGCCTTGGCCAATGGCGATGACGCGCTGCTGCTGGTGCTGCCGTCCGACCACGTGGTCCGCAACGAAGCGGCCTTCCACGCGGCGGTCAAGCAGGCCGCCCTCGCTGCCGAGTCCGGCAAGCTGGTCACCTTCGGCATCGTCCCGACCGCACCGGAAACCGGCTACGGCTACATCAAGGCCGCTGCAGGCGAAGGCGTGCGCGCCGTCGACCGTTTCGTCGAAAAGCCTGATCTGGCCACCGCCGAGCAGTACGTCGCTTCCGGCGAGTACTTCTGGAACAGCGGCATGTTCCTGTTCAAGGCCTCGCGTTACCTGAAGGAGCTGGAAGCCCTGCAGCCTGCGATCCTGGCCGCCTGCCGTCAGGCGCTCGACAAGGCCGCCCGCGACAACGACTTCATCCGCCTGGATGCAGAGGCCTTCGCCGCCAGCCCGAACGACTCCATCGACTACGCCGTGATGGAAAAGACCGCCGACGCCGCCGTCGTACCGCTCGATGCCGAGTGGAACGACGTCGGATCGTGGTCGGCGCTGTGGGAGGTGTCCGACAAGGACCCCGATGGCAATGCCTGCCACGGCGATGTTATCGCCGTGGACTGCAAGAACAGCTACGCCTACGGCAATCGCCTGATTGCAATGGTTGGCCTGCAGGACATCGTGGTCGTTGAAACCGATGACGCCGTGTTCGTGGGCCACAAGGACCGCGTGCAGGACGTCAAGGAAATCGTAGGCCAGATCAAGCGCGATGGCCGCAGCGAAGCCGCCGCCCACCGCAAGGTCTACCGCCCCTGGGGCGCCTACGACTCAATCGACAATGGCGCGCGTTTCCAGGTCAAGCGCATCACCGTCAAGCCGGGCGCAACGCTGAGCCTGCAGATGCACCACCACCGTGCCGAGCACTGGATCGTGGTCAGCGGCACCGCCGAGGTCACCCGTGGTGATGAGGTGATCCTGCTGTCGGAGAACCAGAGTACCTACATTCCGCTGGGCGTGACTCACCGACTGAAGAATCCGGGCAAGCTGCCGCTGGAACTGATCGAAGTGCAGTCCGGCAGCTATCTCGGCGAGGACGATATCGTGCGCTTCGAAGACAGCTACGGGCGCGCCTGAGCCCTTCCCGCGTCACGCATGAAAAAAGGCCGGGAACATGACTCCCGGCCTTTTCCTTTGCCGCTTGGCAGCGATCAGTTGTCGCCGAACAGATCGCGCGTATACACCTTGTCAGCAACGTCGAGCAGTGAATCCGCCATACGGTTGCTGATGATCACATCCGCTTCCTGCTTGAACGCCTGCAGGTCATTGACTACCCGCGAATTGAAGAACTCCGGCGCATCCAGAACGGGCTCGTGGACGATCACGTCCACGCCCTTGGCCTTGATGCGCTTCATGATCCCCTGAATGCTGGAGGAACGGAAATTGTCCGAGCCCGCCTTCATGATCAAGCGGTAGACGCCTACGACCCTGGGCTTGCGGCGCAGGATATCGGCTGCGATGAAATCCTTGCGCGTGGTGTTGGAATCGACAATCGCCCGGATCAGGTTCTGTGGAACGCTCTGGTAGTTGGCCAGAAGCTGCTTGGTATCCTTGGGCAGGCAGTAGCCACCGTAACCGAACGATGGGTTGTTGTAGCCTCTGCCAATGCGTGGATCCAGCGAAATGCCTTCGATGATCTGTCGGCTGTCCAGGCCATGAGTCTGCGCGTAGGTATCCAGTTCGTTGAAGTAGGACACCCGCATCGCCAGGTAGGTGTTGGCGAACAGCTTGATGGCTTCTGCTTCGGTTGAATCGGTGAACAACACCGGGACATCTTTCTTTTCCGCCCCGGCTTCGAGCAGCGCCGCGAACGTCTTGGCCGCCTCGGAATGATCGCCGACGATGATCCGGGACGGATGCAGGTTGTCGTACAGGGCGCGGCCTTCACGCAGGAATTCCGGCGAGAAGATGATGTTCTGGACACCGAACTGTTCACGCATCCGACGGGTAAAACCCACGGGAATGGTTGACTTGATGATCATCGTCGCCGACGGATTGATCGACAGCACCTTCTTGATGACGCTTTCAATCGAGCCGGTGTTGAAGTAGTTGGTTTCCGGATCGTAGTCCGTCGGTGTGGCGATGACGACAAAATCAGCACCTTCATACGCTTCGTACGGATCAAGCGTTGCACGGAAGTTCAGCGCGCCGCCCGCCAGCGCGCTCTGAATATCCGCATCGACGATCGGCGATTCACCGCGGTTGAGTTTTTCTACCTTGTCTGCCAGCACATCCAGCGCCACGACTTCATGCTGCCGTGCGAGGAGTACGCCATTGGAAAGTCCGACATAGCCGGTGCCTGCGATTGCGATTTTCATGGTGCTCTCGGTCAAATATCAGGGAAGGGCGGAATTCTTTGCTGCGACAGACAACGGCCGGGGCGCAGGATCCCGCCCGAGCGAGCCAATTAGTTCACGAGCCAGCAGGTAGCCGACAACAAGCAGATTCCAAGCCGCGTAGGGCCAGCGTACGTTGCTCATCATGTGCCAGAAACTGCCGGTGACGAAAGGCCGCCATAGCGCGCTGAACTCAGGCACATACCAGCACAGGTACTCCTCGGAATAATTGTCAGCCCAGCATGCATCCATCTGCTCCTGACCGTACAGGTAGCCATCGACAGCAACCCAGGCAGACAACACCAGGATAGCCGTGACCAGCAATCGCCGTGGCCACGCGACGGCACGATCCTGCATTGCCAGAGCGATAAACAGGCAAGCAGGCGCGCAGAGATAGAGAAAGAATCTCGGACCCCAGAAGGCACCGCCGTACCACGCCCACCACTTGGAGTAAAAGAGGATGGGCAGCGCCAATGCAGCCAACGCAATCCACGTCGCGCGCGCATCGAGCTGCAGCATCTCCCGGACGCGACGGCTCAAGACAAGAACCAGCGCGGGAATATAGAAGACGAGTCCCTTGCCGAAGGACATCAAGAGGGACAGGACGCCAAAGAACATCGGATAGCTGAACCCGGGGCGCCCTGAGTACGGCAGGACAGTCGCGAAGCCGTGCTCGCCATCGGAGAGGTAGCCAGAGTCAAAGCCGCCGTACTTGATCAGCGTCTCGCCCAGAAAGATCGCTCCTGCGATCAAGAGCGCAAGCATTGGCAATGGATTGCGACGCACGAGCAGCCATACGAAAGCAACGGCGGCGAAGGGGACAAGCAATGCCGGCGTAGTGACACAAGCCAGCGCCAGCAGCAACACCGCGATCAAGGAACGATGACTGATCCAGAGGATCCCCAGCAACAGGCACAGGCTGGTCAACACCTCGCCGTAATAGTGCTGCAGATGGTGGGGAAACATCGACGCCGCCATCATCAGGAGCAGCCATGTACGGCCCGTTTCCGGCGAATAGCGCTGGGCCAGTTCGGGATAGGCAGCGGCTCCCATCACCAGAAAAACCAGGCCGTTGAAGTAGGCGACCAAGTGTGCCGGATCGATACCCACGGCATTGGCCAACCACGCCAATGGCATGGAAAGCGCGGGCTGGATCATCGAGAACTTCGAATAGCCCCCGCCCTCCCCCAGCCAGTACTCGATGGTCTGGTAGCGGACAGCAGCATCACCCAAGATGGCAGGGTGAAGGGTCAATGCGATGACCACGACACCGGCTGCGATCAGGCCCCATTCGATGGCAGAACGGCTGGACTTCATGCGAATGCGTTGCTCAGGGGTTCGGTGGTCTTGCGGCATCAAGCTCGGCGACGGCCGGTTGCATGCCATGATCGTGCAGCCAGGCACGCCCCTCCAGCACGCCGCTTACCGCCAGACGTGCCCTTGGTTCCTGCCTATCCGGAATCTTGAACGTCGTGATGAAATCAGAGCCAGGTGCAACATTCACCCCACCTGTCGGATCCACGCGTTCGGTCCAACGCGCCGAATCGGGGCCTTCGGCATCGGTAAACCACTGCCATGAAAGCCTGAAGGGTGCGTGAGACCTGGAGGTCAAGAAGTGATCGCCACCATTGTGGATACGTACCTGTACGGAATAGCCATCTGACTGACGCCGCAGCGTAACGACCTCGATCGACACACGCGCCATTTCCGTCAACCGCATCTGGCTTCGGGGTGTGTCCGAAGGCTCAGGATGGCGCACGATCTCCAGTGAGTCCGCCATTTCCAACGGCAACGCAAGATGCAGCTTTTCTGCAAAGAATGCCTTGGCTGCCCCTATTCGTTGCTCTGCCTGTTGCTCGGGCGACGCTTCAACGTTGGCGGTGTAGCCCGGCGGACTGTTACCGGAATAGCCATTGAGTGTCGGCCTGCCCAGCGATTGGGCCAGAATCACTCCGTCCAGTTCATCCTCGTAAAACGGCACTTCGGGTCGCAATGGATTGAAAATCACCGCATCGACGGGTAGCTGCGAGGGCAGCTGGGTGCGCAGACCTGTATCGTGTAGACGTGCCGTCTGGATATCGAAATGGACCGTGTGCATCGACCCGGACTCAGCCACCATCGCCAACGCGAAGGCACCAGCAACAAGCAGTCCTGCTGTTCCCTTTGTTCGCAAAGCATCCACGCCGACAGCAACAAGCAGCGCGACTGGCAGGGCCAGTACCAAGCCGATGCGTGCCATGGCGCGGATGGAGCCAACACCTGGCAACTTGACCAGCAGCATATAGAGGGATACGCCCCCCACACTCAGGGTCAGCGCCACCACGATGACGATCGCGCCCAGCGCAACCCATCGTGATGGCAGCCGTGACATGAACAGGCCGACGCCCATCAACCCCAGAATACCCAGACCAAAGAAAATCTGTTGCTCATGGCGCATCGGCATGCGCGTGGCCAACTGCTGACTGAGACCGCCCCACACTCCCGACGAATCGGCCAACAGGTAACTCTGTGGCCGGGGCAGCAGCGAAGCGATCTCCGCCGCAGCGCGCTGGAAACCGTATAGCTTTGAATAATGCAGGTACGGGTACATCAGCACGGCGATCATCACCGCTGCGGCCACGATCGTCAGCGAGGCCAGGATCAGCTCGCGCCGGACAACACCCTGTGGGTAGTGCTGCCATTGCTCGAACCATTGACGAGGCCCCCACCCTTCCAGCAGCCATTGCGCCAGCGCCCATGCCGCCAGAAAAAGCAGCATGAAGTAGCCCAGGTAGATGGAGATATAGAACTGTGCCGCAACCGCGAGCGCGAGCGCGGCCAGCCATCGCCAGCGTCCATCTCCGCGGAAGCACTGCCACAGTAGCAGGCCGATGGGAATCAGGAAGCGATACGTCAGCTGCGCGTGGCCATACCGCGCAACCACCGGCATCGCGAAGGTGAATGCAAACGCCGCCAGCGCGCTGGCCAGCGGCGAGAAGCGCAGCCGGCGGAAGACGTAGTGGCTCGCCACGAAATTCAGCAGGTAGCCGCAGAGGAACCACAGGTCGAATGCCTGGTAACGGTCCCAGCCCAGCGCGCGGAAGATCGCGTAGATCCACGCCGTTCCCCAGTGGTTGTCCGAGAAGGTCAACGCACCGGGCATCGGGTAGAAGAAGCCCGGGCTCACCAAGCTGGCTTCGTGCCCGCCCAACCAACGGTAGAAATGCTCCAGCACCACATTGTTGAAGCGGGCATCGCCCAGGTCGCCGGGCACGCACTGCAACTGGCAGGTCAGCGCCAGCGGCACCAGCCAGAAACCGACAATCAGCAGCAGCAGCGGCCACACCAGCCGAGCAACGCTTGCCGTGTTGCCGGGCGCTTGGCCGGAATCAGGCATGGACAGCATGCTCGGCCTCCGGGGCGTCAACGGCAACGGTAGTCGTTGCTCATGTGGCTGTCGCGGAATGGATCCGTCAGCGCGTCGGTGTACTGACCCATCAGCAGTCGGTGGGTCGGCAGCAGGTTCCGGCGGTAGAAGCGGCTGAACGAGGCAAGGCGCTCACCGCGCGGGGTCAGCTTCACGCAGCCATGCTCGATATCGATCGTACCGGACTGCAGTTGCTCGGTCAGGCGGACTTCCACGAGGTGATGCTCGCGTACGTATTCCTCGGTGAAGACCTGCCTGAACGCATCCTCGCGGATGCCACCGCCACGCTGCTGCAGTTTCTCCAGAATGTAGAACGACAACGAGCGGTCGATCACCGTCGGCACCGAAATGGCGAACAGGTATCCGCCCAGCAACCAAATAGCGGCCAGCTGGATCAGTTCCAGGCGACTGAAATCACGGAAGCACTTGAGCAGGTACAGCGTGCCGAAAACAACCACCAACGCGATGAGTGCATCCAGGATGCTGGCGTACAGAACCACATTGACGCGGAAATAGCGCATGTGCAGGTAGTAGGTCAACAGCAGAACGGCAATGAAGGCAACGGTGGCCAGGATGGCGCGCAGGTACTTGTTCATTTGAACACCACGAATTTGTTCGCAAGGAAACTGAAGGCCATCTGCATGCCGGTGGCAAGCAGGAAGCCGATGCGGTAGTCATAGCCGAGCCGATCGGCCCAGACATACATCACCAGGGCATGCAGGACGGCGATGGCGGCGTAGACCAGCAGAAATAGCGAGCCCTGCTTCACCACGCTGCCCTGCTGGCCGCGGAACACGAAGTAGCGGCTGCCCAGAAAGGACACCGAAATGCCGAACACGGCGGCGATGGCATTGGCGATCCCAGCCAGGGGAATGTGCAGCACTTCGATGTTGAAGCGCAGCACGCTGTAATGCACTACCGTAGCGACAACGCCGTTGATCAGGTACCTGATCAACTGGCCACCCAACGCGCGCTCAGGTGCGGCGGGCATGCTGTACCTCATCGACGAATTCACGATAACTGCCTGCGACCAGCACCCCGCCGCTGCGGATCATGCCCGACAGCATCAGGATGATCAGCGTAAGTGCCGCTGTCTGCAGGAACACTAGCAGTAGGATGCCGAAGGCCAACGAGAACCAGCCAGGCGTAGCGAAGCCCATCGTCTTCAACAGCAATGCCACCACGCCACCGACCACTGACAGGCCCGCTACGAGCGTGCAGGCAATGCCCACGCGCACCAGTACATCCTCGGCAAATACCATCAGCGCGCGGAAGCCATGCAGGGCCAGGCCAACGAAGTTCATCTTGCTGCGCCCGGCATAACGCGCGCCACGATCCAGTGCACAGGTCTGCACGCGCAATTTGGAGCCGAGCACAGCAGCCGCCACGTGCGTCCACAGTTCCTGCATCGAAGACAGGCGGCGCACCGCCGGCATCTTGGCAGCCATGAAATTACCGAAGCTGATCTTGCGCCCGCTCAGCAGCGAGAACAGGAGCTTGTAGACGATGTAGAACGACTTGAACTTCAGCGATTCGACCCGGCTCTTGCGGGTAGCCACAACCACGTCGACATCGGGCGATGACAGCCCACCGACCAGTTCAGTGATGCTCTCAGGTGTGTCTTCGCCATCGGAATCCATCGAGATGACGATCACATTATCATCGAAATGCTCTGCAACGTAGCTTAGGCCGATGGCAATGGCGCGTTGATGCCCGACGTTGCGACGCAGCTTGATCACCACGCCTTCCAGTGCGGCTGCCTCAATGGCCGACACCTGCAACGGCTGGCGAACTGAACCATCATCCACCGCCACGACATAGGTATCCGGACCCTGGGTACGCGCCAGTTCCAAGAACAGCTTCGAGGAAGCTTCCAGGTCCTCATACACTGGCATCACCACAACCTTGCGCATCGTTGCGTCCTCAGGCCTGCAGGCGATGGCGGAAGTAGGCAATGGTTTCCTTCAGGCCGTCCTCCAGCGCGACCTTCGGCTCCCAGTCGAACGTGGCCTTGGCCAGGCTGATGTCCGGCTGGCGCTGCTTGGGGTCATCAGACGGCAGCGGGCGATGCTCGATCTTCGAGGTGCCACCAACCAGACGCAGCACGGTTTCAGCCAACTCAAGCATAGTGAACTCACCAGGGTTGCCAATGTTCACCGGCCCGGTGAAATCAGCCGGCGAATTCATCAGACGCAGCATGCCTTCGATGAGGTCATCGACATAGCAGAAGCTGCGGGTCTGGGTGCCATCGCCGTAGATCGTGATGGGCTCGCCCTTCAGCGCCTGCACGATGAAGTTGCTGACCACGCGACCGTCGTTGGGATGCATGCGCGGGCCGTAGGTATTGAAGATACGCATCACCTTTATTTCGAGCTGGTGCTGGCGCCAGTAGTCGAAGAACAGAGTTTCGGCACAGCGCTTGCCTTCGTCGTAGCAGCTGCGGATGCCGATCGGGTTCACCCGGCCCCAATAACCTTCGACCTGCGGGTGGATTTCCGGATCTCCGTAGACTTCGCTCGTGCTGGCCTGCAGGATACGAGCCCCGACGCGCTTGGCCAGGCCCAACATATTGATCGCACCGTGCACACTGGTCTTGGTGGTCTGCACCGGATCGTGCTGGTAGTGCACAGGCGACGCCGGGCAGGCCAGATTGAAAATGCGGTCAACTTCCACGTAGAGCGGGAACGTCACATCATGGCGCATCAGCTCAAAACGCGGATGGTTGAGTAAACCGTCAACGTTCGCCTTGCTGCCAGTGTAGAAGTTGTCCACGCACAGGACGTCATGACCTGCATCGATCAGACGATCACACAGGTGGGATCCAAGGAAACCGGCGCCACCAGTTACCAGAACGCGTTTTTGTTCTTCAGCCATGATCGATGCAATCCTCGGGATCGGTGGTTGCACTCCGGAGCAGGCCGCCATGACCCGCTTCCGGGATAGCCCCAGTCATTCAGTAATTGTATGCCAAGTCCGCGCCAAGTCGGCGGGAAGTCCTACAGGGCAGCGCCCAGCATCCAGGCCAGCGTCTCCTGCATTGGCGGAACCTGCCAGTCGCCTATCAGTCCCCGCAGGCGCTCGTTGCTGCCCAGCAGCACCTTGACTTCGTTGGGTCGGACAAAAGCCGGATTCACCCGGATCTCCAGCTGATGACCGGTCAGTTCCGCGCACAGCATGACAATCTCGGTCAGGCTGAGGCCACGGCCCGAGCAGACATTGACCACCTGCCCCCCAGCGGGCACCTGCAACAGCTGCCTGTAGGCGGAAACCACGGCCCTTACATCGCCAAAATCTCGGGAGACCTCCAGGTTGCCCAGTTCCATCACCGGCAGCCGCCGGGCGAAATGAGAGACAATTTTCGGTACCAGGAACTGCTCTGCCTGGCCGACACCGGTGTAGTTGAACGGCCGGACAATAGTGATCGGCAAGCGCTCACGCCACAGGCCCGCCACATGCTCCATGGCCAGCTTGCTCACCGCGTAGTCGTTGGCCGGCTCAGGCATCGTATCCTCGTCCAGGATACCGCTGGAGCGATTGCCGTAGATATTGGCACTGCTGGCCAGCAGGACGTGTTCGGGACGATGCCCGGCTTGGTCCAGGGCAGCGAGCAGGTGGCGTGTCCCCATCAGGTTCACGCTGTAGAAGTCCTCGACCTTACCGTGGCCAACGAATGCCAGCGCGGCCAGATGCACGACGATATCCGCGCGCGCCTCGGCTACGGCAGCCGTCACCGCCGCAGCATCTGTCAGATCGGCAACGACATGGTCATCAGCAGCGCTGGCTGCACCCTGCCCGCTCAACGCAACAATATGACAGCCCTGCGCACGCAGTTCCTCCACCATGTAGCGTCCGGTGAAGCCGGACGCTCCGGTGACAAGAACCCGCTTTCCGTTCAGGTCAGAACGAGAAACCACGCTCATTCCTCTTCAGGTCGGCTTCGACCATCATCTGGCACAGCTGTTCCAACGTGGTCTGGGGCTTCCAGCCCAAGATGCGCTCGGCCTTTTCCGGATTGCCGATCAGCAGATCGACTTCCGCCGGGCGATGGAACTTCGGATTGATGCGCATCACGGTCTTGCCGCTCGCGGCATCGATGGCAACTTCATCGATATCCCTGCCCTTGAACTCGACGTCGATGCCGGCCCCCTTGAACGCCATGCTGACGAAATCGCGGACGGTTTCGGTACGGTTGGTCGCCAGAACGAAAGTGTCGGGCTGATCGGCCTGCAGCATGCGCCACATGCCTTCCACATATTCCTTGGCAAAGCCCCAGTCGCGCTTGGCATCCAGGTTCCCCAGCTCCAGGCAGTCCAGCTGGCCCAGCTTGATCTTGGCCACCGAGTCGGTGATCTTGCGGGTCACGAACTCGCGGCCGCGCAGCGGGCTCTCATGGTTGAACAGGATGCCGCTGGAACCAAAGATGTCATAGCTCTCGCGGTAGTTCACCGTGATCCAGTGCGCGTAGAGCTTGGCCACGCCGTAGGGACTGCGCGGGTAGAACGGGGTGTCTTCCACCTGCGGCACGGCCTGCACCTTTCCGAACATTTCCGAAGTCGACGCCTGGTAAAAGCGGATCTTCGGGTTGACCAGGCGAATCGCCTCCAGCAGGTTCAGCGCGCCCACACCGGTAATCTGCGCGGTGGTGGTCGGCTGTTCGAAGCTCACCCCGACGAAGCTCTGCGCAGCCAGGTTGTAGATCTCGTCCGGCTGGATTTTCTGCACCATGGCCAGCGAGGTGCCCAGATCGGTCAGGTCATACTCGACCAGGTGCAGGTTCGGGTGATTGGTGACACCCAGTTCGTCCAGGCGCCAGAAATTGACGGAGCTGGTGCGGCGATAGGTGCCATACACCTCGTATCCTTTCTCAAGCAGCAGTTCGGTCAGGTAAGCACCGTCCTGGCCAGTGATGCCGGTGATAATCGCCTTCTTATTGCTCATTCCGATCTCTCTTCAAAAGTCTGGTTTGGCGGGTTCCGCCAGATCGCGGGGGCAATTGTCGCCTGCGCGCCCCGCTCGCCCATGCAACGGTGGATCATAGCTCAGGAGCTGGTGAGGGACCGGTCCACGGTGGCGAGATCCTGCAGCAACACCCGCTGCAGCTGTGCGGCGCTCTGGGTCCAGGTCAGCCAGGGCATGCGGTCTGAACGGGTTTCGGCCCCCTTGGCCCGAAGTGGCAGCCATTCACGGACGGCTTGCGCGATTGGGGCGTCGCCGTACCCCGAGAAGAAGTGTGCATGCCCACCCGCCACTTCCCTGAATACGGGAATATCGCGGGCGATGATCGACAGACCACGCTGCGCGGCCTCGATCAGCGGCAAACCAAACCCCTCACCTTCCGAGGCAGCCATCAGGCAGCTGGAATTGGCGTAGATCGCGTCCAGGTACTCGTCACTGGCACTCTCGAACCAGAACAACTGGCGACCGAGTCGCGCATGGCCAGCCAACCGGCTGCACAACGCGTCAACCAACCACCCCTTGCGACCGACGATGACCAGATTCACGTCATGCCCTTCCGCCCAGAGCGTCTCGAAGGCCGACAGCACCATCTCATGACCTTTTCGGGGTTCGATCGTCCCAACCATCAGGAAGCTGGGAACGGCAGCGATCCGCTCAATCACCTGCTCTGCATCATCCGGAAGTCCCTTCGACGGCACGCTGCCATCCAGATCGGCACCAAGGTGGAACCAGTCAATGGAGGCCGGGCTTTGCACCTGCTCCTCTTCCATCCAGGCACGGACATCATCGGCCACGGCCCTGGAAATGCAGATGAGCTGGTCGGCGCAGCCAAGGATTTCACGCAGCCACGCTTCGTGGTGCTGACCACCACCACCCGGCCACCATTCCGGATGCCTGACCGGCAGGATGTCGTAGACCACGAAGCTGATCTTCACGCCACTGCGGCGAAGGTAGCGGAACCACTCGCTTCCCAGCCTCACCGCAGATCCGGTCAAGTCCAGCCCCAGGAACACATCACCGGCGTGGCAGACCACCGGCACATCAGCCTGCTGCTGCAGACCCAGCAGCGTTGCCGCATACATGTTGGCGCAGACATACTGCCCGGAAATGCGATCCAGGCGCACCAACTGCAACCGATAGCCCGTCGGCGCAAGCTTCGCCCACTCAGCCACCACCGCACGCGTGACGCGCTGGATGCCCGTGCGCAGATCCTTTTCCGCCAGCTCGGTCACATCAACCAGCAGCTGCGGCTCAGCCATGCAGCTGCGATCAAGCGCATCCGCAGCGATCAGCAGATCGATGTTCTGGACATCGGGGAGCGCGCCCAGGCGGGTCGTCGCGACGTTGATCGCTGCCTCGGGCGAGGTGCGCTCCAGCCCCAGTCCAACCACGTGCTCGCATGCATCGACGAAGACCGAGGCCACCCTGTTCCACGAGAACGCCTGCGCCCTCTCCAGTGAATAGCTACGCAGGCGCTGGCTCTCTTCCGGATTGGAGAGAAAATGAGCCATGCATGCACGGAGCGAATCGACATCCATGGGATCAAACAACGCGGTGGGTTCCGTTGCGATCTCACGAATGCTCGAAGCGTCCGACGCGATGACTGCAGCACCGCACGCCATCGCCTCCAGCACGGGCAGGCCGAAGCCCTCGTGCCACGAAGGAAACGCAAAGAGACTGCATTCGTTGTAGAGCGCGACCAGTTGCTCATCGGAAACATACCCGGTGAAGACCAGGTCCCGCTCCGCCAGGCCCAGCGACGCCGCCAACCGCTGCAGCTCATCCACGTGCGGTCCGGGCATATGTCCGGCGAACACCAGCTGCATGCCGGCGCGCAGTTTCGCGTCCAGGCCTGCGTAGGCTTCCACAAGGCGCGGCAGATTCTTGCGGCGGTCCGCGCCACCGGTATACAGCACGAAGCCGGCGGTCACTCCAAAGGCAACGCGGGTCAGGATGCGCCGGGAGTCCAGGGTATCCATCGGGCGGAACACCGGATCGCAGGCTGCGGACATGTTGAAGATGCGTTCTGCCGGGAAACCGGCAACTTCGTGCGCTTCCTGCGCCGAGCTTTCCGAGATGGCCACCAGTGCGTCGGCACGCGCCAGCTGTTCCAGCTTCCCATGATAGAACTCGCGATAGCGCGGATCGGGGTCCAGGTACAGCTTCGGATTCATCAACGGAATCATGTCGTACAGCGTGACGATCGTCGGCACGCGGCAGTGCTGGTTGATGGTTCCCACCGCATTGTCGGCAAAGCCCTCGAAGAGGCTGGAGACATGCACGATATCCGGCTGCAGCGTCGCAATCGCCGCCTCACGGACGATCTCGGCCTGCGCCCGACGCAGCGCATTCTCGCCTTCACGCTGGGCAACGGGCAGCGGCACGTGCAGTACGTGGATGCTGGCCCTCGGCAGCAGCCCGGCGAAGGCGTCACGGATGTGATCAATGCCCTCGGGAAAGGCGCCATTGACCAGAACGTGGATGTCATGGTCACGCGCATTGCGCGCCACCGACAGGGCCAACGACAACGAGTATCGGCCGATGCCTCGCAGGCGGCTTTCACCTTGGGCGCCCTGCAGGTCCAGAAGAATCCGCATCATCTACGCTCCCTGCGATTGGCAACTGCGATATCCGTGTAGAGCGCCTGTCCACGCATGGACAGCTGTTCCAGGGCCTGCACTTCGGTGAGACCCTCGAACGAACCAACCCCGCCGACCAGGCCTGCATGCTGCATGGCTCCCGGCACCTGGGCGATGATCCGGTTATTGACCGCCACCGAAATCAGCTTGGCATGCAGCCGCGGCACCCGCTTCAACAGCGTGTTCAGCGGACGCGCGACTGCGGGGCGCTGGGCAACACGACGCATGGCCGCGAGCACCACGCGACGCGCAAACATCGTGGGCTGCGTGACCAGATACTTCAGCCCGCGCAATGGTCGGGTGATCCGCCAGGACGTGCTGGTCAGAAGCGCGTGCACGACCTCGTTCAGGCGTGCGACTTCAGCGTCGCGACGTCCGATCTCAACGGCGAACACCTGATTCTGTGCCACTGCCCGCTGGAACTCTTCGCGGTGCTCTCCTGCAGCTTCGACAATCAAGCTCTTCTCGCGATGGAAAGTGGCTTCCGAAGCACGCTTTGCCTTCAGCTCTCCTTCCAGCACTTCGATCTTCCGGGCCGCTTCGGCCAGCTGCACACGCTGCCGGGCCTCGACTTCTGCAGCGGCCGCCCGCTGTTGCGCTGCTGCCTCGGCAGCGGCCGCCCGCTGCTGCTCTGCTGCTTCGGCAGCGGCCGCCCGCTGCTGCTCTGCTGCTTCGGCGGCAGATGCTCTCTGCTGTGCCATGGCTTCGGCAGCAACTGCATTGGCGGCCGCACAGAACGCCGATTGTGGTGCCAGGACGAAATCGTCGAACACATTCGGACCACACGTCAGCGCAGTGGCCAGCTCAGGATGCGCGTCGCTCACATAGAAGCGGTTCAGTCCATCGAAGTACGCAAAGGAATAGCCCTTGGCCAGCACCATCGGATCCCACAGGTGGTGGTTCAGTTCCGGACTCTGTGGCCGCGTAGCCTCGACCACCAGCACCCAGGGCCGATGCGGTCCCTTCCAGCCCTCGATTACCTCCCGCTCGGCGCCTTCGACATCAATCTTGAGCCAGTGGATCTCGCCGGGACCGGACATCTCGAACACGCTGTCCAGCGTCACCGCGGGCACGCGCACTTCGCTGACATTGAAGCCGGCATCGCGATGTTCCTGGGCGATGCCCTCATCCAGCGTGCTCAGACCGGTGTCGGCGACGTCAAAGAAGCGGAGCTCACCCGGGCTGTTGGTAACAGCCACCTGCAGCACCTGTTCGTCGGGACGCCGCGTTCGCAGCAGATCCGAATAATGCTGGGTCGGTTCGACATGGATGCCGCGCCAACCACGCTCGTAGAAAACAAGGCTCACAGAGTCAACGTCCGGGCTCTGCGCACCGACATCGATGTAGCGGCCGCCTTCGATGTGGCCCAGTACGCGCCACAGGATGACATCTTCAAAATTCTGGGCGTAGGAAATGAGCTTGGACATGGTTACCCGGAGAACTCAGATGACAGTGTTGCGTTCGACAGCAAACTCAGCATCCAGCCAGTTGCTGCCAATGAACATGGGATGGTCCGCATTCATGACTTCGAAGACCAACAGATTGTCGACCCACTCGAAGTTGTCGATCATGTGCGTATCGCTGCTGACCAGGGCCGGCGAAACCGAGTAAGAACCCGGGCCCATCCGGCAGGTGAAGTCCAGCGTGTAGCGCAGCCGTTCTCCTGCCGACACGTGGCTCTGGACCTGCTCGGTGTGCCAGGTGTTGCTGCCCCAGACCACATGCCCCTGCTTGTCGCGGATCATGAAGCCCAGCACCAGACTGGGCAGCGAAGCCCGCACTTCCGCTTCAAGTACCAGCCTGAGCTGCTGCCCCACCATCGCCAAGGCAACCTCGCTGCCCGTGGCTGCGTCGATCAGCTTGAGGCTGCTGACCACGGCCTGGCCACTGCCACTGCGGGTGGTGACCCAACCCGACTCATCACGTCGTTGCTCAACGCTGAGCTTCTCGTTCTCCTTGCGGGCGATCAACGCGTTGTAGAAGTCGATCACTTCGTCCGGTGCACCGTCCTTCAGCACCTGCCCCTTGTCGAGCAGGATCACCCGGTCACACAGTGCCTTGACGTCGCTGGGGCTGTGGGAAACCAGCATGATCGAGGTGCCTTCCTCGCGGAACCGCCGCATGCGGTCGAAGCTTTTGTGCTGGAAGTAACTGTCACCCACCGCAAGGGCTTCGTCGACGATCAGCAGGTCGGGGGTGAATGCCGTTGCGACCGCGAATGCAACGCGTACCTGCATGCCACTGGAATACGTGCGCACCGGCTCGTCGAAGTATTCGCCGATCTCCGCGAATGCCTCGATCCCCGGCATGGCTTCGGCTATCTGCTCCTGGCTGTATCCCATCAGGCCTGCAGAGTGGAAGGCATTCTGCCGGCCCGTCAGGTCCTGGTTGAAGCCCATTCCCAGCTCAAGGATGGCGGCGACCCGGCCAGTCCGCGTGACCCGTCCTTCGGTCGGCTGCGCGGTGCCGGTGATCAGCTTGAGCAACGTGCTCTTGCCGGCACCGTTCTGTCCGATCACACCCACCGCTTCGCCGGGCGAGATTGAGAACGACACGTTCCGGAGGACCCAGTGCTCTTCGCGCGGGCGGGTTGGCAGACCGAACCAGCTCGCTGCGCGCAGCCATTCGCTGCCCCACACCCGGTAGGCCTTGCCTACGCCTTCAACACGCAACTCACCACTCATAGTGCATCCACCATCTCGGGACTGGCACGACGGAAAACGATCAACGATGCCAGCGCCAGCACGCATGCGGCGCCAATCAGCCAGGCCAGGTCAGCCCACACCGGCGGTTGGTCGTAGAGCAGGACGTTCTGGTAGCTGCTCACCAGCGGATACAACGGATTCAGCTTGAACAGGCCCTGCACGTGCTCAGGCAGGATGCGGATGTTGTAAACGATCGGCGTCAGCCAGAACAACGCCTGCAGCACGACGGGGACCACCTGACCGATGTCGCGCATGAACACGTTCAACACCCCCAGCAGCAGCCCGATCGACATTGCGAAGAAGAGCGTGATCAGCATCAGGACCGGCAGCCAGAGCGCCTGCGCTCCCGGGTAGTGGCCGAGCACTGCGAACACCACGAAGATCGCGATGAGCAGCAGAAGGTTGTTGACCAGCATCGTGCCACCGGCGATGAAGGGCAGGCAGATGCGCGGGAACGCCATCTTCTTCATCAGATTGCCGCTGTCCACGAACAGCGACACGCATTTGCCAACCGTCTCGGAAAACATGCTCCAGCAGAGCGTGCCCGCCATCAGGTACAGCGCATAGGCGTACTTGTTGTCGATGCCGGGCAGCTTCGCCGACAGTACCTCCGACAGGATGGTGGCAAAGATCACGACCTGCATCAGCGGATGGATGATCATCCACAATGCGCCGAGCTTGCTGCGGATGAAGCGGACCCGCAATTCATTCTTGATCGACGAAAGAATGAAATACCGGTAGGCCCAGATGGACCGGATCATGTCACTCATTACCTGCCTCGTGCTTCATTGTCTGCATGGTGTCCTGCGCGGTACGTGCGTTGGCCTGAAGCTGGCGAACGCGTTCAATGATGCCGCTGGCAGCGGCCTGGGTGGATAGGATTGCTTCGACGCGGGTGCGTCCTGCCTGCCCCAGCGCGGCGGCGAAGCCCGGGTCATCGGCCAGCCGGCGCATCCATGCTGCAGCCATCGGCACCTGCGCGTCGGCCCAGCGCTGCCCCTTGCCCGCCGGGTATTCCCCTTCACGCACCGGAACAAGCGTGAAATCGACCAGTCCGGCCGAATCGGCATCCATGAATTCCATGTTGCCCGACCACCCGGTGGCGATCACCGGCTTGCCCATGGCCATGCATTCGGCCAGGCCCAGGCCGAAGCCCTCGGCGCGGTGCAGCGATACGTAAGCGTCGCAGCAACGCTGCAGTGCATTGAGATGCTCGCGTGCGATGACTTCGTCACGGATGATGATGCGCTCGTCGCCGTCGGCGATGGCCAGCAGATGCTTGAGCAGATGCGGGAAGCGATGGCCATTGCTGCTCTTGACCAGCAGGCGGACATCACGGCGCTGTGCCGGGAACGCCTCGCGGAAGGCGCGGATCACCGCTTCGGGATTCTTGCGCTCCATCCGCGAACTGAAATCGAAGGACGTCAGGAAGACGAAGGCCTCCTGCGGCAGGCCGAAGTCCACACGCTGCAGCCCACTGTCGTTGAGGACACCCAGCGGCATCGGAATCCGCGTCACCGGCTTGCGGGTGGCATGAGCCACGGCATTCTCGACGAAACCTGTGGCCACCATCACTTCATCCACCAGCTCCAGGGCCGGCAACCAGCTGTCGGGCAGGCGTTCCAGCTCCCAGAACCAGCAGGCGATGAGGTAGCGCCCCTGCCCGCGGGCCAGCGGGATACTCGCCAGGGCCTGCGCCAGGTAATCCGGGTTGACGAAGATGATGCTGACGGCATGCGGCATCGTATCGTCGAGGTAGGCATCAAGCGCATGTTCGCCACGCGCGTTCGGCAGGCCAAGATCGATGTCGCGAAGCGCGACCGGCACACCCTGTTCGATCAATGCACGCGCATAGCTGCGCGCCGCTTCGGCCAATCCGAACTGACCATGGATATAGCCGAGGATGTTGACTCCGGGCAGGTCCGCTCCACGCCCTGCTGCGCCAGCAACGACGTCGCCGGCAGGCTGCAGAGTTTTCTCCCAGGCCGCGGTGCGCACGAAGCGCGTCCGCGCCTGAAGTCGCCGCGAAAACAATCGCAGCGCACCTTCGCGCAGGCCGGTCGGCAACAGATGGTAGGCACCGCGCAGCCACGCCTGGCTGCGCAGCCACGCAAACATGCGTACCGATGCAGCAACCGGAGAGGAGTCTGGAGACGTCATGGAGGACAGGAGTGCGGTCAGCC
Source organism: Stenotrophomonas veracruzanensis (assembly GCF_032911525.1). NCBI lineage: Bacteria > Pseudomonadati > Pseudomonadota > Gammaproteobacteria > Lysobacterales > Lysobacteraceae > Stenotrophomonas > Stenotrophomonas veracruzanensis. The sequence goes on from NZ_JAWJTI010000021.1 coordinate 53,570, forward strand.
GCCCAGCGCCCGCTCCAGATCCACCTGCAGATCCCCCAGCTCCTCCACGCCCACGCTCAGCCTTACCAGCGCATCGCTGATACCCAGCTGTTCCCGCCGCGCGACCGGAATCGAGGCGTGCGTCATCACCGCCGGGTGGTTGACCAGGCTTTCCACGCCGCCCAGCGACTCGGCCAGGGTGAACAGTTCGGTCTTCTCGCAGAAGCGCTTGGCCGCTTCGAAACCGCCCTTGAGCACGATCGAGACGATGCCGCCGTAACCGGCCATCTGCTTGCCGGCCAGCTCATGCTGCGGGTGCGACGGCAGGCCCGGGTAGATCACTTTCTCCACCGCCGGGTGCTTTTCCAGCCACTGGGCCAGGGCCAGCGCGTTGGCGCAGTGCGCCTTCATGCGCAGCGGCAGGGTCTTCAGGCCACGCAGGGCCAGGAAGCTGTCGAACGGGCCCTGCACGCCACCCACCGAGTTCTGCAGGAAGGCCATCTGCTCGGCCAGTTCGGCGTTGTCGCCGACCACGACCATGCCGCCGACCATGTCCGAGTGACCGTTGAGGTACTTGGTGGCCGAATGCAGGACCAGGTCCGCACCCAGCTCCAGCGGACGCTGCAGCATCGGCGAGGCGAAGGTGTTGTCGACCACCACGATCAGGCCATGGCGCTTGGCGATGGCGGTGACCGCGGCGATGTCGACGATCTTCAGCATCGGGTTGGTCGGGGTCTCGATCCACACCATCTTCGTCTTCGACGTGATGGCGGCTTCGAACGCGGCCAGATCGGTCAGGTCGACGAAGCTGAAATCCAGCCCGGCGGTGCGGCGACGCACCCGCTCGAACAGGCGGAAGCTGCCGCCGTAGATATCGTCCATTGCCACCACGTGACTGCCGGCGTCCAGCAGTTCGATCACGGTCGAGCTCGCCGCCATGCCCGAGGCGAAGGCGAAGCCGCGGGTACCACCTTCCAGCGATGCCACGCAACGCTCATAGGCGAAGCGGGTCGGGTTGTGGGTACGCGAGTACTCGAAGCCCTGATGCTCGCCCGGGCTGGACTGCGCATAGGTCGAGGTGGCGTAGATCGGCGGCATTACCGCGCCAGTGCTGGGGTCCGGCGACTGGCCACCGTGGATGGCCAGGGTAGCCAGGGCCAGGGCGCGATCCTGGGAAGTAGCGTTGGACATGTTGTTTCCTGAGGAGCGCCGACGCACGGCGCCATCGAAGGTGCGGAAGTCTACCAGCGCGGCCTTAACGACCTTTGACGCGGATAAACCGGGATTCAGCAGCGAACGTCTTCGATCAGCAGCTTACTGCACGCGACGGCGCAGGTAGTTCAGCAGGTCGATACGGGTGATCAGGCCCAGGAAGGCGTCGCCGTCCATCACGATCGCGACCTGGCCACGGTCGAACACCGGCAGCAGGGCCTCGATCGGCGACTTCACATCCAGCCGGTCCAGCTTGCTGACCATCGCGGTAGCGACGCTGTCGCGGAAACGGGCCTCATCGCCATAGACATGCAGCAGCACGTCGCTTTCGTCGACGATGCCGACCAGCTGGTCACCGTCCATCACCGGCAGCTGCGACACGTCATACAGCTTCATGCGCTGGTAGGCCGTGGTCAACAGATCGTTCGGGCCGATCACGACGGTATCGCGCTGGCCGTACGGGCGCAGGATCAGGTCGCGCAGGTCGCCGTGCTGTGGGCGCTCCAGGAAGCCGTTGTCCAGCATCCAGTAGTCGTTGTACATCTTCGACAGGTACTTGTTGCCGGTATCGCAGACCAGTACCAGGACCTTCTTCGGCGTGGTCTGTTCCTTGCAGTACTTCAGCGCAGCCGCCAGCAGGGTGCCGGTGGACGAGCCGCCGAGGATGCCTTCCTTCGCCAGCAGCTCGCGCGCGGTATGGAAGCTCTCACCGTCGGTGATGGCGTAGGCCTTCTTCACCCGGCTGAAATCGGAGATGGACGGCAGGAAGTCCTCGCCGATGCCTTCCACCAGCCAGCTGCCCGACTTGTCATTCAGGTTGCCGTCGTTGATGTACTCGGCCAGGATCGAGCCGACCGGGTCGGCGAGCACCAGCTCGGTCTTCGGCGACAGCTTGGCGAAGGCGCGCGACAGGCCGGTCATGGTGCCGGAGCTGCCGCAGCCGAACACGATGGCGTCCAGATCGCCGCCCATCTGTTCCAGGATTTCCGGGCCCGTGCCGAATTCATGCGCGGCCGGGTTGTCCGGGTTGCCGAACTGGTTGATGAAGTAGGCGCCCGGGGTCTGTTCGGCGATGGTCTTGGCCAGATCCTGGTAATACTCGGGATGGCCCTTGGCCACGTCCGAGCGGGTCAGACGCACCTCGGCGCCCATCGCCTTCAGGTTGAAGATCTTTTCCCGGCTCATTTTGTCGGGAACGACCAGGATCAGCTTGTAGCCCTTCTGCTGGGCCACCAGGGCCAGGCCCAGGCCGGTGTTGCCGGCTGTGCCCTCGACCAGGGTCGCGCCCGGCTTCAGGTCGCCGCGCTGCTCTGCCGCCTCGATCATCGACAGGCCGATGCGATCCTTGATCGATCCGCCCGGGTTGGCGCTCTCCAGCTTCAGGTAGAGCTCACAGACGCCGGTGTCCAGGCGCTGGGCCTTGACGATCGGGGTCTGGCCGATGAGTTCGAGGACGGAAGAATGGATGGGCATTCGGAGGACTTTCGGTTCGCGCCACACAGGGCCGGACCGATGATTATCCGTCGGATGGCGATGAATGTCAGGTCGGCGCGGCGCCGGGCCGCAAGCCCGCAAAAAGAGATGCGGACGGCCCCGGATCGACGAGGAGACCGGTACCGCCCGCATCGGTGAGTCGTACCTGCAGGCCAAGGCACCACCGCTTGTGGTGCCTTGGCGCGGCCGCCTCATCGGCGGTGCCGCGATGCCGGGGCAGGAGCGCCCGGCGGGGCCATCGATGGCCGGGTCACGCCGTTCCGGGCGTGACGAGGTGCGTCAAAGTGTGGGGGACGTCGTTGGGAGCGGTGTTTCGTACATTCGCAGAAGTCGTTGCTTGGCCAGCAGCTTCTCACGCTTCATGCGACCCAGGGTGACATCATCGATCGGGAGTACACCCAACTCCGCGTCCATGCACTTCTTGTTCAACTTGCGGTGCTGGTCATGGAGTGCCCTGAACTCCGGATCACGCGCGCGGCGGGCGTCGATCTCGCTCTGGGGCTGATCTTCAAACATGATGGACCTCCTTCGACAGATACACGAACGCCCCGGCCGCGAGGCACGGGGCGTTGTTCATGGAGGAGCGCCGGTCGATGGCCACCTGGACGCCTGCAACGACCTGCGGCACTGGCCTGCGCACGTCGATTCGCTGCGGTTCGCGCCCTGTTTGCATCGGCCCGGCCCTCCCATCGTCCGGTCCGCGGCATTGCGTCCCGGACGATTGACCCTACGCCTGCTCAAGGCGGGGTACAAGACCCCTGCGGCAAAAAGACCGAACCCCGCCGGGGCGGGGTTCAGGCTGAATGCTCATCACAACGAAAAACAAACAATATCAAGCAATTACGGGGCGATGATGACCTCAGCCGAGCGCGCCCGGGTGGACGCCGCCTTCTTGCCGCTGACCTGGATCCGGTTGCTGGCGACACCCGCCGCGACCAGGGCATCGCGCAGCGCTTCGGCACGCTTCTGACCCACGCCATTGGCGCTGTCATAGGCCTCGATACGCAGGCGCCCCTTCTTGCCGATGTTCAGGTACTCGGCCAGGGCCTTGGCCTGGTTGCGGGCCCCGCCGGACAGGCTGGAGGCGCCAGTGGCGAAGGCGTCACCATTGAAAGTGAAGACTTCGCCACGGCCGTCGAACTTCGAGCCCGGCAGCTTCTGCCCGGACACCAGCTCGGCTTCCTCGCGGGCCAGCTTGGCGGCGTTCTGCTGGGCGGCGCTGAGGCGCTGCTGCTGCTTGCCGGCCACGCTGGTCAGGGCGTTCTCGGCGTCCTGGCGGGCCAGGGTTTCGGCTTCGGCGGCCTGGCGCAGACGCTCAGCCTCCTCGGCCTGCATCTGCGCCTGCATGCGCAGCTGCTCAGCTTCCTGACGGGCACGGGCGGCGTCGCGGCGGCTGGCCTCGATCAGCAGGTCGCTGCGGGTCCGCTCCAGGCGGTCGACCTCGCGCGCGGCCATCGCGGTGCGCACGGCGGTCTCGGCGATCTCCACCCGGCGCTCGGCCAGGTAGGTGGCCAGCTCCTGGTCGCGGCGCTTGGCCTTGTCCAGGGTGGCGATGGCCTGCTGGGCCTGCATGCGCTCGAAGGCACCCAGCTCAGCGGTGTCGGGATTGGCCTGGATGGCCATCAGGCGCTGGCTCAGCTGCGCCACCATCGGGTTGTCGGCGGCCAAGGCCAGGGGCGGCAGCGCCAGCAGCGCGGCCAGGGTTGCGGCAGTCATCGGCTTCACCGGCGGTCCTCCCCGGTCGACAGCTGGCGTTGCAGCTGGTTGACCTCGTTGCGGCGCAGCTGCAGCTGCGCGGTGACGGTGGCCTCCTCGCTGCGGACGCGGGCCAGGTCGGCATCGGCGGCGGCGCGCAGGGCCATCGCCGGGGCGTTCTTGCGCTCGCGGCGGTCGCCGGCGGCGCGCTGGGCCTGCTCCAGCCCCTGGCGGGCCAGACCGATCAGGTCCGGGGCGTACTGGTCGGCATCGGCCTGGGTGGCCTTGTCGACCGCCTGCCGGGCCTGCGCCAGTTCCAGTGCGGCGTCCTGCGCCCAGGCGGGGGCAGACAGTGCGAATGCAAACGCCATCACATACAGGCCATGGCGCATTCGTGCGAAGCTAAGTCGTTTCATTGGGGAGGCCGTACCGGTTGTCGGTTCACGGCCATTGTCGTCAAGCCGACACCGTGCTGGCAACGGGCGTCGGCCGTTTCGTTGGGGAAAATTCGCAATGGATATCGGCTACTTCCTGAAGCTGATGACCGAAAAGAACGCTTCGGACATGTTCCTGACCACCGGGGCACCGGTCTATATCAAGATCGAGGGGAAGCTTTATCCGCTGGGCAACACCGGCCTGCCGCCCGGCATGGTCAAGAAAATCGCCTACTCGTTGATGGACGAAGGCCAGGTGCCGCAGTTCGAGCGCGAGCTGGAGCTCAACATGGCCATCGCCCTTCCCGAAGCCGGGCGCTTCCGCGTCAACGTGTTCAAGCAGCGGGGCGAAGTCGGCATGGTCATCCGCGCCATCCGCAGCCGCATCCCGAGCATCGAGGAACTGAACCTGCCGCAGGTGCTGAAGGACGTCATCATGACCCCGCGCGGGCTGGTGCTGGTGGTGGGGTCCACCGGTTCCGGCAAATCGACGTCGCTGGCATCGATGATCGACCACCGCAACAGCACCACCACCGGTCACATCCTCACCATCGAGGATCCGATCGAGTACCTGCACAAGCACAAGATGTCGATCGTCAACCAGCGCGAGGTCGGGCTGGACACCCATGCCTTCCACAACGCGCTGAAGAACGCGATGCGTGAAGCGCCGGACGTGATCCTGATCGGCGAGATCCTGGATGCGGAAACGATGGAGGCGGCCATCGCCTTCGCCGAGACCGGCCACCTGTGCCTGGCTACCCTGCACTCCAACAACGCCGACCAGACCATCGAGCGCATCCTCAACTTCTTCCCGGAAAGCGCGCACAAGAACGTGCTGATGAACCTGGCACTGAACCTGCGCGCGGTGATCAGCCAGCGTCTGGTGAAGAACAAGGAGGGCCGTCGCCTGCCGGCCACCGAGGTGCTGATCAACACGCCGATGATCCGCGACCTGCTGCGCCGCGGCCAGGTGCACGAGATCAAGGCGGCGATGGAAGGCTCGCTGGAAGAAGGCATGGAGAGTTTCGACCAGTGCCTGTTCCGGCTGGCCAAGGCCGGCGTCATCGATCAGGAGGAAGCACTGCGTGCGGCCGACTCGCGCGATGGCCTGGCCCTGAAGTTCCGCCTGTCCGAAGGCAGCAGTGGCGAGCACGACCCGTACGCGGACTTCTCTGCGGCCGCGCCCAGCATCACCCACGGCTTCTGACGCCACGAAAAAGGGGACGGAGGGGATCAAGTCTTTTGTGCACTTGCGACTTAATCCCCTCCGCCCCCTTTTTCTGAATAGTTCAGGGGCGGTCTCATCCAATGAGACCCCTCATCCGTAGGTTTCCTCAATGGAAACCATCCGCAAGCTGGCCATACTGGCCGATGCCGCCAAATACGACGCTTCCTGCGCCTCCAGCGGCTCGGGCAAACGCGATTCGCGCGCCAGCGGCGGCATCGGCAGCACCGAAGGCATGGGCATCTGCCACAGCTATACGCCGGACGGCCGCTGCGTTTCATTGCTGAAGATCCTGCTGACCAACTTCTGCGTCTACGACTGCGCCTACTGCGTGAACCGGGTATCCAGCAACGTGCCCCGTGCGCGCTTCAGCGTGGATGAGGTCGTCGCGCTCACCCTGGACTTCTACAAGCGCAACTACATCGAGGGGTTGTTCCTTTCCAGCGGCATCATCCGCAATGCGGACTACACCATGGAGCAGATGGTGGAGGTGTCACGGCAGCTGCGCGAAGAACACCGCTATGCCGGCTACATCCACCTCAAGACCATTCCCGAGGCCTCGCCGGAACTGCTGGCCAGTGCCGGGCGTTACGCCGACCGCCTGTCGATCAACGTGGAACTTCCCACCGAAGCCGGACTGAGCGCCTTGGCGCCGGAGAAGACGGTGCATTCGATACGCGGCGCGATGGGCGAACTGCGCTGGCGCATCGAGGAAGCCAAGGAAGCTCGCAAGGCCCCCGCAGCGGTGGCGCCGGCGGCCAGCCGCAGTGCACGCCCGCGCCCTCCCCGTTTCGCACCCGCCGGACAAAGCACGCAGATGATCGTCGGTGCTGATGGGGCCAACGATCGGCAGATCCTGGCCAGTGCCGACGCGCTGTATGGCAACTACCGCATGCGCCGGGTGTATTACTCGGCCTTCAGCCCGATTCCAGATGCCAGTCGCCAGCTGCCACTTCAACCACCGCCACTGCAGCGCGAACATCGCCTGTACCAGGCCGATTGGCTGTTGCGCTTCTACGGCTATGGCGTGGATGAGATCACCGACAGCGCCGGCGACGGCATGCTGGACCTGGATATCGATCCGAAGATGGCCTGGGCGATCCGTCATCCCGAGCGCTTTCCCGTGGACCTCAACCGCGCACCGAAAGAGCTGCTGCTGCGCGTACCCGGACTGGGCGTGCGCAACGTGAAGCGGGTGCTGATGGCACGCCGGCACGGCCGCCTGCGGGTGGCCGACGTAGCCCGGTTGAAGGCTCCGATGAGCAAGCTGCTACCGTTCGTGCTGCTGGCCGACCACCACCCGCGCAAGGCGCTGGATGATCCGGCCGCGTTGCGCGCGCAGCTGGCGCCGCCCCCGCGGCAGGGTTCGTTGTTCGATGCCCCGCCCGCCGCCTGACGCGCAGCGCTGGTCGCTGCGTGTGGACCCGCCGTGGTCGCTGGAGCCTTGGCGCGAGGCCGCGCGCGAGGCACTGCTGCGCGACGTGGCACCGCCGCAGCTGGACTGGATCGAAGGCAGTGAGGTTTCGCTGCTGGATGCGCCGGCCGTACAGCAGGCGCCGATGCCTGCCGATGCCGCTGCGCCCAGCGTTCCGCGCGACTTCCTCGACCTGGCGGCGACCTGCCTGTGTCATCGCGACCCCCAGCGTCTGGCCCTGCTGTATCGCCTGCTGTGGCGCATTACTCATGGCGAGCGTTCGGTGCTGACCAACCCCGCCGATGCCGATGTCCTGCGCGCGAACGGACTCGCCCAGGCCGTTCGCCGAGATACGCACAAGATGAAAGCGTTCGTGCGATTCCGCGAGGTGCCTGGCCAGCCCGATGCCTTCATCGCGTGGTTCGAGCCAGAGCACCACATCGTTGATCGGGTAGCCCCCTTCTTCGCACGCCGCTTCACCGGGATGCGCTGGGCGATACTGACCCCCTCGCGCAGCGTCGCCTGGGATGGGCAGGCGCTTGCCTTCGGCCCCGGCGCGCGGCGCGAGGATGCCCCGGCCGAGGATGCACTCGAGTCGCTGTGGCAGACCTACTACGCCAACATCTTCAATCCGGCGCGGCTCAACACACGGATGATGATGCAGGAGATGCCGGCCAAGTACTGGCGCCACCTGCCCGAGGCGCAGTTGCTGCCGCAGCTGGTGCGCGATGCGGGCGATCGCGTGCAGGAAATGCATGACCGGCCCGCGCAGGCACCGCAGCGCAGGATTCCACTGCGTAGGGACGCTGCGTCGGCGCCCCCCGATACCGGCAGCCTGCAGACGCTGCGACAGCAGGCCAGCGCCTGCCGCCAGTGCCCGCTGTGGGAGACCGCCACGCAGGCGGTGTTCGGCCAGGGGCCGGCCGATGCGCGGGTGATGGTGATCGGCGAGCAGCCTGGTGATACCGAGGATCTGCGCGGCCAGCCATTCGCCGGCCCGGCAGGCCAGCTGCTGGACCGTGCCCTGGCCGAGCTGGGAATCGATCGCGCCACGCTGTACCTGACCAATGCGGTGAAGCACTTCCACCATGAGCGCCGCGGCAAGATCCGGCTGCACAAGCGTCCGGAAAGCCGCCACATCCAGGCCTGCCGGCCATGGCTGATGGGCGAGATCGCGCGGGTGCGGCCGCAGGTCATCGTCTGCCTGGGCGCTACCGCGGCAGCCTCGGTATTTGGCCGTGATTTCAATCTGACGCACGACCGTGGACGCTGGCACACGCTGGAGGATGGCACCCGCGGCTACGCCACCGTGCATCCGGCGTGGGTACTGCGGCAGGGCGATGATGCACGCCGCGAGGATGCCTACCGGTTGTTCCGCGATGACCTCGCGCGATTGCTGCAAAAAGGGGACGGAGGGGATTAAGTCGTATGTGCACTTACGACGTAATCCCCTCCGTCCCCTTTTTTGGGATCAGGTGGCGTCGGGCTGGTTTTCCGGACGCGCGCTGTCGAAGGCGTCCAGCGCTTGGCAGGCCGCCTCGATACGGCGCAGGGTCGGGTACGGCGCCAGGTCCAGGCCGAAGCGGTGTGCGTTGTACAGTTGCGGCAGCAGGCAGATGTCGGCCAGTCCGGGGCGGTCGCCGTGGCAGAACGTGCCGGTGTCGCGGCTGTTGGCCAGCATCGCTTCCATCGCAGCAAAGCCTTCGGCCATCCAGTGCAGGGTCCACTGCATGCGGGCATCGGCCGGCAGCTGCAGGTTGCGCTCCAGGTACTGCATCACCCGCAGGTTGTTGATCGGATGGATGTCGCAGGCCACCAGCTGGGCCAGGGCCCGCACCCGCGCGCGGCCGACGGCGTCGGCCGGCAGCAGCGGCACCTGTGGGAAGCGCTCATCCAGGTATTCGAGGATCGCCAGCGACTGGGTCAGCGCATGCCCCTCGTGCAGCAGGGTCGGCACCAGTTGCTGCGGATTGAGGGCGCGATAGGCGTCCAGGTGCTGCTCTCCGCCTTCGCGCACCAGGTGCACCGGCCGCGCCTCCCAGGCCAGGCCCTTCAGCTCCAGGCCGATGCGCACGCGGTAGGCGGCGCTGGATCGCCAGTAGGTGTACAGCACGATGCCGTCGTCAACCAGGATGTCCATCGCCGCCTCCATGCTCAGGGCTTGGCCGCCTGTTCGATGCGCTGCTCGATCGCACCGAAGATGCTGTTGCCCGAGGCATCGAGCATCTCGATGCGGACTACGTCGCCGAAGGACATGAACGGCGTGCTCGGCTTGCCGTCACGCAGGGTTTCGACCACGCGCTGCTCGGCGAAGCACGATGCGCCCTTGCTGGTGTCTTGGTTGGCGATGGTGCCCGAGCCGACGATGGTACCGGCGCCCAGCGGACGGGTCTTGGCCGCATGCGCGACCAGCTGGGCGAAGTTGAACTGCATGTCCACGCCCGCTTCCGGCGCACCGAACCATTTCCCGTTGATGTGGGTCAGCAGCGGCAGGTGCACCTTGCTGTCCTGCCAGGCCGCACCCAGCTCATCGGGGGTGACGAACACCGGCGACAGCGCCGAACGCGGCTTGGACTGCAGGAAGCCGAAGCCCTTGGCCAGCTCGCCCGGGATCAGGTTGCGCAACGAAACATCGTTGACCAGGCCGACCAGCTGGATATGGCCCGCAGCCTGTTCCGGGGTGGCGGCCATCGGTACGTCGTCGGTGATCACCACGATTTCCGCTTCCAGGTCGATGCCGTAGTCCTCGCTGACCACCTTGACCGCATCGCGCGGGCCGTAGAAGCCGGCGCTGGTGGCCTGGTACATCAGCGGATCGGTGTAGAAGCTTTCCGGCACCTCGGCGCCACGGGCGCGGCGCACACGCTCGACATGCGGCAGGTAGGCGCTGCCATCAACGAATTCGTAGGCGCGCGGCATCGGCGCGGCCAGCGCCTGCGGGTCGAGGTCGAACACGCCATCGGCGTCGCCGGCGTTGAGCGATTCGTACAGCGCGTTCAGGCGCGGCGCGATGTGGCTCCAGTCCTCCAGGGCCTGCTGCAGGGTGGCGGCAATGCCGGTGGCGCGCACGCCGTGGCGCAGGTCACGCGAGACGACGATCAGGGTGCCGTCGCGGCCGCCTTCCTTCAAAGAACCAAGCTTCATGGGTGGGTGTCCGGAGTCGTGGGCAAACAAGTTTCAAGTGTAATCAAATATGCGGCGGCGCCAAGCTGCAGCGCGGCATCGTGCCACCCTACCGTAGTGGGGTTCGGCAGGGCTTGCAGCCCTGCACCTGCTCAATGCAACGGCAACGGCAACGTCAAAAGCGGCTCTGGCGTTCTGCTGGTTGGGCGGGGCGGTGTGGGTGGGCAGGACACGCCGTAAACCCATCCCTGGGGGCTCGATGGCGCCATCC
>NZ_JAWJTI010000022.1:0-61791 GCF_032911525.1 Stenotrophomonas veracruzanensis
TTTTACCCGCTAGTACCTGAAACTAGTGCGTCTACCAATTCCGCCACCTGGGCGTTCCAGAGGCGCAATTGTGAAGATGAACCCGCAGGCTGTCAACGACTTCCTGAATATTTTTCACGCAAGGCCTTGAAGACGGTCACTGACCCGTTCTGCACGCCGTCAGCGGCTACCATGTAGGGTGATGACTACCAAAAAACCAAGCAAGGGCGGGAGCACCTCCCGCAGCCAGGCCCCGAAGAAGGGCGCCAAGGCGGGCGCAGCCCGCACCACCAAGCCGGGCAAGCCGTTGCCGGGCTGGTTCCCTGAATTGAATGAAAGCGGCGCGCCACCGCGAGGCCGCAAGGTCCGTAGTGCCGACGCCCCGGGCCCGGCCCCGGGCCGCAAGCTGCCGCCGACCGGCAAGGTGATCGACGATCCCTATGCCGCCCGCGAAGCCGAGAAATACGAACAGCCCATCGCCAGCCGCGAGGCCATCCTGGCCCTGCTGGAGCGTTGCGAAGGGCCGCAGACCGCTGAAGAACTGGGCGCGCGCCTGGGCCTGACCGCACCCGACCGGGCCGAGGCGCTGTCGCGCCGGCTCGGCGCCATGGTCCGTGATGGCCAGCTGGTGCAGAACCGCCGCGGTGGCTTTGCCCCGATCCAGACCCTGAACCTGATCACCGGCGTGGTGATCGCCAACCCGGAAGGGTTCGGCTTCCTGCGCCCGGTCGAGGGCGGTGACGACCTGTTCCTGCCGCCGTATGAAATGCGCAAGGTCATGCACGGCGACAAGGTGCTGGCCCGCGTGACCGGCATCGATCACCGTGGTCGCCGCGAAGGCAGCATCGCCCGCGTGCTTGAGCGCGGCATGACCCGTCTGATCGGTCGCTTCAGCATCGAGATGGGCATCAACTACGTGGTGCCCGACGACAAGCGCGTGCAGCGCAACGTGCAGGTGCCGCCAGACCAGACTGGTGGCGCGCGCGACGGTCAGCTGGTGGTCTGCGAGCTGACCCAGGCGCCGGACAGCCGCCGTCCGCCGATCGGTCGCATCATCGCCGTGCTCGGCGACAAGCTGACCGCCTCGCTGGTGGTGGAAACCGCCATCCACGGCCATGAACTGCCGTTCGAGTTCCCGCAGGAAGTGCTGGACGAAGCGGCCTCGGTGCCGCTGGTGGTCGAGCCGGCGATGATCGGCGACCGCGTCGATCTGCGCAGTACGCCGCTGGTCACCATCGACGGTGAAGATGCCAAGGACTTCGACGACGCGGTGTACTGCGAGCCGAATGCCGATGGCTTCCGCCTGGTGGTGGCGATTGCCGATGTCTCGAACTACGTTCGCCCCGGTACGCCGCTGGACGAAGAGGCGCAGAAGCGCGCCACCTCGGTGTACTTCCCGGGCTTCGTGGTACCGATGCTGCCGGAGACACTGTCCAACGGCATCTGCTCGCTGATGCCGAAGGTCGACCGCATGTGCTTCGTCTGCGACATGCAGATCGACCGCGACGGCCTGGTCACGCATTCGCGCTTCTACGAGGCGGTGATGAACTCGCACGCGCGCCTGACCTACACCCAGGTGTGGAAGGCGGTGGGCGAGGACGATGCTGATACCAAGGCCTGGATGGGCGATCTGCTGCCGCAGGTGCAGCGCCTGCACCAACTGTACAAGGTGCTGTCGAAGGCACGTGCCAAGCGTGGCGCGATCGAGTTCGAAAGCAGCGAAGTGCGCTTCGTGCTGGACAACCGCGGTGAAGTGACCCAGGCCGGCATGCTGGTGCGCAACGACGCGCACAAGCTGATCGAGGAATGCATGATCGCGGCCAACGTCGAGGCGGCGAAGTACCTGCTGTCACGCCACGTGCCGGCTCCGTACCGCATCCACGAGAAGCCACCGGAAACCAAGTACGCCGACCTGCTGGAATTCCTCAAGGAGTTCAAGCTGAGCCTGCCGCCGTGGTCCAAGGTGCGCCCGGGCGATTACACCAAGCTGCTGAAGAAGATCCGCGACCGCCCCGATGCCACGCTGCTGGAATCGGTGCTGCTGCGCAGCCAGAGCCTGGCGATCTACAGCCCGGAAAACCACGGTCACTTCGGCCTGGCACTGGAGGCGTACGCGCACTTCACTTCGCCGATCCGTCGCTATCCCGACCTGCTGGTGCACCGCGCCATCAAGCACGCGCTGTCCGGCAAGCCGCTGGACAAGTTCACCTACAACGCCCGCGAGATGGCCGCGCTGGCACTGCAGTGTTCCGAGCGCGAGCGCCGTGCCGACGAGGCTGAACGCGAAGTCGACGAGCGCTACCGCGCGGCGTGGATGGAAAAGCACGTGGGTGGCCAGTTCGATGGCGTGATCAGCGGCGTGACCAGCTTCGGCCTGTTCGTGGAGCTGGATGAGTCGAAGGTGCAGGGCCTGGTCCACGTCACCCAGCTGCCGCAGGACTATTACAAGTTTGACGCGACCCGCAAGACGCTGACCGGCGAGCGCCGCGGCAGCAGCTACCGGCTGGGCGACCGCGTGCGGATCCTGGTGCTGAAGGCCAGCATGGAAGAGCGCAAGATCGACTTCCGCCTGGTCGAGCACAAGGGCGAGGACGAGGGTGATGGCCTGCCGCCGCTGCCCGAGCGTGGCAAGCCGGCCAAGCGCACCAAGAAGCAATATTGAAAGGTGCCGACCCACGGTCGGCACCCACCTCACCCGGTCGGCACGATCTTCTGGAGCAACCCACCATGCAGGGCAAACCCGAATACAGTGGCGGCTGCCAGTGCGGCGCGATCCGCTTCCAGGCGCGTGGCGAGCTGACCGACAGCTCGATCTGCCATTGCCGGATGTGCCAGAAGGCCTTCGGTGCCTACTACGCGCCGCTGGTGTCGGTGCGCGGCGTGCAGTTCAGCTGGACCCGGGGCCAGCCGCGCTATTTCCAGTCGTCCAACGTGGTGCGGCGCGGCTTCTGCGCCGACTGTGGTACGCCATTGACCTACGAGGCGCCCGATGGCGTGGCGGTGGCTGCCGGCGCGTTTGACGAGCCCGAACGCCTGCCGCCGACGATCCAGTACGGGGTCGAACGCAAGCTGCCCTTGGTCGACAGCCTGGCCAGCCTCCCGGCGCGACGTACCGAGGATGACATCGCCGCGCTGGATTTCCTGGCCACGATCGTGTCCCACCAGCACCCCGACCACGACACGCCGCACTGGCCGCCGCGCAGCCGTTGAGGTTTGTGTAGAGCCGAGCCCATGCTCGGCTGCCTTGAAGCGCGGCCGCCGCCGATGCTCTACCATAGCCACCCCCTTTCCGGTCCCCGCCCGCATGAGCAAGAACAGCCAGTGGATTGTCGGCGTCAACGCCGTCGCCTCCTCCATCGAGAACGACGCCGAGAACGTCCGCGAAGTGCTGGTCGAGGCCGGTGCGAAGAACCCGCGCCTGACCGAGATCGAGGAAAACGCCCGCCGCAAGGGCATCGACGTGCGCAAGGTGAACAGCCAGGCGCTGGACGGTGTCGGCGGTTCGGTGCGCCACCAGGGCGTGGCCGCGCGTTATGCCGCCGCCCGCACCTACAGCGAGAACGAGCTGGAAGGCCTGGTCACTGCAGCCGAGGGCAAGGCCCTGTTGCTGGTGCTGGACGAGGTGCAGGACCCGCACAACCTGGGCGCCTGCCTGCGCTCGGCCGCCGCGGCCGGCGCCACTGCAGTGATAATCCCGAAGGACAAGTCGGCCACGGTCAATGCCACTGTGCGCAAGACTTCGGCCGGTGCCGCCGATCTCATCCCGGTGGTGGCGGTGACCAACCTGTCGCGCTGCCTGAAGGACCTGCAGAAGCAGGGCGTGTGGATCTATGGCCTGGCCGGCGAAGCCACCGCCTCGCTGTACCAGCTTGACCTGAAGGGCAACATCGCCCTGGTGCTGGGTGGCGAGGCCGATGGCCTGCGCCGCCTGACCCGCGAGAACTGCGATGGCCTGGTCAAGATCCCGATGCCGGGCGAGATCGAGAGCCTGAACGTGTCCGTCGCCGCCGGCGTCAGCCTGTTCGAGGCCGTGCGCCAGCGCGGTTGATCGGCCGGCGTGATCTGAGCCCTTTTTTGATCGGAAGGATCGTGTCGACCAAGGTCGACACCTACCAAAGCGTGCATGACGGCTTTCCGACAACGCGCGGGAATCAGTCGAGTTCACGGCGCCCCCTGCCACCGGACCCACCCCGCCATTCAACGGAATGCCCCGTTGTTGACGTTGACGTTGTTTCGGCGGGTGCGGGGCGCAGCCCCGCATCGCCTCACCCAGCGCTGCCGCCCAGTGCCTTGAACAGGGTCACGTCGTTGTTCAGCTGGCCCTGGCGCACGCGTGCCAGCGACAGCTCGGCATCACGCCGGGTCTGCTGCGCTTCCAGCCACGTGCGCAGGTCGGTGGCACCCACGCGGTAGCGCACTTCCTGCGCGCGCTCCACTTCCACCGCTTCGTCATACGACGCCTGCGAGGCCGCCACCTGGCGCGCCAGCTGCTCGCGTGCCGACAGCGCGTTGTCCACTTCCGAGAGCGCGGTGTACAGCGTCTTGCGGAAGTTGGTCGCAGCAATCTGGTAGGCCGTACCGGCGATGTCGGTATCCAGCTGCGCGCGCTGCAGGTTGAGGAACGGCAGCGACAGGCCGGCGCCCAGCGTGGCCACCGGGTTGCGCAGCACGTCACCCAGTGACGTTGCACTGGAGCCCAGGCTGCCGGTCAGGCTCAGCGCCGGGTAGTACTGGGTAGCGGTCACCTTGATGGTCTTCAGGCTGTTGCGCAGGCGCAGTTCGGCCGCGCGCAGGTCGGGACGGCGGCCGAGCAGGTCGGCCGGCAGTCCTTCGTTGATGCCGGGGCTGCGTGCGGCCAGCAGGTCCTGCGGTTCGTCCTGCTGCGGCCAGGGCGTGCCGTCCAGCAGCACTGCCAGTGCATTGCGCACCTCCACCCGCTGCTGTTCCAGTACGCTCTGCGAGGCACGCTGCGATTGCAGGTTCTGCAGTGCCTGGCGCACTTCCAGGCGCGATACCGCACCAGCGTCGAAGCGGGCCTGCACCAGTTCGCGGGTGCGCTCCAGCCGTTCCAGGTTGGCCTGGCCGGTGGCGATGGACTGGTTGAGATAGGCCAGGTTCCAGTACTGGGTGATGGTGTCGCCGATCACCAGCAACGTGGTGTTCTGCCGGTCTTCCTCGCTGGCTTCGGCTTCCCAGCGGGCGATGTCGCGCTGGGTGCGCAGGCGGCCCCACAGATCGACCTCCCAGCCCAGCGAGACGCCGGTGGAATAGCTGCGTCGCCAGTCATCCGCCTGGTCGGTGGCGCGGCTGGCGCTGCCGCTCACGCCGGAGGATGAAGGCTGCGGCCACAGCGCGTTGCTGGCCAGGCCGGCCTGCAGCCGCGAACGCTGCACGGCCAGGCCAGCGGCGGCCAGATCGCTGTTGGCGGCCAGCGCCTGCGCCACCAGGCGATCGAGACGTTCATCGCCGAAACCGGTCCACCAGGTGTCCTGGCGGATGTCGCGGCCTGGTGTATCCAGGCTGCTGCGCGGGTCGTCGGCCGGTGCGTTGAGGGTGGCATCGCCACGGCCGTAGCTGGCCGCTACGTCCGGGGCCTGCACCGGGTAGCGGCCCACCGAGGCACAGCCTGAGAGGGCGAGCAGAACAGCGCCCGCCAGCAGCAGGCGCGAGGGAGCGGGCAAGGGCAGTCGGGTCATCATCATCTTCATTCGCGGGCCAGGGCCTCCACCGGGTCGAGCTGCGCGGCGTTGCGCGCGGGCAGGAAACCGAACGCCACCCCGATCAGGGTGGAGCAGGCAAACGCGGCAACGATCGAGGCGGTGGAGAACAGCACCTGGAAGTCACTGGCGAAGCGGCCGATCATCGAGCCCAGCAGCAGGGCCAGGCCGATGCCGAGCACGCCGCCGAGCAGGCACACCAGCACCGCTTCGATCAGGAACTGCTGGCGGATGTCGCTCTGCCGTGCACCCACGGCCATGCGCACCCCGATCTCACGGGTGCGCTCGGTCACCGACACCAGCATGATGTTCATCACGCCGATGCCGCCCACCAGCAGCGCGATGGCGGCGATGGCGCCGATCAACAGGGTCATCGTGCGCGTGGTCTGCTCGATGGTCTCGCGGATCTCGGCGCTGTTGCTGAGGAAGAAGTCCTCGGTGCCATGGCGCATCGTCAACAGTCGGGTGATCGCTTCCTGTGCGGCATCCATCGGCGTGTCGTCGTCCACGCGCACGGTGATGCTGGAGACGTGGCTCTGACCGAGCATGCGTGACATCACCGTGGTGTACGGCACCCACACGCTGAGGCTGGTGCTGCCGCCGAAGCCGAAACTCTGGCGCTTGGCCACACCGACCACGCGCGCCGGCACGTTGCCGAGCAGGATCACCTGGCCGACCGGATCGACATCGGGGAAGAACTGGGTCTGGGTGTTCTCGTCGATCACAGCCACCTGGCCCAGGCCCTTCACCGCATCGCTATCGAAGAAGCTGCCGCTGAGCAGGGTCACACCCTTGACCCGGAAGAACTGCTCGCCAACGCCGCTGACCTGGGCGGTGGAGGACTGGTTGCGGTAGCGGGCGGTGACCGAGGTCGACACGCTGGGGGTGGCACTGTCAACGTAGCTCTGCTTTGCCAGTGCATCGGCATCGCTGGCCTTGAGCGTCTGAACCCGCGCCGAGCGCATGTCGCCGAAACCACGGCCGGGATAGACGTCGATGGTGTTGGTGCCGAGCGCGCTGATGTTCTGCAGGATCTGCTGCTGCGAGCCATTGCCCAGCGCCACCACCGAGACCACCGAGGCGATGCCGATGATGATGCCGAGCATGGTCAGGAAGGTACGCAGCCGATGTGCGTTCATCGCCAGCAACGCCATGCGGAACGCTTCGGTGAAACGGTCGCGCGCCGCCCGCCAGCTGTTGCCGTGGGCAACACCGGTGCTGGCCTCGCGCTGTGCGCGGTAGCTCGGTGCGTTCGGGTTGGCGCGGTCGGCGATGATCTCGCCATCGCGGATCTCGATGATGCGCTGCGCATGTTCGGCAACGCTCATGTCGTGGGTGACGATGATGATGGTGTGGCCTTCGGCGTGCAGCTCGCCGAGGATCGCCATCACTTCCTCGCCGGATTTCGTGTCGAGCGCGCCGGTCGGTTCGTCGGCCAGGATCACCTCGCCGCCGTTCATCAGGGCACGTGCGATCGACACGCGCTGCTGCTGGCCACCGGACAGCTGGCCCGGCTTGTGATGCATGCGGTCGCTCAGGCCCAGCCGTTGCAGCAGCTGCTCGGCACGCGCGTTGCGCACGGGCCCGGGGCTGCCCGCATACACCGCCGGTACTTCCACGTTGCCGCGCGCATCCAGGTCGCCCAGCAGGTGGTAGCGCTGGAAGATGAAGCCGAAATGCTCGCGGCGCAGTTCGGCCAGCTCGTCCGGTTCCATCTTCCCGGTTTCGCGGCCGGCTACCTGGTAGCTGCCACGGGTGGGACGATCGAGGCAGCCGAGGATGTTCATCAGCGTCGACTTGCCCGAGCCGGACTGGCCGACGATGGCCACCATCTCACCGGCGTGGATGTCGAGATTGACGTCACGCAGCACGGCGATCACATCATCGCCGGCCGGGAATTCGCGTCGCAGGTCGCGCAGGCGCAGCAGCGGCGCCGTCGTGCTCATCGGCGCCCCATGCCCGGGCCGCCGACCCGCATCTGCATGCCGCCGCGGTTGCCACCGCCGGCGCTGGCACCGGCCGCACCGGCTTCGCCCACCACCACGCGCTCGCCTTCCTTCAGCCCGGACAGGATCTCGGCCGAGGCGCCGTTGTTGATGCCCACGGTGACCTTGCGCGGCTGCGGCTGGCCCTTGTCGTCCAGCACCCGCACCATGCGCTCGTCGCCACGGCGCTTCGGCCCCAGGGCCACCGCCGGCACCATCAGCACGCCCTTGGCCTGCTTGAGCAGCACCGAGACCTGCGCGGTCATGTCGATGCGCAGCGTGCCGTCCGGGTTCTCCACATCGAACAGCGCGTTGTAGTACACCGCGCTGCTGGAACTGGAGCTGGACGAACTGCTGGAACTGGAGGAGTTCTCGTTGGCGATCGAGGCCGGCGCCGGATTGATCTGGCGCAGCGTGGCGTGGTACTTGCGGTCCGGCTCGCCCAGCGTGGTGAAGTACACCGGCATGCCGGCCTTGATCTTGACCACGTCGGCCTCGGAGATCTCGGCGTTGACCGTGACCACGTCCAGCCGCGCCAGCATCACGATGGTGGGCGCGGTCTGGTTGGCGTTCACGGTGCGGCCTTCCTCGGCCACCACCGCGACCACGGTGCCATCCATCGGCGCGGTGATGCGGGTGTAGGCCAGGTTGGCGCGTGCGGTGCCCAGCTCGGTTTCGCGGCCCTTGATCTGCGCCTCGTAGGACTGCAGCTGGGCGCGGGCAGTCTTCAACTGTGCTTCGGCGGCATCGTATTCCTGGCGCGAGGTGGCCTCGGCAGCCAGCATCTGCTGCTGGCGCGCGAATTCCAGTTCGGCCTGGCGCAGGGTGGCCTGCTGCACGGCGCGCTGGGCGGTGACCTGGTCCAGCGAGGCCTGCGCGTTGAGCACCTGGTTCTGCTGGGTGGTGGCATCGATCTCGGCGATCAGGTCACCTTCCTTCACGGTGTCGCCCAGTTGAACTTTCAGCGACTTGATCTGGCCCGAGGCCTGCGCACCGACGCTGACCAGCTTGTAGGCGTCGATCACGCCGGTGGCTTCCACGGTCTGCTCGATGTCGCCGCGGCTGACCGGGGTGGTCGCTACGGCCGGGGCGGCGGGCTTGCGCAGCAGCCACCAGGCACCTGCGGCGACGGCAAGGGCAAGCAGGGCGATCAGTATCAGGCGACCTCGGCGGGTCGCGGGCAGCAGGCGGAACGTCACGTCGTGGCTTCACTCTCGGGGCCGCGGTGGCGGCGTTGGTGGGCATTGTGAAGATCGACCGACGGGGGGCCAATCCTCGGGGTATGTCTGTATGTAACACTGTCGGTGAATACGCGTAACCACAGGTATCCCGCCCATGGCTGGATACACTGGTACGCATTGCCCCGGATGCGGTTCAGCTGCCGACACGGGATGATCGCGACATGGAGACTGAAAACACGATGCATCGACTGCTGATCGTCGACGACGACAACGACATCCGCACCCTGCTGGCAGAACAGCTGGGCCGTGCCGGCTACCAGGTGAGCACGGCCGCCGACGGCACCGCCATGCGCCAGCTGCTGGACCGTGAGCACGTGGACCTGATCGTGCTCGACCTCAACCTGCCGCGTGAGGATGGCCTGACCCTGTGCCGCGACCTGCGCGCGCGCTCGAACACGCCGGTGATCATGCTGACCGCACGCGCCGAGCCGATCGACCGTGTGCTGGGCCTGGAAATGGGTGCCGACGACTACCTGGCCAAGCCGTTCGAACCGCGCGAGCTGCTGGCGCGCATCCGCAACGTGCTGCGCCGGACCGAGGCGCTGCCGGCCAATCTCGAACCCCTGGCGGTGCGCCGCGCACGTTTCTCGCGCTGGGTGTTCGACCTGGAACACCGCCACCTGGTGGATCCGGACGACCGCGTGGTGGTGCTGTCCGGCGCCGAGTTCCGCCTGTTGCGGGTGTTCATCGCCCATGCCAACAAGGTGCTGTCGCGCGAACAGCTGGTGGCGCTCAGCAGTGGCCGCAACTACGAAGCGCAGGACCGCGCCATCGACCTGCAGGTCAGCCGGCTGCGCAACAAGCTGGGTGACGACGGTGGCCCGGACGGCCTGATCAAGACCGTGCGCAACGAAGGCTATGTACTGGCCTCGTCGGTGAACCTGGAATAAGCCTGGATGAAGCGCCTGCGCCATTTCCTGTCCTCGATGGTCGGGCGGTTGTTCGTGATCCTGCTGCTGGGCATGAGCGTGGCCGCGATCGGCGCGACCATGCTGGCCACCTCCAAGCGTCAGCAGGAGTTCGAACGGCAGAACCTGAACCGCATCGCCGACCGCCTGCAGGGCTACGTCAATCTGCTCGATGGCAATCCGGAGCTGCGCGAGCGCCTGCTCGAGATCGGCGGGCCGAGCGTGCGTGCGCTGCAGCCGGGTGCTCGCCTGGGACGCGCCGACACCGCGCTGATGGAGGTACTGGAAGACCGTCCGGGGCCGGTGTCCCGCGCCCACGTGCACTTTGCTTCGTTCCGCTCGTGCATTCCCAAGCTGCAGGATCTGCTGCCGCCACCGCCGCCCGGGCACCGCCGACATCCGCGCGAACGCGATCCGGCGTTCATCCCACCCAAGTGCCGTGCGGTGGACGTGACCCTCAACGACGGTACGCTGCTCAAGCTGGCTCTGGATTCACCGGCCGTGGCGCACAACGGCATCCTTGCCGTGGACCCATGGTTCCTGACCCTGCTGGTGCTGGCGATTGCGGTGCTGGCGTACATCGTCGCGCGCATGGCCAGCGCGCCGCTGCAGGAACTGGCCGCTGCCGCCGAGGATCTCGGCGATGACCTGCAGCGTGATCCCTTGCCCCTGCGCGGGCCGCGCGAGGTGCAGCGTGCCGCCGAAGCCTTCAACGCCATGCAGCACCGCCTGCAGCGGCATCTGGCTGAGCGCACGCAGATGCTGGCGGCGATCACCCATGACCTGCAGACGCCGCTGACCCGCCTGCGCCTGCGCCTGGAAAACGTCGGCGATGAAGCGCTGCGCGAGCGCCTGATCGGTGATCTGGCGGCAATGCAGGCACTGGTGCGCGAAGGCCTTGAGCTGGCCCGCAGTGCCGAAAGCGCCGAACAGCGTGCCGCGCTGGACCTGGATTCGCTGCTGGAAAGCATTGTTGAAGACACGGCCGAGGGCGGCGGTGATGTCGTCTTCGAAGGCGGCAGCGGAGCGGTGTTGATGTTGCGTCCGCTGGCCATGCACCGCCTGTTTTCCAACCTGGTGGATAACGCGGTGATGTATGCCTACCGGGTGCGTGTGCGGGTCGAGCGCAGTGGCGGTGCGATCACCGTAGTGGTGGCCGATGACGGCCCCGGCCTCGCCGAGGATCAGCTGGAGGCGGTGTTCGACCCGTTCGTGCGGGTGGAAACCTCCCGTTCGCGGGAAACCGGCGGTGCCGGGCTGGGCCTGACCATCGCCCGCGCACTGGCCGAGAAGGACGGCGCTCGCCTGTGGCTGCGCAACCGCGCCGAAGGTGGGTTGGAGGCGGTGGTGCAGTGGCCGGCCAGCGCGCAGGTGGTTCCTCCGGGCCGGGCCGGCTGAGTCCGCCCGCCGGCCAACGGTGACGCCAGGGCCGGGGTTTGGCCTATCATCTGCGCAACTCCCATGTTTCCCGTCGATGAGCCAGCCTGTTCCCGCCGGCATGCCGTTCCGCGCTGCCCGGCCGTTCCCGCGCCCTGCCTGCTCCGGCGGCTGCATCTGGCCACCGCCGCTGCACTGATGGGCGGACAGGGGGGCAACGGGCGCTGGGTGGAGTGCCACGTATCGGGATTCAGGCGGGCGCTGCGGCAGGGGCTGCTGTGGCTGCTGCTGGCGGTCGCGCTGCCGCTGGCCGCACAGGACGGTGCCCCACCGCTGCGCGACTACGCCATTGATGTATGGACGTCGCGCAACGGCCTGCCGCACAACTCGCTGCGCGACATCGCGCAGACCCCCGAAGGCCACCTGTGGTTCGCCACCTGGGAAGGCCTGGTGCGTTACAACGGCCTCGATTTCACTGTGTTCGACCGCAGCACCCGCCCGGGCCTGCGCGACAACGGCATCGGCGCGCTGCTGGTCGACCGCCAGGGTGGTCTGTGGATCAGTGATTCGCGCGGCAACGTCAGCCACCGCGGCAACGATGGGCAGTGGCGTGTCTGGGAGCATCGGGCCGATACCCCGCAGGTGCTGATCCAGTCCATGCAGATGGACAGCCAGGGCCGTCTGTGGTTGCTGTATGAAGGCAAGGGCATCGGCTATCTGACACCGGACACCGGCATCGTCTACCAGGCGCCGGCGGCCGACCTGCCGATGGCGATGAGCTTCACCAAGCTGGTCGTCGATGCACAGGACCGGGTCTGGGCCGGCACGCTGGACGGGCTGGTGCTGCGCGACAACGACGGCGTGCTCAAGCGGGCCCCTGCAGCGTGGGGGCTGGGCGCCGGCAGTGGGCTGTCGTGGCCGTACCGCGCTCCGGATGGCGCGCTGTGGATCGTCGCCGGCGAGCGCCTGTACCGGGTGGAGGATGACCAGCTGGTGTTGATGCACCGTCTGCCGGGCCAGCTGCACATGACCTCGATGCTGCAGGACCGCCACGGTGACCTGTGGCTGGGCACCGAGAACCAGGGCCTGCTGCGGATCTCCGCACATGGCCTGGAGCGGCTGCCGGCGGGCCTGAACCTTCCGGGTGGGCGCGTGGTCAGCCTGCGCGAGGACGCCGAAGGCAGCATCTGGGTGGGTGCCAATGGTGGCCTCTACCGCCTGCGCGAAACACTGTTCAGCAGCTACACCGAGCGCGATGGCCTCAGTGGCGACTATGTGCGCACCGTGTTCGAGGACCGCGACCGCCAGCTGTGGGTCGGCAGTGCCAGCGGCCTCGACCTGCAGACCGCCGATGGCCGCTTCCGCGCGATGCCGCTGCACAACCGCGGCGGCAAGGCACCTTCGGTGCTCAGCCTGGCGCAGGGCCCGGACGGTGACCTGTGGGTCGGAACGTTCGGCGATGGCGTCTACCGTCTTGGCCGTGATGGCAGGCTGCGGCACAACTATGCCGCAGCCGATGGCATGCCGGGCGGCAACATCCGCGCGATCAGCGTGGACCCGCAGGGCGTGGTCTGGGCCGGCACGCAGAAGGGCGTGGTGCGCATCGATGGCGACCGCGTGCAGGTATCAGACATTGCGGGGATGCCCGGTGGCCTGATCACCGCGCTTGAGCACGATCATCAGGGCAACCTGTGGATCGGCACCATCGAGGGAATCCGCGTGCTGCGCGGTGACCACGTGCAGTCGATCGACCTGGCGCCGCTGGGCGGGGGCCGCAGTGTGTTCGGTTTCCACCAGCTGGGCGACGCGATGTGGATCAGCAGTGACCGTGGCCTGTACCGCTGGCGGAACGGCACGCTGGCGCGGGTGGGGCTGGAGCAGGGCATGCCGGTGGATGCGGTGTTCCAGCTGGTGCCGGATCGTCTTGGCAACGTGTGGATCAGCAGCAACCGCGGCGTGCTGCGCACCGACATGGCGACCCTCAATGCCGTGGCCGATGGCCGCGCACCGCGGGTGGTGGTGGAGCGCTACAACGAGATCGACGGGATGGCCAACGCGCAGGCCAACGGCAGCTCCGCGCCATCGGCCATCCTGCGCCAGGACGGCACGTTCTGGGTGGTCACCGCCGGAGGCCTGAGCACCGTCGACCCGCAACGCCTGCAACGCTTCCGCGAGCGCCTTTCACCGCCGGCAGCGATTGAAAGCGTGCAGGTGGATGGCGCACCGGTGCATTGGGAAGGTCCGGACCGGAACTACATTCCCGGCGGCCGCCGCTTGACGGTGAGCTACGTCGGCTTGAGCTACCTGATGTCTGACCGGATCCGCTATCGCACGCGGCTGGACGGCCTGGATGCGGGGTGGGTCGAACGCGGCCCGCAGCGCAGCGTGGAGTTCGTTGGTTTGCCGCCGGGCGACTACACCCTGCACGTGGCCGCTGCCCATCCGGGTGGCAGCTGGGGCCAGCAGGAGGCGGTATGGAGCTTCACCGTGGAGCCGTTCTGGTGGCAGCGACGCAGCGTGCAGGTGCTGGGTGGCCTGTTGCTGCTGGCCGGGCTGGTGGCGCTGTACCGCCTGCTGCTGCAGCAGTTGAAGGCCAGCAACCTGCGCCTGGCGCGGCGGGTGGATGAAGCCACCTTCGACCTGCAGGCCAAGACCGTGCACCTGCAGGCGCTGAACCAGGAAAAGACCGAACTGGCCGAGCGTCTGGCACGCCAGGCCGAGGCCTTCGAACGGCAGGCCCGCGAGGATGCGCTGACCGGCCTGGCCAACCGCCGTGCCTTCGATGAAACCCTGGCCCGCGACTTCGCGCGTGCGCAGCGCAGTGGTCATCCGCTGTGCCTGGTGGTGCTGGACATCGACCACTTCAAGGACGTCAACGATCGCCACAGCCATAGCATCGGCGATGCGGTGCTGGTGCAGGTGGCGAGGCTGATCGCCGCCGCCAGCCGCGATTCGGACCTGCCGGCGCGGACCGGTGGCGAAGAGTTCGCGCTGCTGCTCAACGACACCCGCCTGGAGGAAGCCGCACAGCTGTGCGCGCGCCTGCGCGGCCTGTTCCATGACCATCCCGACTGGGCCGGCGTGGCGGGCCTGCGCGTGACCTTCAGCGCAGGCCTGGTGGAACTGGATGCCGACGACCGCACCCCGGCGCTGCTGTACCAGCGCGCAGACCGCGCGCTGTACCGCGCCAAGAGCGACGGCCGGGATCGTACGAGCATTGGTTGATTGCATCCACGCATGGCGTGGATCCACCGTGCGGTGAGTGGTGGGTGCGCACCGTTGGTCCGCACTGCGTGGATGCGGTTGCGCCGTTGGCTGGCTTACCGCGGCCAGGCGTTGGCGATGGTGCAGAACAACCGAGCAGTCTGCTCGGTGTCATACACCGCGCTGTGCGCCTCGTTGGCGTCCCAGCCCAGCCCGGCGGCCGTGGCTGCACGCGCCAGCACGGTCTGCCCGTAGGCGATGCCGGCCAGGGTCACCGTGTCGAACACGCTGAACGGATGGAACGGATTGCGCTTGTGACCGGTACGTGCAACCGCCGCGTTGACGAAACCGAGGTCGAAATGTGCGTTGTGGCCGACCAGGATCGCGCGCTGGCAGCCGTATTTCTTCATCGCCGCACGCACCGGGGTGAAGATGTGGTCCAGCGCGGCTTTCTCTTCCTTGGCCAGCCGGAACGGGTGGTCGAGGATGATGCCGGTCACTTCCAGCGACTTCGGGTCGATCTCCAGGCCTTCGGCCGGTATCACGTGGGCGCTGGCGGTCTGGCCGGGGTAGAGCAGGCCGTTCTCGTCCATCTCGATCGGCACGGCAGCGATTTCCAGCAGCGCGTTGCGCTGGCTGTCGAAGCCGCCGGTTTCCACATCCACCACCACCGGCAGGAAGCCGCGGAAGCGTTGTGACATCGCGCGCTGCGCCTGGGGTACTACGGAATCGGGAGCGGCGGCAGGTGCGGGAGTGGGGTCAGTCATGCGTGAATTCTAGCAGAGCGACCCTGAGTGCCCGGCCAGCCTTCTGTGCATGGGTTCCCGGCGTGGGCGTGTGTCGACCAAGGTCGACATCTACCGGGCACCGCACGCTCAGGATTCCGGTAGGTGCCAACCTTGGTTGGCACGATGAGCGCCGGCGGAAGTATCTACCGCACTGCGGGCCGTGCCGTCGTGCCCGATGGCTGCCACCGCGCCAACCATGCATCCACGCTCAGTCTGCCGGCGCCGGTGAAGATCAGTGGCAGCAGCATCGCCATGAACAGCACCGGCAGCTTGAAGTTGCCGAAGCCCTGGTCAGTGATCGCATAGCCCATGGCGAGGTCGGCCAGCGAGTTCCACTCCATCGGCCAATGCACTGCATAGGTCGCCACAATGGTCAGCACCAGCAGGCTGGCCGCGGCAAACCGGGTGCCGAAGCCAACCAGCAGGCAGGCCGCGCCGATCAGTTCGAACCAGGTGGCGAGCTGCCAGTTCAGGGCAGCCGGCAGCTGGTCGAACGGGAACGGGAAGGCGTCCTGCAGGTTGGCGAACCAGTTCTGCCCGTGCAGTTTCTCGCGGCCGGATTCGAAGAATTCCCAGGCCAGCAGCAGGCGCAGGCCGAGCGGGGCCAACCAGGGGGCGAGACGGTCCAGCTGGCCGCGCGCGGTGGCCAGGGTCGGGAGGTTCATCGGCGGTTCTCCGGGGGAAGGGGCGTCAGCTGGGGACTGCGAGCGGGCCGATCACGCTGGCCTGCAGGAACTGTTGCAGCAGCGCAGCACCGGGTAGGGCCAGCGCGTCATCGGCCAGGCCGTGCGCAGCAGCTAGCTGCTGCAGGTAGGCATGACCATCGAGGCCGGGGTGTTCGCCGATGCTGGACAGCAGGTACACCGCCAGTGGGCTGAGTACGGCAAAGCGCACCTCGCCATCGGCCTCGCGACGGACCAGCAGGCCGGTCGGTTCGGCCGGCGGTTGTGACGGTGCGTCCTCGGCACCAAGCCGGTGCACGGGCCACTGGTACAGCAGCGGCCACGCCAGCGGCGAGCGCTGCAGCGGCACCCGCAGCGGGTCGATGTCACCTGGCACCGGCAGCGGCTCGGCAGGAAGCTGGTACAGCGCGGTTTCCACCCACTCGTAATGAGCAAGTTCGGCCAACGCCGGGTGCGGCAGCTGTGGCTGCGCCTGCAGCCACTCCACGAATTCGGCGGCCAGTTCGGTGAACAGCGGCGTCTGGCAGCGATGGGTCGCGAAGTACTGGCGCACCAGTCCGCTCCAGGCCGGTTCGCCGAGCAGGCGCATGCAGACCGGGAAGCCGTTGCTCAACAGGCCGAGCAGATTGTTGAACAGCAGCCGTTGGTACACCGCCACCCGGCGTGGCTCCAGGCCGGCCGGTGGCGGCACGCTCTCCGGATCGCGCAGATGGGCAGTGAACGCGTGCTGCTGCGCGCGCAGGGTGTCGGTGGCGTCAGCCATGTGCAGCCCCGGCGTGTGCGGTCTGCAGGCGGCGGATGGTCTGCAGTTCGCCCTGCAGTTCTGCATAGGGCGGGAAATTGAAATCGCGTTCGAGCAGGGTGGGGCGCGGGCCGATGCGCGCGTAGGTACGCGCCAGCAGGTCCCAGACGGGATCGATCACCGCGCTGCCATGGGTATCGATCTTCAGGTCCGGTGCCTCGTCCAGGTGCCCGGCCACGTGCAGGCAGACGATGCGGTCAGCGGGCAGCCCGGCAATGAAGGTGTCGGCGTCGTAGCCATGGTTGCAGGCGTTGACGTAGACGTTGTTGACGTCCAGCAACAGGTCGCAGTCGGCCTCGGCGAGCACGGCAAGGGTGAAGGCCAGTTCGTCCATTGCCGGTTCCGGTGCCAGGTAGTAGGACACGTTTTCCACCGCGATGCGGCGACCCAGCAGGTCCTGCACGCGGGCGATGCGTGCGGCGGTATGGCGCACCGCTTCGTCGGTGAACGGAATCGGAAGCAGGTCGTACAGGTGTCCGTCGTCGCTGCAGTAGCTCAGGTGCTCGCTGTACAGCGGCACGCGGTGCTTCTCCAGGAACTGGCCGATCTGTTCCAGCAGACGGGTGTCCAGCGGCGCGCTGCCGCCCAGCGACAACGACAGGCCGTGGCAGCTCAACGGATGGCGCTGCGCCAGTTCGGCCAGTGCATCACCGGCGGGACCGCCGACGTGAATCCAGTTCTCCGGCGCGCATTCGAGAAAATCGAAGTCGCCGGCCGGTGCATCACGCAGCTCCTGCAACAGCGCCCGGCGCAGCCCCAACCCTGCGGCCGCCGCACGAAGCGGCGACCGCGGGCTGACGACGCTGGCGCGGACGTCAGTGCTTGGCACCGCACTTGCCTTCGCCACACTTGCCTTCGGCCGCCTTCTTGTCGCCGGTCTTGGCCTTGGCGCCAGCTGCCGCTCCGGCAGCCTTGCCCTTGTCGGCGCCGCACTTGCCTTCGGCAGTCTTGCCGTCGGCGCCACACTTGCCTTCGGCATGCTTGGTCGCGTCAGCGGCCATCTTGGTGTCGGCGGCCTTGGCCTCGGTACTGGCCTTGGCTGCCTGTCCGGCCACCAGGTAGCCCTGGGCGAGGTCGCTCATGCTCAGGGCCGAGGCACTGGCGGTCATGCCCAGGCCG
Source organism: Stenotrophomonas veracruzanensis (assembly GCF_032911525.1). Classification (NCBI taxonomy): domain Bacteria; kingdom Pseudomonadati; phylum Pseudomonadota; class Gammaproteobacteria; order Lysobacterales; family Lysobacteraceae; genus Stenotrophomonas; species Stenotrophomonas veracruzanensis. The sequence continues at coordinate 17,804 of NZ_JAWJTI010000022.1, forward strand.
GCGGCCAGGGCGGTAGCAGTCAGCAGGGACAGGGTCTTGTTGGAACTGCTCATCGGTCGTGCTCCTGGGTGGTGTGGGCGGGTGCCCGGGTGGCCGGCAGGGATGCCGGTGGAAACGATGGTGCAGCGATCCTACTCAACGAATCCTCGCCAAGAACTCAAATTTTCGTGAGGTTTGTTACAGAAGCATCCGGCAGGTTCGCACCGGGCAAGCCCGGCGCCCACAATCCGGGGGAATACCCCAAAAAATAAGGCCGCCGTCACAAGGACAGCGGCCACCCTGGATCCAACTCTGGTGTTGCAGTGCAGCGTCAGACCTGCCCGGTGCTTGAGGTTTCGTCGCGCTTCTCGCGCGGCGGCAGCGGCTGCTCGCCGTGCACCAGGAACCAGACGTTCTCGGCGATGTTTGTGGCGTGGTCGCCCACGCGCTCCAGGTTCTTGGCCATGAACAGCAGGTGCGTGCACGGGGTGATGTTGCGCGGGTCTTCCATCATGTAGGTCAGCAGCTCACGGAACAGCGCGGTGTACTGCGCGTCCAGGCGGGCATCGTCCTCGCGCAGTTCCAGCGCGGCATCGGCGTCGTTGTCGCGGTAGGCGGCAATGGCGCGGCGCACCTGCTGCGCGGCCAGGCGGCCCAGCGCACGCAGGCCCTGGATCTGCGGCAGCGGCGGCACCTTGCCCAGCGCGATCGAACGCTTGGCCACGTTCGCCGCATAGTCGCCGATGCGTTCGATGTCGGCCGGGATGCGCAGGCCCGCCAGGATCTCGCGCAGGTCCCGCGCCATCGGGCCACGCAGCGCCAGGCGCATCACGTCGTGGCTGATCTGCTGCTCAAGCGCATCGATCGCTTCGTCGTTGGCGATGATGCGATGGGCAGCGTTCTCGTCGCGCTTCTCGATCACGTCCATCGCCGCTTCGAGCTGGGCGACGGCCATCTCGCCCATGCGCACGATTTCGGCCACCAGGCGCTGCTGCTCTTCGTCGTAGCTCTTGACGATGTGGTCGTTGGGAAGGTTCATGGTTGTTCCACTCTGTAGAGTCGAGCCATGCTCGACTGGCGTTGTCTGTAGAGCCGAGCCACGCTCGACTGGCGTTTCAGCCGAAGCGACCGGTGATGTAGTCCTCGGTCTGCCGCTGCGACGGCTGCGAGAAGATCACTTCGGTGCGGTCATGCTCGATCAGGTCGCCCAGGTACATGAAGGCGGTGTAGTCGGACACGCGCGCGGCCTGCTGCATGTTGTGGGTGACGATGACGATGGTGTACTCGTGCTTGAGCTCTTCCACCAGCTGCTCGATGCGGCTGGTCGAAATCGGGTCCAGCGCCGAGGTCGGCTCGTCCAGCAGCAGCACCGACGGGCGCAGCGCCACGGCACGGGCGATGCACAGACGCTGCTGCTGGCCACCGGACAGGCCCAGTGCGCTCTGCCCCAGCTTGTCCTTCACTTCGTCCCACAGCGCGCCCTGGCGCAGCGCCTGCTCGACGCGGTCGGCCATGTCGGCCTTGCTCAGCTTCTCGTGGTGGCGGATGCCGTAGGCGACGTTCTCGAAGATGGTCATCGGGAACGGCACCGGCTTCTGGAACACCATGCCGACCTTGCTGCGCAGGCGGTTCATCGGGTACTTCGGCGACAGGATGTTCTCGCCGTCCAGCAGCACTTCACCGCGCGCTTCCAGCTTCGGGTACAGCGCGTAGATGCGGTTGAAGATGCGCAGCAGGGTCGATTTGCCGCAACCGGAGGGACCGATCAGCGCGGTCACGCGCTTTTCCGGAATCTCCAGGTTGATGCCCTTCAGGGCGTGGAACTTGTCGTAGTAGAAGTCCAGTCCACGCGCAGCCAGCTTCACCGGCGACGGCGTGTGCAGGCTCTCGTGCGAGGACGGCACGGCGATGCGCTGCATCGGCACGGCGTTGGAAAGGTCGTTCATGGCGTTATCCACGGAAAGGTCAGTCATGGGAGATACGGTTGCGCAGCAGGATGCCGCGGGCGGCAAGGCTGACCAGCAACACGAAGACAGTCAGCACCAGGGCACCGGCCCAGGCCAGGACCTGCCAGGATTCATACGGGCTGCCGGCGAACTGGTTCATCACCACCGGCACTGAGGCCATCGGCTGGAAGATGTTGTTGTTCCAGTACTGGTTGCCGAAGGCGGTGAACAGCAGCGGCGCGGTCTCGCCGGAAATGCGGGCCAGCGCCAGCAGGATGCCGGTGATGATGCCGGCCGAGGCACTGCGGTACAGCACCTGCACGATCACCTTCCACTGCGGGATACCCAGCGACAGGGCCGCTTCGCGCATCTGCGAGGGCACCAGGCGCAGCATCTCGTCGGTGGTGCGCACCACCACCGGCAGCACGATGAAGGCCAGCGACAGGGCACCGGCGAACGCCGAGAAGTTGCCGCCGGTCTGCATCACGTACAGGGTGTAGACGAACAGGCCGAGCACGATGGACGGGGCCGACAGCAGGATGTCGTTGACGAAGCGGACCACGGTGCCGGCCTTGCGGGCGTTGCCGTACTCGGCCAGCCAGGTACCGGCCAGCACGCCCAGCGGGGTGCCGATGCCGATCGCCAGCGCACACATCACTGCACTGCCGAAGAAGGCGTTGGCAAGGCCGCCTTCCTGCATCGGCGGCGGCGTCATCTTGGTGAACAGATCCCAGTTGATGCCGGCCAGGCCTTTCGAGGCCAGGGTGAACAGGATCCAGCCCAGGAAGAACAGGCCGAACAGCGCGGTGGCGCAGGAAGCGGTGATCGCAACGACGTTGCCGATGCGGCGGCGAAGGTACAGCGAATCAGCGGTGGTGGACATCAGTTGCCCTCCTTGCGGGACAGGCGCATCAGCATCAGGCGGGCGATGGCCAGCACCACGAAGGTGACGATGAAGAGGACGAAGCCGAGCAGCAGCAGCGCCGAGCGGTAGGTTTCAGTGGCTTCGCCGAAATCGTTGGCGATCAGCGCGGCGATGGTGGTGCCCGGTTCCAGCAGCGACGGCGACAGGCGCACGCTGTTGCCGATCACGAAGGCCACCGCCATCGTTTCGCCCAGGGCGCGGCCGAGGCCGAGGAAGATGCCACCGATCACCGCCGAGCGGGTGTAGGGCAGGACGATGTCCCAGCTCACTTCCCACTTGGTGGAGCCCAGCGCGTAGGCCGATTCCTTCAGGCGCGTCGGCACGGTCAGGAACACTTCGCGCATCACCGAGGAGATGAACGGAATGACCATGATGGCCAGCACGAAACCGGCGGTGAGCATGCCGATGCCGAGCGGCGGGCCCTGGAACATCGGGCCGATGATCGGCCATTCGCCCAGGGTCTCGTTGAGGAACGGAGTGACGTACTCGGTCATCACTGGTACCAGCACGAACAGGCCCCACATGCCGTAGATGATCGAGGGAATGCCGGCCAGCAGTTCGATGGCGGTACCGACCGGGCCACGCAGCCAGCGCGGCGCGACTTCGGTGAGGAAGAAGGCGATGCCGAAGCTGACCGGCACGGCGATGACCATCGCGATGAGCGCGGTGACCAGGGTGCCGTAGATCGGGGCGAGGGCGCCGAACTTGTTTTCGACCGGATTCCAGTCGGCGGAGAAGAAGAAGCTCAGGCCCTGCATCTGCAGGGCATGGCGGCCGCCCCACAGCATCGACAGTGCGGCGCAGGCCAGGGCGATCAGGACGAAGATGACGGTGCCGACCAGCACCCATCGGAACAGTTTGTCGTTGCGGGCATCACGCGTATCACGCGTGGACGGGGCTGCTACAGGCTGGGCGATGGCATTCATGGGGACGGCAGGGCCAGGAAGGGGCGGGGCGGCACGGCGTGGAAGAGGCGGTGCCCGCGCGGGGCGGGCACCGTCGTGTCCATCACTTCAGGTCGGTCGCCCAGTAGGCCTCGATCTGCTTGACCAGTTCGGCCGGCAGCGGCACGTAGTGCAGCTCGTTGGCCTGGGCCTGGCCGTTTTCGAAGGCCCACTTGAAGAAGGCCAGGGTGTCCTGGTTGCGCTTGGCGTCCTTCGGCTGCTTCTGCATCAGCATGAAGTTGGTGGCGGTGATCGGCCACGCCTGCTCGCCCGGGGCGTTGGTGATGACCAGGTTGAAGTCCTTGGCGCTGGCCCAGTCGGCGCTGGCGGCCGCGGCGGCGAAGGTTTCCGCGCTCGGCTCGACCCAGTTGCCGGCCGCGTTCTGCATGGCGGTGTACGGCATGCCGTTCTGCAGCGCGTAGGCCAGTTCGACGTAGCCGATGGAGCCCTTGATCTGCTTCACGTAGGAAGCAACGCCTTCGTTGCCCTTGCCACCAACACCGTCCGGCCACTGCACCGAGGTGCCTTCGCCGACCTTGCTCTTCCACTCCGGGCTGACCTTGGACAGGTAGTTGGAGAAGTTGAAGGTGGTGCCCGAACCGTCCGAACGGTGAACCAGAGTGATCTTGCCTTCCGGCAGCTTCACGCCCGGGTTGGCGGCGACGATGGCCGGGTCGTTCCAGGTCTTGACCTTGCCCAGGAAGATATCGGCCAGCAGGGCGCCGCTCAGGCGCAGCTTGCCGGCTTCCAGGCCTTCGATGTTGACCACCGGGACCACGCCGCCGATGGCGGACGGGAACTGGGCGAGGCCGGCCTGGGCCAGCTCTTCGCTGCTCAGCGGCTTGTCGGAGGAACCGAAGTCGACGGTGCCGGCCTTGATCTGGGCGATACCGCCGCCCGAGCCGATCGACTGGTAGTTGATCTTGGCGCCGGTGCTGGCGTTGTAGTCAGCCGACCACTTGGAGACCAGCGGGAAGATGAAGGAAGCGCCGGCACCGGACACTTCGGCGGTCACCTTGGCACCGGCAGCGGCCGGAGCGGCGGCACCGTCGGCCGCCGGCTGCTGCGCTGCCTGCTTGTCGCCACCGCAGGCCGACAGGCCCAGGGCGATGGCCAGGGAAAGGGCGGCAAGGCCGGCCGAGTGCAGTTTCATGGTCACTCCATAGCGGGGTAGAGCCGACGGCGTCGGCGGATGCGGCTATGAAATGATGTTTTTGTTACAGCCGTATTACGACCATGACAGAGGTGCCCTGGATCACGTTCTGACAAGGGTTTCACAGGGTTGGCACCAATCCGGCAGGTGCCCGGAAACCTCCGATCTGCGCACCGATATGACGGCCGGTTGGCCCTTGTAGAGTCGAGCCATGCTCGACTGCTCCCTGCCCCGGTAGGTGCGGACCGTTGGTCCGCACGCTCCAGCACCCAGCCGAGCATGGGCTCGGCACTACAAACGCTCCTGCCTCTGCTCCTGCCTTCCATGACCCCACCGCGCCCGCGATGAACTGTCCAGAGGCGGTGGGCCAGGGCGTGCAGGACCGTCCACGGCATGGATGCCGTGGCCGAGCCCCCAAGGACGGGTTTACGGCGTGTCCTGCACGCCCTGGCCCACCGACTCACCCACGGATCAGCGAAGGCGCAAACGCTCTTCACGACCAACCCCAAAAAACAAGAAGAGCGCGAGATCTCGAGGATCTCGCGCCCGGGTGGGATCGGCGAGGGAGAGAGGACCCGCCGATCCCGTTCCTGCGGGGGAACGCTTACTTCAGGTTCTGCGACCAGTAGGTCTCGATCTGGCGGACCAGGCTGTCCGGCAGAGGCACGTAGTCCAGCTGGCGGGCCTGGGCGTCGCCGCTCTTGTAGACCCAGCGGAAGAACTCCTGGGTGGCCTTGCCGTTGGCAGCGTTCTTCGGCTTCTTGTGCACCAGGATGAAGTTGGTGGCGGTGATCGGCCAGGACTCGGCGCCCGGGGCGTTGGTCATCACCAGGTAGAAGTCCTTGGCGCTGGCCCAGTCGGCGCTGGCAGCGGCGGCGGCGAACGAGGTGTCGCTCGGCTGCACGAAGCGGCCGGCGGCATTCTTCATCGCGGTGTACGACAGCTTGTTCTGCAGCGCGTAGGACAGTTCGACGTAGCCGATGCCGCCCTTGATCTGCTTCACGTAGGCAGCAACGCCTTCGTTGCCCTTGCCGCCGATGCCGGCCGGCCACTGGACCGAGGTGCCTTCACCGACCGAGCTCTTCCACTCCGGGCTGACCTTGGACAGGTAGTTGACGAAGTTGAAGGTGGTGCCCGAGCCGTCCGAACGGTGCACGACGGTGATCTTGGCGCTCGGCAGCGTCACGCCCGGGTTCAGCGCGGCGATGGCCGGGTCGTTCCAGGTCTTGATCTTGCCCAGGAAGATGTTGGCCAGCACGGTGCCGTCCAGCTTCAGCGCGCCCGGGGCGATGCCGGCCACGTTGACCACCGGCACCACGCCGCCAATCACCGACGGGAACTGCGCCAGGCCCGAAGCCGCCAGTTCTTCCGGCTTCAGCGGGGCGTCGGACGAGCCGAAATCAACGGTCTTGGCCTTGATCTGCGCAATGCCGCCGCCGGAACCGATCGACTGGTAGTTGACCTTGTTGCTGGTGGCGGCGTTGTAGTCGGCCGACCACTTCGACATCACCGGGTAGATGAACGAGGCGCCCGCGCCGGTGATTTCAGCGGCGTTGGCGGCGAACACGGACGACGCTGCGAAGACGGCAACGGCAACGCGCGACTTGAAGGCGTGGATCACGGGGTGGCTCCTGGGTTGATTGGGATGCGGGGTTACCCGCCCGGCGCACATTCCATAACGGTTCGATGACAACGCAGGGACCGTTGTATGACGCAGCCGTTACAGCGCTGCCCGGTGCCCGTACAGCAGGGGCGTGAAGGTTCTGCGTACCGCGGGCAACGTGATGACCAATGCGCCGGACACGGACGTAAGCCGGTTGCGATCACGTTCTATATGTCGCTGATGACCTGTCCGCTGTGGTCGTCATGCCGTCCCGGCCCGGCATTCCGCAGTGATGCCGCGTCATCCACACGAAACCATCGATGCAGGTCAGGGCTGCGCGGCGATCGGCCCGGGCCGGGACGCTGATACGTGACGCCCTGTGCCACAAGGCATCGACACGCATGTGGCCACAAATGAGTCGTACGCATGACCGCACGAAGAAATCTGTGGTTGGTGCTCAATCTGTCATTCGGCTGTCATGGTTTTAACGGAACGTTCGCAAAACGCTTGACCGGCCTGCCGGCGTGGCGTTCTGCCCAAGCCATTCCAACCCTCTGGAGAAATCCAAAATGCGTTCCCATTTGCTCGCCGCCGCGGTCGTTGCAAGCCTCGGTCTGGTTTCCGCCGACGCCTTCGCAGCCCCCGCCAGCTCGGGCGTATCCCAGGCACAGCTGCAGCAGCTGCAGGCACAGATCGCTGCGCTGCAGGCCCAGGTCCAGCAGTTGCAGAACGATTCGCAGGCGCTGCAGGCGCAGTCCGACGCGCAGTCCGAAGTGAACATCACCCAGGCCCAGGCCCTGGAAGGTGCGCAGAAGACCCAGACCAGCGTCGACAAGCTGGCCAAGCTGGTCAATGACAACAAGATTGGCGGTCGCATGTTCTTCGATCTGACCAACATCGACAAGACCAGCAACGGCAAGGACACCGCCGCCAGCGGCACCGGTCTTGACGTCAAGCGCTTCTACCTGACCGTCGACCACAAGTTCAACGACATCTGGTCGGCCAACCTGACCACCGACTTCCAGTACAGCTCGGCCATCGGCAACACCGAACTGTTCGTCAAGAAGGCCTACGTGCAGGGCAGCTTCGACCCGGCCTTCAACCTGCGCGTCGGTGCTGCCGACATGCCGTGGATCCCGTACGTCGAGAAGTTCTACGGCATGCGCTATGTCGAGAACACCCTGACCGACCGCCTGAAGTACGGCAACTCGTCCGACTGGGGTCTGCATGGCTTCGGCAATCTGGGCAACAACTTCAACTACGCCGTGTCGGTCGTGTCCGGCGCCGGCTACAAGAACCCGACCCGCAGCAAGGGCATGGACGTGGAAGGCCGCGTGGCCTACACCCCGAACGAGAACTTCGTGGTCGCCGTCGGCGGCTACAGCGGCAAGCTGGGCAAGGAAACCGATATCCAGAGCGCCGAGAACACCTACACCCGCGCCAACGCGATGGTGGCCTACGCCGACAGCAACTTCCGCGTCGGTGGCGAGTACTTCCAGGCCAAGAACCTCAACAACGTGCTGACCGTTGCCACCGACAAGACCAGCGGCTGGTCGGTGTGGGGCAGCGTGCGCGTCACCGACGGCGGCATCAACGTGTTCGGTCGTTACGATGACACCGACGTCAGCAAGACCTTGGACCCGACCCTGAGCGACAAGTACTGGAACGTCGGTGTCGAGTTCCCGGTCATGAAGAACCTCAAGCTGTCGACCGTGTACAAGTACACGCACCTAGCCAACGCCGGCGACAAGAAGAACGACAAGACCAAGGAATTCGGCGTCTGGGGCGACCTGTCGTTCTGATCTCCTGAAGCACCCTTGTCTACAAGCAAAGACGGCGGGCCTTGTGCCCGCCGTCTTTGTTCTGTCACACCATGAACGCGGTCACACCTCCGCCGTGGTCTTTTCCTTGAACCGGCACAGGTCGGCGATCACGCAGCCCGGGCAATCCGGCTTGCGCGCCTTGCACACATAACGCCCGTGCAGGATCAGCCAGTGATGCGCGTCGAGCAGGAACTCGGCCGGAATCACCTTCACCAGCTTGTCTTCCACGTCGCGCACGTTCTTGCCTGGTGCCAGACCGGTGCGGTTGGAGACGCGGAAGATGTGCGTGTCCACCGCCATCACCGGCTCACCGAATGCAGTGTTGAGCACCACGTTGGCGGTCTTGCGGCCCACGCCCGGCAGCGCTTCCAGTTCATCCCGATCGCGCGGCACTTCACCGCCGTGCTTCTCCAGCAGGATCGCGCAGGTGGCGATCACGTTCTTCGCCTTGGCGTTGAACAGACCGATGGTGGCGATGTACTGCTTCAGGCCGTCTTCCCCCAGGGCGAGGATCTTCGCCGGCGTGTTGGCCACCGGGAACAAACGGCGCGTGGCCTTGTTGACGCCGACATCGGTGGCCTGTGCCGACAACGCTACCGCTACCAGCAGCTCGAACGGCGAGCTGTATTCCAGTTCGGTCTTGGGGTGCGGGTTGAGTTCGCGCAGGCGGGTGAACATCTCCACCACGTCGGCGCGTGGCATCGTGCCGCCACGCCGCGCCGGGGCGCGTGCAGTCTTCTTCGTGGTGGCCATTACTGCTCCTTGCCGCTGGCGCGGGCCTTGGCCCGGGCGAGGATGGCGGCCGCTGCGGCGGGCAGGGTAGGCTTCACGTCCGGCGCCGGGGCCGGCGTGCGCCGCGCGTCGCGTTCGGCTTCGCGGCGGGCCAGTCGCACCGCGCGGGCGCGGTAGCGTTCGCGGGCGGCCCAGGCGGCTTGAAGCTGCCGCTGGGCCTGCTGCAACCGCTGCGGGAGTTCCGGGTGACCGGGCAGCAACTGCGCGTCGTCGGCGCGGGCGACATAGTCCATCAGCCCGGCCTGCAGGGCGCCATCGAGATCGTCTGCCTGGACCCGGGCAAACAGCTGCGCGGGGTTGGGTCGGGATGCCATGGCGTCAGCGGTTCTGGAAGGCCGGCGGACGGCGCTGCAGGAACGCGCTGGTGCCTTCGCGCATGTCCTCGGTGGCGAACAGCAGGCCGAACTGCGCGCTTTCGTACTCCAGCCCTGCCTCCAGGCTGCATTCGCCACCCACGTGTACGGCATCAAGCAGGCCACGCAGGGCCAGCGGCGCCGAGCGTGCCAACTGGCGGGCGACGTCCTGCACACGGTTGTCCAGCGCGTCGACCGGCACCACCTCGTTGACGATGCCCAGTTCCAGCGCACGCGCGGCGTTGATCGGTGCACCCAGCAGGCACAGCTCCAGGGTGGCGGCGCGGCCGCACAGGCGCAGCAGGCGCTGGCTGCCGCCGAAGCCGGGAATCAGGCCGAGATTGATCTCCGGCTGGCCGACTTTGGCCGTATCGGCCGCGATGCGCAGGTGGCAGGCCATCGCCAGTTCCAGGCCGCCGCCCAAGGCAAAACCGTTCACGCGCGCGATCACCGGCTTGGGCATGCGCTCGATCTGGCGCATCAGGGCCTGGCCCAGCAGCGAGAAATCACGTCCCTGAACCGCGCTGAGAGTGTTCATCTCAGCGATGTCGGCGCCGGCCACGAACGCCTTCGGGCCGGCACCGGTCAGCACCACCACGCGCACGTCCGGGTCGGCAGCGGCGGCGCTGAACGCCTCGGCCAGGGCCTGCAGGGTCGCGGCATTCAAGGCGTTGAGCTTGTCCGGGCGCTGGACGGTCACGGTGCGGATGGCGCCGTCGTCGGTGACAGCGATCAGGGCATCGGCCACGGGGAAACTCCTGGAACGTTAAAAAAAAGTGATATTGAACTCCGCGAACGCAGACGGGTCATAGCCTGCATCGTGAGTAGCGGTTACACGTTGCGCCCGTTATCCTAACCCGTCGCCTCAGGGCGGCGCAGAACGTCCCTGAGTTACCACCCCTGGAGAACTGTTTGATGAAGTTGCGTTCTATCGCGGTCGCCGTCGCGGCCCTGGCCCTGACGGGCAATGCCTTCGCCCAGGACATTGCGTCCGAAAAGGGCAAGCTGAGCTACTACTTCGGTTACGACTACGGCAACAACCTGGCGGAGCTGACCGGTCGTGGTGAGCAGCTGGACATCAACTCGGTGGTGAAGGGCCTGCAGGATGCCTACGCCAAGAAGCAGCCGGCGATCACCGCCGAGCAGCTGAAGCCGGCCGTTGAAGCGTTCCAGAAGCGCGAGCAGGGCCGTGCCCAGGCTGCCAAGGCCGAGTACGAAAAGGCTGCTGCCGAAAACAAGACCAAGAGCGATCAGTTCATCGCGGCGAACAAGGCCAAGGCCGGCGTGCAGTCGCTGCCGAGCGGCGTCCAGTACCGCGTGATCGAAGCCGGCAAGGGTGCCAAGCCGACCCAGGCCAGCACCGTGCAGCTGGAAGTGGCCGGTCCGTTCCCGTACGGCCAGCGCCCGACCGAAGCCCGCCCGGCCCAGCAGATTCCGTCGATCAAGGTCAGCGAAGTCGAAATGAAGGCCATGCGCGAGACCCTGCTGCAGATGCCGGCAGGCTCGAAGTGGGAAGTCACCCTGCCGCCGGACCAGGCCTACGGTGCCGACCCGCGCACCCCGTTCCCGCCGAACGTGGCTGTGCAGTTCGAGATCAAGCTGGTCAGCGTCAAGTAAATCGAAGCCGTAAACGAAACGCGCCGGTGATTCCACCGGCGCGTTTTTGTTTGTGCAGTTCCTGACGGTAGAGTCGACTGTCAGTCGACTGCTCTTGGGTCACATCGGGGAAACGCCCGCGCTGCGCGCGCGAGTCGACTGACAGTCGACGCTGCCGTCCGTCCGGGCACCCCGCGCAAATTCCGCCCGATCGCGCTACTGTTGCCGGGTGCAAACAATGGAAGAAACGGCGCGTGTTGTCGCAAGTCCCTGCATCGGAGTGTGCACGCTGGATCCGGACCGGCAATGCGCCGGCTGCGGGCGGCACATCGATGAAATCGCACGGTGGTCGTCGATGAGCAACGAGGAACGCAGCCGCGTCCTGCATCGCGTGCAACCCCTGCGTGAACAGCTGCAGCAATCACTGCGCGGCTCGCTGGCCGATCACGAACGCTTGATGCGCGCGCTGCATCCGTTGGCCGATCCGCCGGCCGGCGACGGCTGGAACCGCAGCGAACTGAGTGACCTGCTGCCCCCGGGGCCACCTGTGGAAGCCGCCGTACTGGCCGGCATCGTGCCGCGCGCCAACGGCGCACAAGTCATCCTTACCCGTCGCACCGAAACCCTGCGCCAGCATGGTGGCCAGGTTGGTTTCCCCGGCGGGCGCACCGAACCCGATGACCGCGACGCACTGGCGGCCGCGCTGCGCGAGAGCCAGGAAGAAATCGCACTGGCGCCCGGCCAGGTGCAGGCGCTGGGCTATCTCGATCCCTTTGTGACGATCACTGGCTACCGGGTCACGCCGGTGGTAGCCGTCGTCGATCCGGACTTCGTACCGGTGCCGCAGCCCAGCGAAGTGGCCGAGGTGTTCGAGGTGCCGCTGGATTACCTGATGGCCGCAGACAACCTGCGCCAGGTCGAAATCAATCACCGCGGCCGCATCCGCCACGTTCTCGAATATGGCTGGCCTGGCCAGCGCATCTGGGGCGCGACCGCCGCCATTCTCTACAACCTGCGTCGCCGCCTGGAGCAAGTGCAATGAAGCCGATCGATCCGCCGTGGACCACCCTGGTCGATGTCGCCACCCTGGCCGCCGCGTTGGGCGAGGGCGTCCGCGTGGTCGACGCGCGCGCCACCGCCAGCACCGCGGTGCGCGTGGTCGATGCGCGGTCCTCGCTGGCTGATCCGCAGGCGGGAAGCGGCCAGTATCTGGCGGGGCATGTTCCGGGCGCGGTGTATGCCGATCTCAATCGGGACCTGTCGGATCTGACCCGCAGCGGCCACGGCCGTCATCCGCTGCCGGACAGCGATGCCTTTGCCGCAAGGCTGGGGCAGTGGGGCATCGGCCCCGATACCCAGGTGGTGGTCTACGACGGCAGCGACGGCAGCATGGCTGCCTCGCGCCTGTGGTGGCTGCTGCGCCTGATCGGGCACACCAAGGTGGCCGTGCTTGATGGTGGCATCGCCGCGTGGCAGGCCGCAGGACATCCTTTGGCGACGGGGCAGGGTGAGGTGACCGCGCTGCCGGCTTACCCGGGCCGTTTCGACACCACCCAGATTGCCAATGCCGATGAAATCAGCGCACGCCTGAAGCACGCGCCGGGTTGGCTGGTCGACGCACGCGCGGGCGAGCGCTTCCGCGGCGAAGTCGAGCCGCTGGACCCGGTCGCCGGCCACGTACCCGGCGCGGTCAACCGCCCGTTTGCGTTGAACGTCGCCGACGGCCGCCTGCGTGATGCACAGGAACTGCGCGCCGAACTGCAGGGCGTGATCGGCAACCGTGATCCGCAGCAGGTGGTGCTGATGTGCGGCTCCGGCGTGACCGCCTGCCACCTGCTGCTGGCGATGGAAGCGGCCGGCCTGTCCGGCGCCCGCATCTATGCCGATTCCTGGAGCGGATGGGTCAGCGACAGCAGCCGCCCGGTGGCAACCGGCGCCTGAGCGATCCGAGCAAAAAGCAGTCGAGCGCGGTTCGACTCTACAAAGGCACCCTTCGATCGATTCGACCCCGTGTCGACCAAGGTCGACACCCACCAACAGCAGCGGGAAACTGTCGAAGGCGGGTGGGTCCGGTTGCGGGGGTGTCCGCGGCATGGATGCCGCGGCCAAGCTTACAGGGACGTACTTGCAGCGTCCCCCGTAACCGGACCCACCCCGTCTCCCCTCAGGAAGTCAGCTTCTGCTGTTGCTCTGGCTTCGGCTTCTGCAGGTGCAGGGCGCAGCCCTGCAAGCCCTCACCCAACCGGCTGCAGTGGCACCTTCGCCAGCACCCGCGCCCACGGGAACAACGGCCCCGGATCACGCTTGCGCGCCACCATCAGCGTCGGGTCATCGCTGGCCGGCACCTGCTCCAGATCCAGCTGGTCATGCCCGGCAATCCGCTGCAGCGAGGGATAGCGTGCCACCAGCGCCAACAGCAGCCGCTCCAGCGCTTCCAGCTGCGCCTCGGTGTAGGCCTCGTCCATCGCCTGCTGGCGGCTGTCGAACCAGTGCGGGTAGCGCCCGGTGTTGACCAGTTCGATGCCCAGCGTATGAGCGTTCATGCCGCGTACGTGGTGGGCCACGCGTTCCGGTGCCACGTACTGCACCACGCTGCCATCGCGGTCGATGTAGAAGTGGCCGCTGTTGCCGGCGCCGCTGTCATACAGCACGCGCTCACCGTACTCGCGGGCCATCGCCAGATCCGGCAGCTCGGTGCAGTGGATCACCACCATCTCCAGCGTGGCCGGGTCGCGCAGTGGCAGGCGGTCTTCGTAGGGCAGGGGCTGCAGCTGCAGGCCGGGCAGGAGCGGGTTGGACATCCGGCGATGCTAGCATTGCGGCATGAACCTGCCTTCCCTTTCCTCGCCGACCCGCTCCCACGGAGCGCGCGCATGAGCCGCGGCCACTGCATCCTGTCCCACGGTTTCGAGAGCGGCCCGGAGGCGACCAAGGTCACCGCGCTGGCCGACGTGGCGCAGCGCCTGGGCTGGACCCATGAGCGCCCGGACTACACCGACCTGGACGCGATGAGCGAGGTCAGCCGGGTAGGCGACGTGCGCACCCGGCTGCAGCGCCTGGTGGAACGCACTGCCATCGCCGCCCAACAGGGCCCGGTGGTGCTGGCCGGCTCCAGCCTGGGCGCCTACATCTCCGCCATCGCCTCGCTGCAGGTGCCGGTGGCCGGCCTGTTCCTGATGGTGCCGCCGACCACCATGGGCCCGATGCCGGCGCTGGATGCCGCCGCGGTGCCGACCACGGTGGTGCAGGCCTGGCATGACGACGTGGTCCCGGCCGCCGGGGTGATTGCCTGGGCGCAGGCGCGTTCGGCGCAGCTGCTGCTGGTCGACGACGGCCACCGCCTGGAACGCCACGTGGAGGCCTCCGCGCAGGCCTTCGAGCGCCTGCTCCGGCAACTGTGAACCCCGGGCGCACGGCGCGCCCGCCCGCATTGACTACAATGGCAGCCCCGCCGCCCCCGGCGCGGGCCTGCCGGCCGTGCTTGCGGCCCTCCTTTCCGACCGGCCCGGCCCCAGTGCCGCGCCCGACCACCTGCGAACCGATCCCGTGAAATTCTTCGTCTCCTGCGCCAAGGGCCTGGAATACCTGCTTGCCGATGAACTGTCGGCCCTGGGCCTTGGCAAGGCCACTGCCACCATTGCCGGCGTCAACGCCGAGGGCGAACTGGAGCAGGCGCTGCGGATCGTGATGTGGTCGCGCCTGGCCAGCCGTGTGCTGTGGCCGATCGATGAGTTCGAGTGCCCGGACGAGCAGGCCCTGTACGACGGCGTGCGTGCGCTGCCGTGGCATGAGCACATCAAGCCGGAGATGACCCTGGCGGTGGACGCACATGTGTCCGGCGACAAGATCACCCACGCCCGCTTTGCCGCCCAGCGGATCAAGGACGCCATCGTCGACCGCATGCGCGATGAGGGACTGGAACGCCCCTCGGTCAACACCGATCTGCCCGATGTGCGCGTCAACCTGTCGCTGCGCAAGGGCCGTGCCTCGTTGTCGATCGATCTCGGCGGCGGCCCGCTGCATCGCCGTGGCTGGCGTGGTGCCGCCCACGAGGCACCGCTGAAGGAAAACCTGGCCGCCGCGCTGCTGCTGCGCGCGCAGTGGCCGCGCCTGCACGCTGCCGGTGGTGGCCTGCTGGACCCGATGTGCGGCAGCGGCACCCTGCTGATCGAAGGCGCGCTGATGGCTGCCGACGTTGCCCCTGGCCTGATGCGCCATGGCAGCCTGCCGCCGAGCCGCTGGCTGGGCTTCGACAAGGCCGTCTGGAAGACCATCCAGAGCGAAGCGCGTGATCGTGAGGCCGCAGGCCTGGCCGCGCTGAAGCCGGTCATCCACGGCAGCGACATCGACCCGACCGCGATCCAGGCGGCACGCGAGAATGCCGAGGTCGCGGGCGTCGCCCACGCGATCCGCTTCACCCGCGCCGATGTGGCCGACCTGGCCGCGCCGGAACAGGAGATCGGTGCGGTGGTCTGCAACCCGCCGTACGACGAACGCCTGGCCGCCGATCCGGCGCTGTACCGTGCACTGGGCAATGCCCTGCAGAAGGCGGTGCCGCAGTGGCGCGCCAGCCTGCTGTGCGGCAACGACGAACTGGCCTTCGCCACCGGCCTGCGTGCCGGCAAGAAGTACCAGATGTTCAACGGTGCCTTGGAATGTGCGCTGATCGTCTGCGACCCGATCGCCGTGCCCGGCCGTGACCCGGCGCAGCCGCGCGAGTTGAGCGAAGGTGCGCAGATGGTGGCCAACCGCCTGCGCAAGAACCTGAAGAAGTTCAAGAGCTGGCGTGCCCGCGAGGACATCACCTGTTTCCGCGCCTATGACGCCGATCTGCCGGAGTACGCGGCCGCCATCGACGTCTACGAGGAAGACGGTGGCAAGCGCCGTACCTTCCTGCACGTGCAGGAATACGCTGCACCGGCTGCAATTCCCGAGAACGACGTGCGCCGTCGCCGCAACGAACTGCTGGCGGCCGCGCGTGAAGTGTTCGGCGTGCCGCCGGAGCAGGTCTCGATGAAGTCGCGTGAGCGCGGCAAGGGCGGCAGCAAGTACGGACGCTTCGAGCAGCGCGACGAGTTCATCGTGGTGCGCGAGAACAACGCGCTGCTGCAGGTGAATCTGTTCGACTACCTGGACACCGGCCTGTTCCTCGACCACCGCCCGCTGCGCCGGATGATGGCCGAGCAGGCGCGTGGCAAGCGTTTCCTCAACCTGTTCTGCTACACCGGTGTGGCCAGCGTGCAGGCGGCCGTGGCTGGTGCCGCCAGCACCACCAGCGTCGACCTGTCGGCCACTTACCTGCAGTGGTGCTACGACAACCTGGCGTTGAACGGGCAGGGCGGCAACCAGCACCTTCTGGTGCAGGCCGATGCGATGGCCTGGCTGGACGGTGACCGTGGCCAGTACGACGTGATCTTCTGCGATCCGCCGACGTTCTCCAACTCGGCGCGCGCCGATGACTTCGACGTGCAGCGCGAGCAGATCAAGCTGCTGCGTGCAGCCGTGGCGCGGCTGGCGCCCGGCGGCGTGCTGTACTTCTCCAACAACTTCCGCCGCTTCAAGCTGGAAGAAAACGCCGTCGCCGAATTCGCCCAGTGCCGCGAGATCACCGCGCGCACGATCGGCCCGGACTTCGAGCGCAACGCGCGCATCCACCGCGCGTGGGAATTGAAGCGGTTGGGGTAAGTCGACGTCCGGGGTCGGATCCCCTGCGCGAAGCGCCGGGGATCCGACCCCGGTGGCTCTGCTACACCAACGCCACCAGCAGCCCGGCCACCGGCAGCGCGATCGCCAGTGGCACGATCCATTTCGGTCGGTACGGGTACAGCCCGAACGACAGCACCACGCCGCCCACGGTCATCGCGCCCAGCCACAGCACCGGGCCCATCGCCCAGCCGTGGTCGGCCACGCACAGCGCGAACGCCACCGTCAGCAGGGCCCAGCCCAGCGCACGCCACTGCGTGCGCCGTGCCGCGGGGGCTGCCGCCTTGCCATGCAGGTCGTGCTGGTGCTTTTCCATCGCCAGCGACAGCGCGGTGAACGCGGAGAACGACAGGGTCAACGCCAGCAGCATCATGCGCTGGCCTCCGCTTCGGCAGCGTCCGCCGCTTCGACCGGTGCCTTGGGCGCCGCTGCAGCCCCCGCACGCTTCTTCTTCTCGGCCGCGCTCAGCGGTGGCGTCCAGTGCTGCATGCGCCAGCCGCACAACGCCAGCATCGCACCGAAGGCGATCATCGACAGATCGAAGCCAGCCAACACCCAGTCACCATTGCGCAGGGTGATGCCCAGATGCGCGTGCGTGGTCAGGGCATTGACCACCGGCACCAGTGCGAACGCGGCTGCGCCCAGGTACAGCTGCCACGCCCACATCATCCGCTTGGGCCAGATGAAGGCGGCCAGCAGGGCCGCGCCCCAGGCATAGAAGAACACGTTGGCTTCCGCACTCGCGCGCTCGGCGATGTCCAGTGGCAGCAGGCGGTTGCCCCAGAAGTAGGCGGCAAAGGCAATCGGCAGGCCGGCCACGGTGCCGATGTTCAGCGCATCGACCAGGCGCAGGCCGAAGCCGGTGCGGCCGCTCTTGGCATGCTTCGGGCGTTCCTTCACCGCCCACAGCACCACACCGCTGGCGACCATCAGGCAGCCGACCAGGCCGGACAGGAAGAACAGTGCACGCAGGCCCCAGTCGGCGAAGCGGGCCAGGTGCAGGCCATACAGCACGCCACGGGTCGCGGTAGCTCCGCCCGACGGTGGCGTCTCTTCCAGCAGCGCACCGCTGACCATGTCGTAGCGCACGGCCGGGGTGTCGGTGGACAGGCGCTTGCCGTCGCGCTGGCGGATGTCGATCACCGCATTGGCCGCACCCGGGTTGGACACGGTGAAGCCGGCCACTTCCACGCCGTGCCAATGCGCGCGTGCGCTGTCCAGCAGCTGTGCGATCGGCAGCGGGGTCGCGCGGCCTTCGGCCGGTGCGGTCACCTCCGGCATGCCACCGAAGGCCTCGAAGAAGAACTGGTCCTCGTCCTGTGGGTAGGCGACTTTCACGCCCCAGGGCAGGTACATGACCATCAGGGTGACGATGCCGGTGTAGGTGATCATCGCGTGGTAGGGCAGGGCCATCACTGCGCTGACGTTGTGGAAATCGAGCCAGGAGCGCAGGCCCTTGTCCTTGCGGAAGGTGAAGAAGTCCTTGAAGATTTTCTTGTGGGTGATGACGCCGGTGATGATCGCCACCAGCATGAACATCGCGCAGAAGCCAACCAGGTAGCGCGCCCACAGCACCGGGATGTAGTGCAGGTCGAAGTGCAGGCGGTAGAAGAAGTCGCCGCCGCGGGTCTCGCGCGCCTTCAATGCCTGTCCGGTGTTGGGATCAAGCGTGGCATCGCCGAAGCCACCGCGGCGGCCACGGCTGGGGTCGGCCAGTTCCGGCGGCAACCGCCAGAACATCTGCATGGCTGGGTTGCGCGGCTGCGGCAAGGTGACGAACCAGTTCTCGGCCTGCGCGGCGTTGGCCTGCAGGAAGTCCACCGCGCGCTGCGCGGCGACGTCGATGCTGACATTGCTGGATGGCAGCTCCGGGCGCATCCAGCGGCTGATTTCTTCGCGGTAGTAGCTGGCCGTGCCGGCCATGAAAATCAGCAGCAGCAACCAGCCGACCAGCAGGCCGGTCCAGGTGTGCAGCCAGGCCATCGACTGGCGGAATCCGTTCTTCATGCCCAGGCCCCCAGCATGCGCGCGATGGCCGCCATCAGCAGGGTGGGAGCGAAAATGCCGACCCACGCACGCAGCGCGCTGCGGGTGGCGAAGGCCCACAGCGCTGCGCAGGCGGCCACCAGAATCGCCAGCAGCATGCCGGTCAGCACGGTCTGGCCGCGCGCACCGGGCAGGGCCACCGCGCAGAACACGCTGGTCACCGAGGCCAGCGCGTAGCCGCCGAAGATTGCAGCCAACGAGCGTGACAGCACGCCCCAGCGCGGGTTGGAGAAGTAGGTGCGGGGGCTGGCGGTTGCGGGCGAGCGGTCCACGGAGGTCCTGCAGGTTGGAGAAGGGATGGAACGCGTCCGCGGCCCCTTGCGCCCTGCGCATGTTGCCCAGCGTGTCCCATCGACGAGGCACGGCCCGCGCGGACGGGCGGCCCAGAGGTCGGGGATGTACACGGGCGATGGGCACGTCTCCGTACCCTTTGGCTAAGCGCACAACCGATCAGTAAATGATAGGCATTCGCATTTTATGAATCAAGCGTGACGATCCTGATGGCGCAGCTGGGCCTAGAACCTGAACACCACCGTCGCCGCATGCAGCAGCAGGCCGATCAGGCCACCCACCAGGGTGCCGTTGAAGCGGATGAACTGCAGGTCGCGACCCACGCTCAGTTCCAGCTGCTCGACCAGGTGACGTTCGTCCCAGCTCTTCACGGTCTGCGCGATATGCGTGGTCACGCCTTCGCGCAGGCGGCCGGTCAGGCGCTGGGCGCCCTCCAGCAGATGCTGGTTCAGCGCGTCGCGCAGGGCGGGGTCGGCCTGCAGGCTGCTGCCCAGTGATGCGAGGCTGCGCTGCAGGTGGCCGACCAGCGCCGAATCCTCACGCTGCAGATCGGCGCGCAGGCTGGCATGGATGCGCGCCCACAGCCCCTGCACGTAGTCCTGCAGGGCCGGGTGGTCGATCATTTCCTGCTTGAGCTGTTCGATGCGTTCGGCCAGGCCCGGGTCCTCGCGTAGGCGCTGCACGTAGTTCTGCAGCCAGCTCTCGTAATCCTGGCGCAGCGGATGCTGCGGCTCGGCCAGCACCTGCTGCAGTTCTTCCAGCACCGCCCGCGCCAAGCGCTCGGCCAGGCTGTCACCGATCTCGTCGATCGGCTTGACCCAGTTCACCGTGCTCGACAGCGTCGGCCACTCGCGCTGGATGTAACGCACGATCAACTGCGAGGCGCGCTCCTTCACTTCCGGCTGCTCCAGCCAGCGCCCCAGCCGCTGCAGGCCTTCGTCCAGCACGCGCTGGTGGCGCCCATCGGCGGTCAGCAGGGCCAGTAGTTCACCGACGGTGGCGGCGGCATTCCACTGCCGCAGCTGCTGCACCACGAAGGCGTGCAGCTGCCGACGTACGGCGGTTTCGTCGAAGAAATCCAGCGCCTGCAGCGCCCAGCCGCGGGCCATGTCGGCCAGCATCCGTGAGCGCGCGGGGTCGGCCAACCAGCTGCCGAGGCGGCTGGCCGGATCGAACACCTGCAGCTTTGCCAGCAGCACCTGTGGTTCCAGGAACTGGTCGCGCACGAACAGGGCGAGGCTGTCGCCGATGCGTTCCTTGCTGCGCGGGATGATTGCCGTATGCGGGATCGGCAGCCCCATCGGCCGCCGAAACAGCGCGACGACTGCGAACCAGTCGGCCAGTGCGCCCACGGCCGCTGCTTCGCAGAAGGCCGAGACCCAGGCCCAGATGCCGCGTTCGCCCTGCCAGTGGCTGACCGCGAAACCGGCCAGCATCAACAGCAACAGGCCCAGCGCGAGGGCT
This sequence comes from Stenotrophomonas veracruzanensis, assembly GCF_032911525.1. Taxonomy (NCBI): domain Bacteria; kingdom Pseudomonadati; phylum Pseudomonadota; class Gammaproteobacteria; order Lysobacterales; family Lysobacteraceae; genus Stenotrophomonas; species Stenotrophomonas veracruzanensis. The sequence continues at coordinate 38,422 of NZ_JAWJTI010000022.1, forward strand.
TTCAGGCGCCGCAGCTGAGCGCGGCGCGGATCGTGGGCAGGCGTCATGCCGGAAGTCTAACCGGCACGGCATGAGCATCTGGTAGTGCCGGCCGCTGGCCGGCATCCTCAGCGCACCTGGAACGTTCTTGGGGTTGCCGGCCAGCGGCCGGCACTACCCGTTGGTTCAGAGCGCTTCCAGCTGCTTGCGCAGCGCGGCCAGCTGCGCGCGCAGGGTGTCGTTCTCGCGGGTCAGCGCGACCACGCGGCGGCGCAGCGCCGGGGCATCCTCGCCCAGCTGCTCCAGCGCCGACAGCACCTCGGCGTCGCGGCTGGCGATCTGCTCCTCGTCCGCTTCCTCGAAGTCCATCTCGGCCGCTTCCGGCTTCGGTGCACGCGGCTTGCGCTTGGACTCGCGCACGCGTTTGGCGGCCTGCTTCAGCTCGTCCTTGCCACCGGCGGCGGCGGCGCGCTGTTCTTCTTCGGGCAGGTCGGCCACGGCCGCGGCGGCGCTGATCGAGATCACGCCGGCCTTCACCGCTTCCACCACTTCGGCCGCAGCCTGGGCGTGAATGCGTTCGATCATGCCGACCTGGCTGGTGCTCAGTTTGGCCTCGCGGGCCAGCTCGGCGCGGCTGATCTTCGGTGCCGGCTCCCACGGCGGGCTGTCCTCACCCGCGTCTTCGACCACCTCGGCGGTGCCATCGCTCTCGCGCTGCAGCCGGGCCTGTTCGATCTGCTTGCGGGCGGCCAGGATGTCCCGCTTGCGCAGCGCCAGCACGCCGCGCTGGAAATCGGACACGCTGCGGCGGCCCAGGTGCTGCTCGATCATCCACAGGTGCACGTCTTCCATGCTCTGGAAGCGGGTGTTCTGCACGGTGTTGAAGGGCAGGCCATGCTTCTGGCAGATGCCGAAACGGTTGTGGCCGTCGACCAGTACGTTGCCCCACAGGACCAGCGCGTCACGACAGCCTTCGGCCAGGATGCTGCGCTCCAGCGCGTCATGTTCGTCCGCGGTGAGCGGGTCGATGTAGGCCTTGAGTTCTTCTTTGACGACGATATCCATGGGCACGGCAACGAGCAGGAGCGGAACCGCCCATTGTACCCGCTCGCCACCGTCGGTCCGGGCTAGGCGGTGGCCCGGATCATCTCGCCCAGCGTGCCGGTGATCTGGGCGATCTGTGCCTTGTCCACGATCAGCGGGGGCGACAGCGCGATGATGTCGCCGGTACAGCGCACCAGCAGCCGGCCGTCGTGGAAGCAGCGCCGGTAGACCTCGTAGCCCCGGCTGCCCGGCGCATCGCGGCGAGGCGCCAGTTCGACCGCGCCGACCAGGCCGAAGTTGCGGATGTCGATCACGTTGGGCAGGCCCTGCAGCGCATGCAGCCGTTCCTGCCAGTACTCGCCCAGCTCGATGGCGCGCTCGAAAAGGCGCTCCTCGGCGTAGACCTCCAGCGTGGCCAGCGCCGCTGCACAGGCCAGCGGGTGCCCCGAATAGGTATAGCCATGGAACAGCTCGATGGCCTGTGGCGGCGCCTGCATCAGCGTTGCATGCACGGCGTCGCTGGCCAGTACCCCACCCTGCGGTACCGCGCCGTTGCTGACCGCCTTGGCGAAGGTCAGCAGATCCGGGGTGACCCCGAAGCGCTGCGCGGCGAACGGCATGCCGACGCGGCCGAAACCGGTTATGACCTCGTCGAACACCAGCAGGATGCCGTGCTGGTCGCACAGCTCGCGCAGTCGCTGCAGGTAACCCGGTGCGGGCAGGATCACCCCGGCGGAGCCGGCAATGGGTTCGACGAATACGGCGGCGATTGTCGAAGCGTCGTGCAGCGCAATCAGCCGCTCAAGGTCGTCGGCCAGTTCCGCACCCTGGCGCGGCAGACCCTTGCTGAATGCATTGCGTGGGAGGTCCAGGGTGTGCCGAAGGTAGTCCACGCCGCCCAGCTGCAGGCCGAACGACTTGCGGTTGTTGGGCAGCCCACCCAGCGCCATGCCGCCGAAGCCGACCCCGTGGTAAGCCTTCTCGCGGCTGATGAAGCGCGTGCGCTGGCCCTCGCCACGCTGGCGATGGTAGGCCAGCACGATCTTCATGGCGGTATCCACCGCCTCGGAGCCGGAGCTGGTGAAGAACACATGGTTGAGCGGGCCCGGAGCCAGTGCGGCCAGTCGCTGCGCCAGCGCGAAGGCCGGCGGCGAGCCCATCTGGAAGGCCGGCGAGTAGTCGAGCGTGCGTGCCTGCTCGACGATGGCCTCGACGATACGTGGGCGTGCGTGGCCGGCGTTGCAGCACCACAGGCCGGCGGTGCCGTCGAGGATCTGGCGACCGTCGACATCCTCGTAGTGCATGCCCTCGGCACGCACCAGCACACGCGGCGCAGCCTTGAACTGGCGGTTGGCGGTGAACGGCATCCAGTACGCGTCCAGTGACTCGGGGCGCTGGGTGGCCAGGTCGTGCAGGTCGCTTTCGGGACGCTTCATGCCAGCTCCATCGGGTCCGATGCGATGAATGTAGCGCAGCTGCGTCACGGCGGAGTCGCGGCGGCCCCGGTATAACCAGGGCTCGTTGAATGTTGGAGCTTCCCATGGCCGATTTCCCCGACCGCAGCCACTGGCAGGCGCTGGCCCTCCAGCTGTCGATGCCGGGCCAGGCCTTCATCGACGGCCGCTATGTCGATGCCGCCAGCGGCGCCCGCTTCGACTGCATCAGCCCGATCGACGGTCGCGTGCTGGGAGCGGTTGCCGACTGCGACGCGCAGGATGTCGAGCGCGCGGTACTGGCAGCGCGGCGCAGCTTCGAGGCGGGCCACTGGTCGCAGGCAAGCCCGGCCCATCGCAAGCGCGTGTTGCTGGCGCTGGCGGCATTGGTGGAAGCGCACGCCGATGAGCTGGCCCTGCTGGAAACCCTGGACATGGGCAAGCCGGTGCGTGACGCGCGCCGTATCGACCTGCCCGGCGTGGTGCGCTGCCTGAGCTGGACCGCCGAAGCGGTGGACAAGCTGTACGGTGAGGTCGCACCCACCGGCCCGCACGAGCTGGGGCTGGTCACGCGCGAGGCCGCTGGGGTAGTGGCGGCCATCGTGCCGTGGAATTTCCCGCTGTTGATGGCGTGCTGGAAGATCGCGCCTGCATTGGCCATGGGCAACTCGGTGGTGCTCAAGCCTTCTGAGCGGTCACCGCTGAGTGCGCTGCGGTTGGCGGCGCTGGCCGCCGAGGCGGGCCTGCCGGAGGGCGTACTGAACGTGCTGCCGGGCCATGGCGCGCGCGTCGGCGAACCGCTGGCGCTGCACATGGATGTGGACGTGCTGGCCTTCACCGGTTCCACTGCCACCGGCGCGAAGCTGCTGGAGTATTCCGGGCGATCCAACCTCAAGCGGGTCTGGCTGGAATGCGGTGGCAAGAGCCCGCACGTAGTATTCGCCGATGCTCCCGATCTGGACGCCGCCAAGGCCGTGGCACAGGGCATCTTCTTCAACCAAGGTGAAGTCTGTACCGCTGGCTCGCGACTGCTTGTGCAACGCTCGATCCGCGAAGACTTCGTGCACCAGGTAATCGCCTACGGCCAGCGCATGCAACCGCGGCACCCTTTGGAGGCGGATGCACCGATGGGCGCACTGGTGGATGCCGCGCACGTGGACAAGGTGCTGGCCGATATCGCGCGGGCCGAAGGTGAGGGCGCCCGCCTGTTGCTGGGCGGCCATCGTGCCGAGGTGGAGGCCGGCGGTTGCTACGTGCAACCCACCGTGTTCGACCAGGTGCGCCCGGAGCAGGCCTTGGCACGTGAGGAGGTATTCGGGCCGGTGCTGGCTGTACTCGGCTTCGACGACGAGGCCGAAGCCGTGCGCCTGGCCAATGACAGCCGCTACGGACTGGCCGCTGGCCTGTGGACACGTGACCTGGGCCGCGCCCATCGGGTCGCGCGACAGTTGCGCGCGGGCAGCGTATGGGTGAATGGCTGGGATGGCGGTGACATGACCGCGCCGTTTGGTGGTTACAAGCAGTCCGGCAATGGGCGGGACAAGTCACTGCATGCGTTCGACAAGTACAGCGAGATCAAGGCTACCTGGATCCAGTTGTAACGACGTGGCTGCGTGACCGCTGTTCGCTCTTTGCAGAGTCGAGCCATGCTCGGCTGCCGTTCGTTCTTCTGTAGAGCCGAGCCATGATCGGCTGCTGTTCGCTCTTCTGTAGAGCCGAGCCATGCTCGGCTGCATCTGGCGAAGCGCAGTCGAGCATGGCTCGACTCTACAAAGGCGTGCCCGCTACCGGCAGCGGGCACTCACCTGCAGCACTGCCGCACGCAGCACGTCGCGATCGGCTTCTTCGACGGCGTTCTGGAAATAGTCCATGTCCTGCTTGCCCAGCTCGCACGGGTCGACGGTGTACCCGGGTGGCCACAAGCCCAGCAGCTGCGCCACGCCATGCACGATCTGCTCGGGGCTCATCTGCCGACGGATCCGGAAGTAATTGCGGCGCGGCCCGAACGCGGGATGGACCTCGCGCCGACCGATCAGGCGCGGCGCCACGCCCGCTGCGCTGATGCCGTCACCGCCATCGATGCTGCCCGCAGGCAGGCCCAGCAACAGTGGCGCCGTTGCAGGCGGTTCCTCGGACGCGGGCGCGATGGCATCCGTGGGTGCGGCCGGGGCCGGACGTGGCGCTGTCGATGCGGCTGGTCGCGCCGCCGATGCGGAGGGCAGCGCCGGGTGTGGTTGTACCGCCGCGGGTTGCTCCGGCGGTAACCAGCGCAATGAAATCCTGGCTGCGTCGTCGCTGTGCAGCGTCATCCTGCCACTGCCCAGCAGCCACACTGCCATCAATCCATGCACCAGCAGCACCACCAGCCATGCCGCCATGCGCGGCAGCTTCGGCGAATCGGACCACGACAGCGCGACTGCAGTCATCGGCAAAGCATCCATGCAGGGACCGGTGGCGCAGCCTAGCGGGCGGCCCGAAAAATTTCGTTGGCATCGGTGTCGGCTGAAACCATCGCCCCGTGCGGCCGTCGGCCCGTGGCAGAATCGGGCGATCCGCCGTTACCCGTGTTGCCGATGTCGACGATCACCGCTGCCGCGCCGCCCGTGAATTCCCCCAGTCGAGTCCTGCTGGCCAGCCTGATCGGCACCACCATCGAATTCTTCGATTTCTACATCTACGCCACGGCGGCGGTGCTGGTGTTCCCGCACCTGTTCTTCCCGGACAGCAGCGAACAGGCGGCGCTGCTGCAGTCACTGGCAACGTTTGCGGTCGCGTTCATCGCGCGCCCGGTGGGCTCGGCAGTGTTCGGCCACTTCGGTGACCGTATCGGCCGCAAGGCCACGCTGGTGGCCGCGCTGCTGACCATGGGCCTGTCCACGGTGCTGATCGGCCTGCTGCCCACCCATGCGCAGATCGGGCTGTGGGCCCCCGCGTTGCTGGCGCTGTGCCGCTTCGGCCAGGGCCTGGGGCTGGGCGGCGAGTGGGGCGGGGCGGTGCTGCTGGCCACTGAGAACGCGCCGCCGGGCAAGCGGGCCTGGTACGGCATGTTCCCGCAGCTGGGCGCACCGCTCGGCTTCCTGCTGTCGGCCGGCATCTTCCTCGTGCTCGGCCGCTGCCTGAGCCAGGACGACTTCCTGCAGTGGGGCTGGCGCATTCCGTTCGTGGCCAGCGCGCTGCTGGTCGGCCTTGGCCTGTGGGTGCGCCTGAACATCCACGAGACGCCCGATTTCAAGAAGGCGCTGGAGCGCAAGGCGCCGGTGCGGCTACCGATGTGGACGGTGCTGCGTGACCATCCGGTGCCGATGCTGCTGGGCACCCTCGGTGCCTTCGCCACCTTCGTGCTGTTCTACCTGATGACGGTGTTCAGCCTGGGCCACGGAACTGCGGTGCTGGGCTACAGCCGCGAGCAGTTCCTGCTGATGCAGATGGCCGGCATGCTGTTCTTCGCGCTGGGTATTCCGCTGTCGGCGCGCTATGGCGACCGTTGGGGCACGCGGCGCACGATGATCGTCGCCAGCGTACTGATCGTCGGCTTCGGCGTGCTGTTCGCACCGCTGTTCCAGCCGCACAGCCCGTGGCTGGTCACTGGCTTCCTGTGCCTGGGCCTGTTCCTGATGGGCCTGACCTACGGTCCCTGCGGCACCTTCCTGGCCGAGATCTACCCGGTGGAGGTGCGCTACACCGGTGCTTCGCTGTCATTCAACCTGGCCGGCATCCTCGGTGCGGCACCGGCGCCGTACCTGGCCACCTGGCTGGCCGAACGCTTCGGCCTGGTCGCGGTGGGCTACTACCTGTGCCTGACCGCGGTGGCGACCCTGTGCGCACTGGTGGCACTGCACCGGCGCGCCCTGCGGCTCAACCAAAGAAGCGCTTGAGCGTGCGCCCCAGCCAACCACCGCCCTGGTGTTCGCGGGCGAACTGGTTCAGGTGCGCCTTGACCTGCTCGGCATAGGCCTGGTCATCGCCGCGGATGTGGTTGAACAGCCAGCGCGAGAGCATGGTGCGCAGCTCGTCGCTGATGTCCTCGCCGGCCTGGAAGCGCATGCGGTATTCCGATACCCGCTTGATGAAGACCTCATGCACGCGCTTGTGCGCGGCACAGAACGGGTAGCCCGCTTCCTCCATCAGCTCCTCTTCGAACGCGAAGTGCGACATGGTGTAGTCCACCACCTCGTCGATCACTTCACCCACTGCCGCACGCTGCATGCTGGCCTGGGCCACGTGCAGGTGGTTGAGCATCTCGATGATGCGGCGGTGTTGTTGGTCGATCACATCGATGCCGATGTTCAGATCGTCCTGCCAGACCAGTAGTGCCATCCCCGGCTCCCCTTCATGCGTATGTCGGGGCCGACTGTAGAGCCGCCGCGCGGGTGCGGCGTTGATCTGGATCAAAGCGGGCCGGTCAGGGCAGGGCAGGCTCGCGCGGGCGCAGCGGGCTGGCCACCGTGGTGCAGCTGACCCGGTTGCGGCCACCGGCCTTGGCCAGGTACAGCTGGCGGTCGGCCTCGGAAATCAGCCGGTGCAGCGCATCACGCTGCGGGCGCAGGCAGCACAGGCCGATGCTCACGGTCATGCGCAAGGTAGCGCTGCCGATGTCCACTTCCAGCGCGGCGATGCGCTGGCGCAGTTCCTCGAAGTACAGCAGCGCCTCGTCCTGTTCCATGTCCGGCACCAGCAGGCAGAACTCCTCGCCACCGAAGCGTGCGATCAGGTCCTGGCTGCGTGCATGTGCGGCCACCGCGCCGGCCACCGCGCGCAGCGCATCATCGCCGGCCTCGTGGCCGTGGGTGTCGTTGATGTGCTTGAAGTGGTCGATGTCGATCATCGCCACCGCCACGCACTGGCCATGCAGCTGCAGCTGCGGCAGCTGGCGCTGGCTCTGCTCCAGGAAGCAGCGGCGGTTGGGCAGGCCGGTCAGGAAGTCGCGGGTGGCCAGATCCTGCAGGGTGCCAATCAGTTCCAGCTGGTCCACGTTCTGCGAGACACGGCAGAAGAATTCCTCGCGCGAGAACGGCTTGCGCAGGAAGTCGTTGGCGCCGTTCTTCAGGAAGCGTGGGATCAGCGAGGCATCGGTATTGCCGGAGATGCCGATCACCGCCACCTTGTCGCGCGAGCGCAGGGTACGCAGGCGGCGGGTGAACTCCACGCCCTGCATGCCGGGCATTTCCTGGTCGACCACCGCCAGGCGGATTGCCGGATGCGCCTCGATGGCAGCCAGACCCTCGTTGCCGTCGGCGGCTTCATGCACCTCATGGCCGTACATGCGCAGCAGGGCCGCAGCGTAGCCACGCGCAGACGGCGAATCGTCCACCACCAGCGCGGCGATGCGGCGGTTGCGTTCCAGCCGCTGCACCAGCCACACCAGGTAGTCGATGCTGCCGGGAGTGTTCTTCAGCACGTAGTCGATGATTTGCTGCTGCAGCACGCGCTTGCGCAGGTCCTCGTCGTACACGCCGCTGACCACCACCGTTGGCAGGTCGCGCTTGAGGAAGAACTCAACCACCGCATCGCGGTCGCCGTCGGCCAGCACCAACCCGGTCAGCACCAGGAACCAGCCGCCGCCTTCGTTCAGCAGGCGGTCGGCCTCGGCGAGGGTGGAGGCGATCACCACCGGCAGTTCCAGGCGCTGCTCGATGGCTTCGCGCAGCATGCCGGTGAACGCACGGGAATTTTCGACCAGCAGGATCCGCTGTGGCAACGGATCGGCCAGGTCGCCATCGACGGCGGCCTGCGGCAGGACGGGCATGATGCGGTGGCTCACGAAGGAGGGCTCGGCACGGATAGCGGCGGTTTCGGGTGTAACTTTAGCGGCGAACGTCGCGCGCCGCGCCAGATTCCGTGTCAGGCCGTCGCGGGCGCCGCGTGGGTGATCGATTCATGCAGGACCAGTCGCAGCCGGTTGCCCCGGCAGTGAACCGTACCGCCGTAGGCAAGCATTCGACCGGCCAGGCGCTCGACGGCCTGGTCGGTGGTGCGTGCCGACAGCGTGCAACCACGGTCGAGCAGGCTCACGACAGCAACGATGCCGCGACGTCCGCCCGCCCGGCCACTTCGGGCACGCACGCAGACCTGCCCGGTCTCCAGCTCCAGCAGCAGTGACACCGCCTCGATCAAGGAGCGGTAGATGGCCAGTTGCAGATCCACGGACAGCAGGCAGGGGTTCCCCGCCAGCCTGGGCGGAATGACGCGATGCGTGTTGTTCCAGATCTCGCATGCGCCGCCTGCGTGCAGGGCGATGTACAACCCGACCTGCTCCAGTCCGGTGGGGTAGACCATGCTGGCCTGCTCGCGGAACAGGCGTGAGTGCACGGATGACGCGTGTTGCAGGCTGTTCGCCACGGCATGATGGCCCTGAGCCTTCAGCCAGCTGACCATCTCGCTGAGCGAACTGTCCATGCCCTCGCCCAGATGCTTCAGATGGGCGGCCCGTTCACGCAGCTCGCGCTCGCTGGTCTGGTGGGAGCTGCGTGCCAGGCGCAGGGCGTTCCGTTCAGCCTGCCAACGGGCCCGCGCGCGTTGATGGTGATAGCTGATGCTGGATCCGAGTGCGAGCAACGCGACGCTGATCACAGCCATGTTCTGTTGGGTGGCGAACGTACCGAGGTCGAAAGAGGAGGGCAGGCCGGTGCTGGGCGTAGCGCCGTGGAGTGGGAGATTCAACAGCGGAATTGCGATGGCCGCGCCGCGCCAGCCATGCATGAAGGTCAGGGCGATGGCAGGCAGGGCCGACAGAAGGACAAGATGTGTGCGGGTGGTATGGGCGCTGCTGTCCGTCAGTTGCATGCCCAACCCCAGTATCAGCATCGCCAGGATCGCCGCAGCTGTAGGCGCGACAAAGCGAGTGCTCCAACTGGGATCCACGTGCCGCTGCGCCCAAAGGAAGGCCAGTGGGAGCAGGGTAATGATGGCCGCGAAGTGACCAAAGATCGTTCGGTCGACCGCGTACAGCAGGTTGCTCGGCGGAGGATTCGACCAGAGGACATATGAAATGCTCAGGTTGAGAGCCGGGACGAACAGTGCCGTGCAGATCGACAACGACAGCAGCCAGAGGCCGGTGGCTGCGTCGGACGGCATTCTCCTGAGGTGAAGGTGGACTACCAGCATCGCCATCGGCATCAGAAGCGTCGAGGCCAGAATGACCCAGGCCAAGCCATAGCTGTCGATCATGGGGATGCGCAGTGTTGCGAAGTATGCGTACTCCCCCAGCAAAAGGTAGGGCCACAAGCGGGGCGGGACGATCAGCAGTGCTGCTGCCCGGATGCCTGCGGGCAGGAAGAACTGATCAAGCGAGAATTGGCGCGAGGCGAGGCAGCTCAAGGCATAGGCGGCCGCGAGTGTGATCCCGACCGGCCGGATCCGGAAGCTCAGTTCAATTGCCTTCTTGAATCGGTCCAAAAACAAGCCTCCTTTGCTCGCGCTCAGCTACCGCTGGCCCGCTACTGGACACTATCCACCAGATCGTCGCAGGCGCGATCAGCATCCTCCTTCTTCTGCAGATGACATGGCGCGGGCAGGGGGGAAGGGGAGAGGGGTGCACGAATGAAACTAAATCGTCCGGATTATCCGTCAATCACTTTGTTGTGGCGGGAAGACGCTACTATCGTTTTGAGGTTGTCTACTCTTATCCCGACCAGGAGGTCATTGTGCGATCCATATTTGTTGGTGTTGTAGCCGGGGCAACATTGTTCGCCGCAGCTCCGGTATTCGCGGGTGATAAAGGGGGCGGTGACTACCACGGCAGTCCCTTGGCAAGTGCCGCAGTTTCGAAGGCAGGCCTTGGTGAAACCAACCCTGCTGCCGCAGACATCAGCGCCGATCCCGCTTGGCAGGTGTATGCCTTCCAACGCGATGGCATGGTCTACCTGCAGGTCAACGATCTGACCGGTCAGGTGAAGCTGATCATCGGCAATGCCGCGGGTGCGTACTTTGCATTGCCTGCCGGCAAGTCCGCAGCACTTGTTTCGCTTCCCGGTCAGCGACTCACTGTCCCATCCAGTGCAAAGCGTTCCGAGGTGTATCGTGCGCAGGACGTGGTACTGGTGCGGTATGCCACCGCGGATGGCGACATCTGGTCTGTCGAAACACCGTAGCGCCCGGACCGGAGGGCTTGAGGCGTGCGAGCGATCAAAACCGCTTGCACGTTGCTGCGGTCACGCTCAGGGGGGGGAATGCCCGCTATCGAAACAGAAGTCAGTAGACCTTGTCGTTCAAGCCTGAGCGCGTGAGGGACCCGCTTCGAGTCCCGAAAGGCTGTTCCGGGCATCTGATGAAAAAGCATCCAGAGGAGCGGCTGTACCCGTTTCCTTCATTGCCAGCACGATGCGATTTCGGTTGCATTTCAGCGTGCCGCCGTAGGCAAGCGTCCTGCCGGCCAGTCTTTCCATCGCGGCGGCGACGGTCGTGTCCGAAAGGCGTTGATGTTGATCCAGCATTGACACCGCTATCAGGATTCCACGATGCGAACCCATCCGTCCGCAACGCGCCCGCACGTGGATCTGTCCCGTTTCACCCTGGATCAGCAGTGACACCGCATCTATCACAGTGCGGTAGGCAGCAAGCTGCAGTCCGACACTGAGTTGACAGGGGTCGCCAAGCAACGACGGATTGGCTACGCGAGCCGTTTTTTCCCATGCTTCGCGAACGCCACCTGCTCGGAGGGCAACATAAAGGCCGAGCTGCTCCAGGGCGGTCGGATAAATCATGCTTGTCTGCTCGCGGAACTGGCGCGAATGAATCGACGCCACATGTACAAGGCTCTCCGCAATCGCATGATGGCCTTGTGCAGTAAGCCAGTTGATAACCTCGTCAAGCGCATGATCTATGCCATCCCCAAGCTTCCGCAGATGCAACGCGCGTTCGCGGAGATCCAGCTCACTGGCGACATGGGAGCTCCGAGCAAGTCTGATGGCATTTTTCTCGCCGACCTCCCGCAGTCGATAACGGTGATAGTAGTGAGTGATCCGGGAGCCCAGTATGAGCAGTGCTGCGCCCGTGACGGCCATGATCTGCTGGGTTGCGAACGATGCAGGATCGAATGACTCAGGGTGAGACGAGGGTGTTGTCAGACCGATAATCATGTTCAGGGTCGGCACGCCGATGGCGGCGCCCCGCCACCCATACACGCATGTGAGAAGAACGGCGGGAAGCGCCATGAGGAGTTGCAGGGATACTTTTGTCGTCACTGCATCAGCAGGTACGTCCGCAGCCCAAAGGCCGAACACGACCATCAGCGCAAGTGCTCCTGCCATCTGTGCGATATCCCGTTTTCGGACCTGCACTTCAGCCTTGCCTCGCGACCACAGCAGCACAAGCGGCGCAAACGTGAGTATGCCGATGAAGTCACCTACTACCAGGCGGACGATTCCGGTCAGCAGCGGAAAAGCGGGAGGTGTTGGCCAGAGGGAGTTCGCCAGAAGCAGGTTGATCAGTGTGACGGAAACTGCAGCGAAGGCAGCAATCGAGATGAGCCAAGCGTTTTTTACTGCCGAGATTACATTGCGATGGAGATAGACGATCGTCATTACAACCGGCATCTGGAAGACCGAGCCGAGAATGACCCATGTCAGCCCGTACCGTTCGATCATCGGCACTCGCATCTGTGCGAAATAGGCGTACTCGCCCAGCAGGAGATAGGGCCAAAGCCGAGGAGGACAGAGCAGTACCGCAGCCACGCGTACACCAGCGGGCAGATAGAACTGATCAAGGGACAACTGGCGGGTGGCCCAACAGGCAATGGCATACAGCACAGCCAGGGCAAGTCCTGCCGGATGGATGCGCAACTTCAGCTGCAGGCCTTCATTCCACCAGTTCAATCGCACTACCCCTTCACAGTACGTTCCCTGTCAGCATCCATTCGCCGCGGGACCCGGTTCTTACCGACGGTATCGACACGCGTTCGATTATGCAATCACCTCAGCGCAGCGCCGGGCAAGTGAGAAAATCATCACATGATTTCCCGTGGCGACGGGTTTCACAGTTTCCGAGGGAGCTGACTTGGTGTGATCCCTGATCAGCTCACCACAACGCATCCCGCAGCTTGTACCACGACATTGCCGCCACCAGCAGCGGCATCCGCAGCAGCCGACCGCCGGGGAAGGGGGCATGCCGCAGGCGCTGGAACACGTCCAGGCGCTCGCTCTGGCCTGCAATGGCGGCGGCGATCACCTCGCCGGCCAGCCCGGCGGCGGCCACCCCATGGCCGGAGAACCCTTGTGCGAAGTACAGGTTGCCGTCCAGCCGACCCCAATGTGGGGCGCGGTTACGGGTGATGTCCACATAACCGCCCCAGACCTGCTCCAGGGCCACGTCGGCCAGCTGTGGGAACACCTGGTGCATGCGCCGCTGCATCACGCCGCGCAGGCCAGGTGGGGGCAGTGCCGAGTAGCTGGCGCGGCCACCAAACAGCAGGCGGTCGTCGTGGCTGAGACGGAAGTAGTCCAGTGCCCAGGCGGTGTCGGCCACGGCCATCTTGTTGCCGATCAGGGCGCGGGCGCGCTCGGCACCCAGCGGCGCGCTGGCGCCGATATAGGTGCCGACCGGCATGATCCGCCGTTCCAGCTCGGGTAGCAGGCCCTGCAGCCAGGCGTTGCCAGCCACCACAAGATGCGCGGCGCGCACGCTTCCCTGCGCGGTATGCAGGGTGGGCTGCGTTCCGCGCTGCACGCGGGTCACTGCGGAGTTCTCGTGGATCACCACGCCGGCCGCACGCGCGGCATCGGCCAGTCCGCGGGCATAGGCCAGGGGCTGCAGGTGCGCGCTGAGCGGATCGAACATCGCGGCGCGGTAGCGTGGGCTGTCCAGCTGTGCGCGCAGGGCATCACGGTCCCACCACTGCATGGGGTAGTCGTAGTGGCGTTGCAGATGCTCGCAGTTGGCCCGCAGGTCGCGCTCATGGCGTTCGCGGATCGCGACGCTGGCGTGGCCTTCCACCCAATGGCAGTCGATGCCGTGGCGATCGATGCGTGTGCGCATTGCCTGCACCGCGTCGCGTGACCAGTCGAACAGGTGGCGCGCATCATCACGACCGAGCTGACGCTCCAGTTCGTCCACCTCGCAGCCATAGCCGACCAGCGCCTGGCCACCATTGCGACCGGACGCGCCCCAACCGATCCGCTGCGCGTCCAGTACCACCACGCGCTGGCCACGCGTAGCCAGTTCAAGTGCTGCGGTCAGCCCGGTGTAACCCGCGCCAAGCACTGCAACATCGGCCTGAACCTCACCCTGCAGCGGAGGCATTGCGGCCGGTTCGGGCAGGCTGGCGGCATACCAGCTGGGCGGGAAGGCGGCGCTCACTGCAGGCCTCGCGGGCGCAGTGCGGGAGGGGGGGAGCGGGGGAGAACGATCAGCATTCACCCGCGTAGTTTCGCCGATGCGTGACAGCCATGGTGTGACGGCGAAGACTTGCCGCCTTCGTTGGCCGGCGGGTAACGTGTTCGCACGCCAAGGAGTTTTCCCATGCGCCGCCTGCCTTGGGTGGGCCTGCCCACCGACAGTACCGTGCTCGGCCACCACCGTTTCGCGGTGGCTGGCGAGAAGTACGTGCGCGCGCTGGCCGAGGCCGCCGAAGTGACCCCGGTGGTACTGCCGAGCCTGCAGCCTCCTTTGCCGGCTGGCGACTGGCTGCAGGGGCTTGATGGCCTGCTGTTGACCGGCGCGGTCAGCAACATCGAACCGCAGCATTACGAGGGCGGCCGCAGCTGGCCGGGCAATCCGCATGACCCGGCCCGTGATGCCAATGCGTTCGCGCTGCTGCGCGAGGCGCTGGCGCTGGACCTGCCGGTACTGGCGATCTGCCGCGGCTTCCAGGAACTGAACGTCGCGCTGGGGGGCAGCCTGCATCCGCAGGTACACGCGGTGCCTGGCCTATCTGACCATCGCGAAGACCTACAGGCGCCGGTGGAGGTGCAGTACGGGCCGGCCCACGCGGTTACCCTGGTCGCCGATGGCTGGCTGGCGCAGTGGCACGGCAGTGACCGCGCACAGGTCAATTCGGTGCACGGGCAGGGCATTGCCCGCCTCGCGCAGGGCCTGCAGGTCGAGGCCGTGGCAGATGATGGGCTGGTCGAGGCGGCGCGCAGCCTGCACCATGGTTTCGTGCTCGGCGTACAGTGGCACCCGGAGTGGCGTGTCATGCAGGCGCCGTTCTATCACGCTATTTTCCGTGCGTTCGGCCAAGCTTGCCGGCAGCACCAACAGAACCGACTGGATTCCCGATGAGTTCCCGAACGCGCCCGCGCAAGACGGCCACGCCCCCCGCACCGCAGGAAAGCAGCCTGCTGCGCTGGCTGAAGGAACGGCGCATCACCGAGGTCGAGTGCCTGGTGCCGGACATCACCGGCAACGCGCGTGGCAAGATCATTCCCGCCGACAAGTTCTCGCACGACTACGGCACGCGGCTGCCCGAAGGCATCTTCGCCACCACTGTCACTGGCGAGTTCCCTGACGATTACTACGACCTGACGTCGCCGTCGGACTCGGACATGATGCTGCGCCCCGATCCGGACACGGTGCGCATGGTGCCGTGGGCAGCAGACGCCACCGCGCAGGTCATCCACGATTGCTACACCAAGAACGGTGAGCCGCACGAACTGGCGCCGCGCAACGTGCTGCGCCGCGTGCTGGCGGCCTACGCCGAGCTGGGCCTGCGCCCGGTGGTGGCGCCGGAGCTGGAGTTCTTCCTGGTACAGAAGAATACCGACCCGGACTTCCCGCTGCTGCCACCGGCCGGCCGCTCCGGGCGGCCGGAAACCGCGCGGCAGTCGTACTCGATCGACGCGGTCAACGAATTCGACCCGATCCTCGACCTGATGTACGACTACGCCGATGCGATGAAGCTGGACGTGGACACGCTGATCCACGAATCCGGCGCAGCGCAGCTGGAGGTCAACTTCACCCATGCCGATGCGATGGACCTGGCCGACCAGGTGTTCCTGTTCAAGCGCACCATGCGCGAGGCGGCGATGCGCCACGGGGTGTATGCCACGTTCCTGGCCAAGCCGATGGAGAACGAGCCGGGCAGCGCCATGCACATCCACCAGAGCCTGGTGCGGGTGAGCGATGGCAGCAATGTATTCGCCGGCGAGACCCATGCCGAGGGCGAGTTCAGCCCGGTGTTCGGCCACTACCTGGGCGGCCTGCAGAAGTACGTGCCGCAGGCGATGGCCTTCTTCGCGCCGAACGTGAACTCCTATCGGCGGCTGGTGTTCGGCGAGGTTTCGCCGAGCAACGTGCACTGGGGCTATGACAACCGCACCTGCGGGCTGCGCGTGCCGCTGGACACGCCGGAGAACATGCGCGTGGAAAGCCGTTTCGCCGGGTCCGACGCCAACCCCTACCTGGCGATGGCGGCGACCCTGGCCTGCGGCCTGCTGGGCATCCGCGAGCGCTTGGCACCGGACGCGCCGGTGACCGGCAGCGCCAAGGAACTGGGCTACAACCTGCCGCGCTCGCTGGGCGAGGCGCTGGACGGACTGGAGCAGTGCAGCGAGCTGCAGGCACTGCTGGGCGAGCGCTTCTGCCGCGCCTACATCTCGGTCAAGCGCAAGGAATACGAGACCTTCTTCCGCGTCATCAGCTCGTGGGAGCGTGAGTTCCTGCTGCTGAACGTCTGAGCATCTGGAATAGAAAAATCCGCCGCCGGGGGGTAGGCTGGCACCCGTTGCCGGCCCCGCTGGCCCCCCTTTCCGCATTCTGGAGCACCCGATGAAGCTGCGTATCCTCACGCTCAGCCTGGCCTCCGCCATGCTCGCCGCCTGCAGCGGTGGCAACGGCGGCGCGCAGGACAGCCAGGTCCTGAACGTCTACAACTACAGCGATTACATCGCCGAGGACACCATCCCGACCTTCGAGAAGGAGAGCGGCATCAAGGTGACCTACGATGTGTTCGACAGTGATGAGATGGTCGAGACCAAGCTGCTGGCCGGCAACAGTGGCTACGACGTGGTGGTGCCGACCCTGAACTTCTTCGGCCGCCAGATCCAGGCCGGCGTGTTCCTGCCGCTGGACAAGAGCAAGATCCCGAACCTGGCCAATCTCGATCCGGCGGTGATGAAGCGCATCGCCACCCAGGACCCGGGCAACCAGTACGGCGTGCCGTACATGATCGGCACCACCGGCATCGGCTACAACGTGGAGATGCTGAAGCAGCGCTTTGGCGGCAGCACCGACATCGCCAACAGCTGGGACCTGGTGTTCAAGCCGGAGAACATCAGCAAGATGAAGGACTGCGGCGTGACCATCCTGGACACGCCGGCGGACATGATCCCGATCGCGCTGCATTACCTGGGCCTGGACCCGCACAGCGGTGACCCGGCCGAGCTGCAGAAGGCGGCCGACCTGCTGAAGTCGATCCGCCCGTACGTGCAGAATTTCCACTCCTCGCAGTACGTGGGGTCGCTGGCCAACGGTGGTACCTGCCTGGTGGTCGGCTGGTCGGGTGACATCATCCAGGCCCGCGACCGCGCCGAGGAAGCCAGTAATGGCGTGCACGTGGCCTACTCGATCCCGAAGGAAGGCGCTCCGCAGTGGTTCGACATGCTGGCGATCCCGAAGGATGCCAAGCATCCGGAAGCCGCTTACGCGTTCATCAACTACCTGCTGCAGCCGAAGGTTGCCGCGGCCAACACCAACTTCATCCACTACGCCAACCCGGTGCCGACCGCGACCCCGCTGGTGGACGAGGCGATCCGGACCGATCCGACCATCTACCCGCCGGCCGACGTGGCCGAGAAGATGTTCACCTATTCGATCAACACGCCGGAGACCGACAAGCTCTACACCCGGCTGTGGACCGAGGTGAAGACCGGCCGCTAAGCCGGTCTGGTGCCGTCGGGCCTTCCCCGGCGGCTCCCTTACCCTGCGCCGAAGCCGGTACTCCCGCTTCGGCCAAGGTGCTGCAGGATGGGCGGCAGCAGGTCGCGTGCATCGCGGCCGCCGTTGCACAGGAACGATGAACTCATCCGCTGCAGGTTGTGCATGCCGATGAAGAACAACCCTGGCTGCGGTGAAACGCCGAACTCTCCGAGCGGATAACCGTGCGCATCCAGCACGCCCTGCACGTCCAGCCACGGCCATTCGGCGACGAAACCGGTGGCCAGCACCACCGAGCGTATGCCTGCGGCCTGCAGATCCAGCTCGCACGGGGACGGTTCCGGCTCCCAGTGCAGGTAGACCTCTTCGGGAATGTAGCGGGCATCGTCGGTGCGTGGTTCGGGCCGCGTGGCGTAGTACGCGCTGGCCAGCGAATCGAGATAGGCATATTCGGTCCGCGTCGCCTCGATCGCGGTGCGCAGCTGCGGACGGACATCGGCGAAGCGGGCCGTGTTTCCACTGAACTCCTGCAAACGGCCCAGCAGCCTGATGCCAGCGCGGTGCATCGACAGCAGGCTGATCGAACTGCCCAGGCCGGCACGTCCCTTGCCGGAAATCAGCGGAAACTCCGCGGTGCGGGCCTTGCGCAGCGCATCCGGTTCTCCGGCCAGTACGGCGGCCGCCTCACTCACATGCTGGTGGATGCGCCCGGCCATGTCCCACCAGGTCATCGAGTCCTTGCCGCGCAGCCGGCGGGTATGCGAATGACGCTGGGCCAGTGACCAGTACACGCTGCGACCGCTGTCGCGCAGGTCCTGGGCGATCTGCGCGCCGGACTGCCCACCGCCGATGACCAGCACGGCGCCATCGGGCAGCTGGCGGGCACTGCGGTAGTCGCCCGAGTGCAGCACGGTGAGGCCTGACGCGGGCGCGAAGGGCACCCGGGGCATCCGCGCGCGGCGATATTCACCGGTGGCGACCACCACCGCGCGGGCGTGGACCAGCCCCTGGCTGCTGTCGATGGCATAACCGCCGGACTCAGGCGCGACCCGGCGCACCACGCACCCCTCGCTGATCGGCAACGCGCGTTCGTCGGCATAGTCGCGGAGCCGCCGGATCAACTCCGGGGCCCCCATGAAGCCTTCCGGATCATCGCCGGCATAGGCATGACCGTGCAGGGCCATCGTCGCGTTGGCGGTGTTGGTCTGGAACGACTCCCAGCGCCGCTGCCAGCTGGCGCCCACGGTTTCGGCCTCCAGCACGCGATGCTCGATGCCGGCCTCCTGCAGGAGCGCGCTGAGGGATAACCCGGCCTGGCCGGCGCCGATGATGACCAGCGGCAGCGTTGCAGGCAGGGAGTCCGGCAGGCGGGGCGGGAAAGGGGAGGGGCTGTCCGGGGAAATCACCAGTGTGGGTCCATGCAAGGCCTTGATCCGGGCCATTGCGCGGGCAATGGCCCAGTCCTTCAACATATCCGGTTCTGAAAAACGTTGCAGATCGGGCCAACGCCCGTGGCGCCTGGCCGGGCCGGCCGCAGGGGCGTCCAGGGGAGCCCGGGCCCTCGAGCGGACAGGGCACCACGGCGGGGGGAAACCGACACGCCCCGGGGCCGCGGGGCTGGCCAGCGGCCGCTTCCACCCACTGCCGTCATATCCCCTGCGTCCCCCGGCCGTTAGAATGGCGGCCGCTGTCCACCGCCCGCTCCCGGAGCCCCCATGCCCGTTGAAGCCCAGCCGGTAGCCGCCGTCGTCGACACGACCGGTGCGCCCGGCTATCTCTCCATTCGTGACCTGCGCAAGGAATTCGACGGTTTCGTCGCCGTCGACGACGTCAATCTGGACGTGCGCAAGGGCGAGATCTTTGCCCTGCTCGGTGGCTCTGGCAGTGGCAAATCGACTCTGCTGCGCTGTCTGGGCGGCTTCGAGACGCCCACCAAGGGCAGCATCACCCTCGATGGCCAGCGCCTGGACGCGCTGCCGCCGTACCAGCGGCCGGTCAACATGATGTTCCAGTCCTATGCCCTGTTCCCGCACATGACGGTTGAACAGAACATCGCCTTCGGCCTGAAGCAGGATGGCCTGGGCAAGGATGCGATCAGCAAGCGCGTCGGCGAGATGCTCGACCTGGTGCAGATGGGCCACCTGGGCAAGCGCAAGCCGCACCAGCTGTCCGGCGGCCAGCAGCAGCGCGTGGCGCTGGCGCGGTCGCTGGCAAAGGGGCCCAAGCTGTTGCTGCTGGACGAACCGATGGGTGCGCTGGACAAGAAGCTGCGCTCGCAGATGCAGCTGGAACTGGTCAGCATCATCGAATCGTCGGGCGTGACCTGCGTCATGGTCACCCACGACCAGGAAGAAGCGATGACCATGGCCACCCGCATCGCGGTGATGGATGCCGGCTGGATCCAGCAGGTGGGCAAGCCGGACGAGGTCTACGAGCAGCCGGCCAACCGCTTCGTCGCCGAGTTCATCGGTTCGGTCAACCTGTTTGACGGGGTGATCGACGAGGACCTGCCCGAGTACGTGACCGTGCGTTCGCCGCTGTTCCCGGCGCCGATCTACATCGCGCACGGCATCACCGGGTATGAAGGGCAGCCGGTCGCGTTCGCGCTGCGCCCCGAGAAGGTGATGATCGGCAAGGACGAGCCGGAAGGGCACACCAACAAGGCGCAGGGCGTGATCGAGGACATCGCCTACTTCGGCAGCCATTCGGTCTACCACGTGCGCCTGCCCAGCGGCGCCAAGGTGCTGGCCAACTTCGCCAACTCGCAGCGCTGGGCCAGCGATGGCCTGACCTGGGGCGACGAGGTGTGGGTGCACTGGCGTGACAACGACGGCGTGGTGCTGACCTCATGAGCACGGCCGGCCTGAAGCGCTGGCTGCCGGGGCTGCGTGCCACGGTGATCGGCATTCCGTATCTGTGGCTGCTGCTGTTCTTCGCGGTGCCGTTCCTGATCGTGCTGATGATCAGCTTCTCGCTCAGCCGGGTCGGCTCGCCGCCGTACACCTGGCTGCTGCAGTACGCCGACGGCGGCTTCTCGCTGAAGCTGAACCTGGAAAACTACCTGGCGCTGTTCCGCGATTCGATCTATGCGCAGGCGTTCCTGAGCTCGATCAGGATCGCGGCCATCTCCACCTTCTTCACGCTGCTGATCGGCTACCCGATGGCCTATGCCATCGCCCGCCTGTCACCGGCCGCACGCAACGTGGCGATGATGCTGGTGGTGCTGCCGTCGTGGACCTCGTTCCTGATCCGCGTGTATGCGTGGAAGGCGATCCTGGACCGCAACGGCCTGCTCGACCAGTTCCTGCAGTTCACCGGCCTGCAGACGCTGATGACGTCGATGGGCCTGCCCAAGCTGCAGCTGATCGACACCCCGACCGCCGCCTACATCGGCATCGTCTACTGCTACCTGCCGTTCATGGTGCTGCCGCTGTACGCCAATCTGGTCAAGCATGACCACCGCCTGCTGGAAGCGGCCTACGACCTCGGTGCCAAGCCGTGGCAGGCGTTCCTGCGCATTACCCTGCCGCTGTCGAAGGCCGGCATCATCGCCGGCTGCATGCTGGTGATGATTCCGGCGATCGGCGAATTCGTGATCCCGGAAATGCTCGGTGGCTCGGAAACGCTGATGGTGGGCCGCCAGCTGTGGAATGAATTCTTCAACAACCGCAACTGGCCGGGGGCCTCGGCGATGGCGGTGGCGATGATCCTGTTGCTGCTGGTGCCGATCCTGCTGTTCAACCGTTCCCAGCAGCGCCTGCTGGAAGGGAAGCAGGCATGAGCCCGCGTACCGCCAAGGGCCTGGGGCTGGGCGTGCTGCTGCTCGGCTTCGCCTTCCTGTACCTGCCGATCCTGCTGCTGATGTTCTACTCGTTCAACAGCTCGCGACTGGCGATGGTCTGGGCCGGGTTCTCCACCCGTGCCTACAGCGACCTGTTCGCCGACCGCGCGCTGATGGATGCGATGTGGACCAGCCTGGTGGTGGCGTTCTGGACTGCCTGCACGGCCACCGTGCTGGGCACGCTGGCGGCGATGGTGATGACCCGCTTCAAGCGCTTCCGTGGCAAGCCGCTGTTCGGCGCGCTGGTGACCGCGCCGCTGGTGATGCCGGATGTGATCCTGGGCTTCTCGCTGATGGCGCTGCTGGCTTCGATGGGCGCGATTCCCGGGTTCCCGGCGCGCGGCCTGGCCACCATCTGGATCGCCCACGTCACCTTCACCCTGTGCTTTGTCACCGTGGTGGTGTCTTCGCGCCTGCAGGAAATGGACCTGTCCCTGGAGGAAGCGGCGATGGATCTGGGGGCCAGCCGGTTGACCGTGTTCGGCCGCATCACCCTGCCGATCATTGCGCCGGCGCTGGTGGCGGGCTGGCTGCTGGCGTTCACCCTGTCGCTGGATGACGTGGTGGTGGCCAGCTTCGTCGCCACGCCGGGCTCGACCACGCTGCCGATGAAGGTGTTCGCTTCGGTGCGCATGGGCATCAGTCCGAAGATCAACGCGTTGGCCACGTTGCTGGTGTCGGCGGTGTCGATCGCTGCGGTGATCGGCTGGTACATCAACGCCCGCGCCGAGAAGCGGCGCCAGCGCGACCTGCAGCTGGCGCGGCAGGACAACGGCTGAGTACACGGCCTGTCGACAGCGCCGGCAACACCCGGCTCACGGACAGCGGCGCACAATGGGGGTCTTCCAGATGGAGATCCCCCATGACCGTCGAGATCATCGACCCGGCCACCGGCCAGGTGACCTACCGCCATGAACTGATGGGCGCTGCTGACATCGAGCAGCGCCTGCAGGCCGCCGCCGATGCCTTCCCCGGCTGGGCCGATCGCTCGCTGCAGGATCGCGGCGCCGTCCTTCGCCAGATCGCCGCGCAGCTGCGCACGCGTCGCGACGACCTGCAGCAGGCGATGACGCACGAGATGGGCAAGCTCAAGGCCGAGGCGCTGGCCGAGGTCGACAAGTGCGCTGCCGCCTGCGAGTACTACGCCGACCACGCGGCCGACTATCTCAAGCCGCAGCTGATCGATACCGAGGCCCAGCGCAGTTACGTGCGCTACGAGCCGATCGGCTGCGTGTTCGCGGTGATGCCATGGAATTTCCCGATCTGGCAGGTGTTCCGTTTCCTGGCCCCGGCGTTCATGGCTGGCAACGTCGCCCTGCTCAAGCACGCCAGCAACGTGCCGCAGTGCGCTGACCTGATCCTTGCGGTGTGCCGTGACGGAGGCCTGCCTGATGGCGTGTTCGACGTGCTGCACATCGACAATGACCAGGCGGCCGAGGTGCTGCGCGACGCACGGGTGAAGGCGGTGACACTGACCGGCAGCGAGCGGGCAGGGCGCTCGATCGCCTCCAATGCCGGCAGCCAGCTGAAGAAGTCGGTGATGGAGCTGGGTGGCAGCGATGCCTTCGTGGTGCTTGATGACGCCGATCTCGACAAGACCGTGGCGGCGGCGGTGAAGTCGCGCTTCGACAACAGCGGGCAGACCTGCATTGCGGCCAAGCGCTTCATTGTGGTCGATGCGGTGGCCGATGAATTCACCCGCCGCTTCGTTGAAGCCGCGGCCGAGCGCCAGTACGGTGATCCCGACGAGCGCGGTACCACGCTGGCGCCGATGGCCCGTGCCGACCTGCGCGACGAACTGCACAAGCAGGTGCAGGCCAGCGTGGCCAAGGGCGCACGGGTGCTGGTGGGTGGTGAGCCGATTGCGGGCACGCATGCCGGCTATCCGGCCACGGTGCTCGATCAGGTCGGTCCGGGCATGCCGGCGTATGACGAGGAACTGTTTGGCCCGGTGGCTGCGGTGATCCGGGTTGCTGATGAGGCCGAGGCACTGCGCGTGGCCAACGACACCCGCTTCGGCCTGGGCGGCAGCGTGTGGACGCGCGACCCGGTTCGCGGTGAGCGTTTCGCCCAGCGCATGGAATGCGGCGCCGCGTTCGTCAACGCCATCGTCAAGAGCGATGCGCGGCTGCCCTTCGGCGGCAGCAAGCAGTCCGGTTTCGGCCGGGAGCTGGCCGACCATGGCATCCATGAGTTCATGAACATCAAGACCGTCTACGTGGCTTGATCCCGAACGGTAGTGCCGGGCGCTGGCCGGCATTGCCG
>NZ_JAWJTI010000023.1:0-59229 GCF_032911525.1 Stenotrophomonas veracruzanensis
TGGATGCCGCGGCCAAGCCCCCAAGGACGGGTTTACGGCGTCCCCCGCAACCGGACCCATCCCGCCATCCCACAGGAAGCCCGCTGTCGCTGTTGCTTTGGCTGTTGCCGTTGCTCCGGCTTCGGCGGGGTGCAGGGCGCAGCCCTGCCGAGCAACACCCCCTCGTGCACAATGGGGCCGACCCCGCCTGGACACCGTCCTGATGTCGAGCAAGCCGTATTCAGAAGCCTGCGAGCGCAACCGCGATCCCATCGCCATCGCACTCGACCCGTGGATGGGCGACCGGCATCGGGTGCTGGAAATCGGCAGCGGTACGGGACAGCACGCGGCCTTCTTTGCCGAGCGCTGGCCGTGGCTGCGCTGGCAGCCCAGCGATCATCCGGACCATCTGCCCGGCATCGAGGCCTGGCGTGCGGAGGCCGCGCTGCTGAACCTGCTGCCGCCGGTGGCATTGCAGGTGGAACTACCCCCGGCGCCGGGCCTGTCGTTGCCCGAGGGCAGCGCGTTCGATGCCGCATTCAGCGCCAACACGCTGCACATCATGGGCTGGGACCACGTGCAGGCGTTGTTCGCCGCGCTGCCACCGGTGCTGCGTCATGGTGCGCTGCTGGCAGTGTATGGCCCGTTCAACTACGGCGGTCGCTACACCAGTGACAGCAATGCGCAGTTCGATGCCTGGCTGAAGGCACGTGATCCGCGCAGCGGCATCCGCGATAACGAAGCGGTGCAGGCGCTGGCCGCCGACAACGGATTCACCCGCCTGGGGGATCTAGCAATGCCGGCCAACAACCGCCTGCTGCTGTGGCGGTTGGGGTAAACCGCCGGTGGTGCCGGCCGCTGGCCGGCATCGATCCTGGCAACAGGTTGCCGGCCAGCGGCCGCCACGACCATCAGGCCACCTGCACGATGTGCAGTGCCTTCGGATTGCGCCACTGCGCCAGCAGGGCGGCTTCGCGTGCCTTGGCCTGCTCGAAATGCGCTTCCTTGACGTGGCCGAAGCCGCGGATGTGCTCGGGCACGCTGGCGATCTCGACCGCCAGCGCCAGGCGGTCGTCATTCAGTCCATCCAGCAGCACCTGCACGGTGGCCTCGTAGTCACCGATCAGCTTGCGCTCCATGCGGCGTTCCTCGGTGCGCCCAAACACATCGAGTCGGCCGCCACGCAGGAACTTCAGCTTGGCCAGCAGGCCGAAGGCCTTGAACATCCACGGGCCGTATTCCTTCTTCAGCAACCGGCCCTGCTCGTCCTTCTTGGCGAACAGCGGCGGTGCCAGGTGGAAGCGCAGCTGGTAGTCGCCCTCGAACTGCTGCTGCAGGCGGCGCTGGAAGTCGCCGCTGGTGTACAGGCGGGCCACTTCGTACTCGTCCTTGTAGGCCATCAGCTTGAACAGATAGCGGGCCACCGTCTCGGTCAGTGCGGTGGAACCACCGATGCGGTCGGCTTCGGTGGCGCGTACGCGCTCGACCAGGTTGCGATAGCGATTGGCGTAGGCAGCGTCCTGGTACTCGACCAAGAAGGCGGCGCGGCGCTCGATCATTTCATCCAGCGAACGCGACAGGCGTGCGTCGTCCAGCGGCAGGAACGCCACGTCGCCACCGTGCGAGGGCAGGCCACGCAGTTCGCGTTCGTCGCCGGTGTTGCGCGGTGCGGCGGTGGCACCCCATTCGTTGCCTTCCCATTCGCCCGGCGGCAGCGGGTGCAGCGGGCCCGGGGTGGACTCGGTATCGGTGTGGCGGTTGCGCACCAGGCCGGCGGCCTGCTGCACAGCCTGCGGGTCGACCACGGCCAGGCGGCCCCAGGCGAAGGCCTGCTGGTTCATCGCCACGGCGGCGCCGTTGAGCTCGATGGCGCGCATCAGCGACTCGAACGACAGCGGCACCAGCCCCTGCTGCCATGCGTAGCCGAGGATGAACAGGTTGGCGGCGATGGCATCGCCGAGCAGCGCGGTGGCCAGCTGGGTGGCATCGAGCAGCAGCGGTTCCTCGCCACCCAGCGCCACGCGCACACCGGCCACGATGTCGGCGGCGGGGAACTGCATGTCCGGGCGGGTGGTGAAGGTGCCGGGCATCGCCTCGTAGGTGTTCAGCACCACCTGCGAACGGCCGGCACGCACCTTCGACAGCGCCCAGTAATCGTTGACCACCACCATGTCGCAGCCCAGCACCAGGTCGGCTTCGCCAGCGGCGATGCGCACGGCGTGGATGTCTTCAGGGCGACGGGCAATGCGGATATGCGTGGTTACCGCGCCGCCCTTCTGCGCCAGGCCGGTCTGGTCGAGCACGGTCGCGCCCTTGCCTTCCAGGTGGCCGGCCATGCCCAGCAGCGCGCCGATGGTCACCACGCCGGTACCGCCGACGCCCGTGATCAGGATGTTCCAGGGCTGTTCCAGGGTGCCGCGGAGGGTCGGCGCCGGCAGGTTGTCCAGCAGGGTGGAGGCATCGCGCTTGCTGCCCTTGCGCGGCTGGCCACCGTGCACGGTGACAAAGCTCGGGCAGAAACCATTCACGCAGGAATAGTCCTTGTTGCAGTTGGACTGGTCGATCTCGCGCTTGCGGCCGAACTCGGTTTCCTTCGGCAGCACCGACACGCAGAAGCTCTTCTTGCCGCAGTCGCCGCAGCCTTCGCAGACCAGCGAATTGATCAGCACACGCTTCTGCGGGTCTTCCAGCTTGCCGCGCTTGCGGCGGCGGCGCTTCTCGGTGGCACAGGTCTGTTCGTAGATCAGGATCGAAACACCCTTCACTTCGCGCAGGCGCTTCTGCACTTCGTCCAGCTCGCTGCGGTCGTGGAACTCGACGTCGCTGGGGAAGTGCTCGCGCTGGCCGGTCCACTTGCCGATGTTGTCCGACAGCACCACGATGGTGTGGATGCCTTCGGCGCGCATCTGCTTTGCGATGTCCGGCACGCTCAGCGGGCCGTCCACCGGCTGGCCGCCGGTCATCGCCACCGCATCGTTGTAGAGGATCTTGTAGGTGATGTTGACGCCGGCGGCGACCGCCTGGCGGATCGCCAGCGAACCGCTGTGGAAGTAGGTGCCGTCGCCGAGGTTCTGGAACACGTGCGGGGTATCGGTGAACGGCGCCTGCCCGGCCCAGGTCACGCCTTCGCCGCCCATGTGGGTGAAGGTATCGGTGCTGCGATCCATCCAGGTCACCATGTAATGGCAACCGATGCCGGCCAGCGCCCGCGAGCCTTCCGGCACCTGGGTGGAGGTGTTGTGCGGGCAGCCCGAGCAGTAATGCGGTACGCGCGGGAAGCTGGCGCGCGGCAACGCAAGCTCGGCTTCCTTTTCCTGCATCCACTGCAGGCGCTGCTCGATCGACTCGTTGTTGAAGAACTTCTGGATGCGGCGGCCGATCACGCCGGCGATGGTGGCCGGTGTCAGCTCACCGGTGGATGGCAGGATCCATTCGCCGCTCTCGTCGTACTTGCCGACGATGGATGGGCGCTGGCCCCAGCTGGCCGGCCAGTTGAAGAACTGCTCCTTCATCTGGCGCTCGATGAAGGCACGCTTTTCCTCCACCACGATGATGTCTTCCAGACCCTGCGCGAAGCGCGCGATGCCCTGCGGCTCCAGCGGCCAGGTCATGCCGACCTTGTACACGCGGATGCCGATGTCGGCGCACGCGGCTTCGTCCAGGCCCAGATATTCCAGCGCCTGAAGCACGTCCAGGTAGCTCTTGCCGGTGGTGACGATGCCCAGCCGCGCGCGCGGCGCGTCCATCACCACCTTGTCGATGCCGTTGGCGCGGGCGAATGCCTGCGCAGCCTTCACCGCATAGCGGTGCAGGCGCATTTCCTGGTCCAGCGGCGGGTCCGGCCAGCGGATGTTGAGGCCGCCCGAAGGCATTTCGAAGTCTTCCGGCAGCACGATGCGGCGTGCCATCGGATCGACCTCGACCGAGGCCGACGATTCCACCGTCTCGGCAATGGTCTTGAAGCCGACCCAGCGGCCGGTGTAACGGCTCATCGCCCAGCCCAGCAGGCCCATGTCGAGGATGTCCTGCACGCCGGCCGGGTTCAGCACCGGCATCATGGCGCTGACGAACTCGTCCTCGCTGCCATGCGGCAGGGTCGAACTGCGGCAGGCATGGTCATCGGCGGCCAGTGCCAGCACGCCGCCGTAGCGCGAGGTGCCCGCAGCATTGGCATGCTTGAACACGTCGCCGCAGCGGTCCACGCCCGGGCCCTTGCCGTACCACATGCCGAACACGCCCTGCACGTTGGCGCCGGGGAACAGGTTGGTCTGCTGCGTGCCCCACACCATGGTGGCGCCCAGGTCCTCGTTCAGGCCCGGGGTGAACTTCACCTTGGCGGCTTCAAGATGCTTGCGCGCGCGCCACAACTCCAGGTCGAAGCCACCCAGCGGGCTGCCACGGTAGCCGCTGACGAAACCAGCGCTGTCGATGCCCTCGGCGGCGTCGCGCAGGCGCTGCATCAGCGGCAGCCGCACCAGCGCCTGCACGCCACTCAGGTAGATCCGCCCCTCATTGCGGGTGTACTTGTGGTCGAGCGTGTAATCACGGTCGAGCAGGTCGGCGGAAGAGGGCGAAGTGAGTTGCGCGGTACTGGTCATGGCTGGCCCGGTAGGATCGGCTGGCACCGGCCGCGTGCAGGCACGCGGCGGGAAAGGCGCGAATTGTAGCAGCGGGGCCGCGCAGGCCCTGGCACTCGCGCCCGCAGCGGTGCTGGGGTTAGGATCGGGAG
The DNA here is from genome assembly GCF_032911525.1 of Stenotrophomonas veracruzanensis. NCBI lineage: Bacteria > Pseudomonadati > Pseudomonadota > Gammaproteobacteria > Lysobacterales > Lysobacteraceae > Stenotrophomonas > Stenotrophomonas veracruzanensis. The sequence goes on from NZ_JAWJTI010000023.1 coordinate 4,709, forward strand.
AGAGAGAGGGAGGCTGCAGTTGCGGCCTGGGGAGAAGGGATGTCAGTTCCAGGAAAGATCCTGGCCAGCGTACTGCTGGCCTCGGGAGTGGCCACTGCGTGGGCCGCGCCGGCCGTGCCGGCACCGCAGGAGTTCTACTTCGACAACGACCCGGCGGCCACACCGATGGTGGTGGTGCAGGGCGAGGGCGATGATCTGGTAGCCCAGCTGGTCAAGCTGCGTGAACGGGGCCGCCGCGCGGTCGAGGCGACGGTACAGCTGGCCTCGGTGGCCGGGACCCAGGGCCGCGCCGAGCTGGCCGATCAGCTGTATGGCGAGGCCCTGAAGGAGGCATCGGCACAGGCCAGCGTCGCCCGCAGCGTGCGCTGGAACTATGGCTGGCACCTGCTGCGGCAGGGCAAGGCAGAGGCGGCACTGGAACAGTGGCTGGCCTCCGCTGGCAGCGCACGGACGAAGCCCAGCTGGGTGCCGCCGACCTACGCGCTGGCGCTGTGGCGGCTGGGGCAGAAGCAGGAGGCGGTGCAGTGGTATGCGGCTGCGGTACGCACCGAGCCGACGCAGTGGAATACCACGGCGAACTATGGGCAGCTGCTGCCGCATTGGCGTGAGGATGAGCGTGCGTCGCTGGCCGAGGTGCAGCAGGCCTGGGCGGCCGCACCGCCTGCCTGGCCCTGAGGGAAGGGGTTCGGCCGGGTTGCACCCGGCACCCGCAGAGGCAACAGCCGAAGCAACAGCCGAAGCAACAGCAACAGCGGGCAATCTGCGGGATGGTGGGGCGGTGTGGGTTGGCAGGACACGCCGTAAACCCGTCCCTGGGGGCTCGATGGCGCCATCCATGGCACCAACGGTCCTGCCAACCCACACCGCCCCACTTCTGACGGTTCGACGCTGCTGTTGGTAGGTGTCGACCTTGGTCGACACGGTAGATCCACGCCATGCGTGGATGAATCTGCATCGGAATCGATTTTTCGATATCTGGGCGAAGCGCAGTCGAGCGTGGGCTCGGCTCTACAAAGAGCGGCCAGCCAAGCGCTTTTGCTTTTGCTTCTGCTTTTCTTCTTTCTTTTCCGTGGCGGACGCACTCGGAAATTGTCAGAGGCCGGGCGGGGTGGGTTCGCGGGGGTGTCCGCGGCATGGATGCCGCGGCCAAGCCCCCAGGGACGGGTTCACGGCGTCCCCCGCGAACCCACCCCGCCCGGCCAAGCACGGCATCTGCTCTGAAAACGACCAGCCACGAGGGGCTCAGCCGTTCGCGGCCAACTCAACATCCAGCGCGCGCAGGCGATCCACGGTGCCGACATCGGTCCAGCGTCCGCGATGGTGCTGCCCCGTCATCAACCCCTGCGACATGAAATGCTTCTGCAGCGGCACCACCGAGAACTTCGGTGGCAGCCGCTCGCTGCCCGGGGCATCGCCGATCACCGTGCGCCAGTCGGCCACGATCGAAGGGCGATACACACCGATGCCGGCATAGGTCAGGCACGGCCCTGCGCGGTCGTGGTGCAGCAGGCCCTGGGCATCCAGGCGGTAGTCACCATTTGGGTGCTGAGCCGGATTGTCGACCAGCACCAGATGGGCCTCGCCCTGCGGCTCGCGTGGCAGCGTGGCGAAATCGAAATCGGTCCAGATGTCGCCGTTCACCACCAGGAACGGGGCGTCGCCCAGCACCGGCAACGCGTTGAGGATGCCGCCGCCGGTTTCCAGCGGGGTCTGCCCTTCATACATGAAATGCAGGCGCAGGCCCCATTGGCTGCCATCACCCAGCGTCGCCGGGAACTGCTCGGCCAGCCATGCGGTGTTGACCACCACCTCGCGCACGCCGAGTGCGGCCAGGCGTTCCAGGTGCCAGACGATCAGCGGCTTGCCGGCCACTTCCAGCAGCGGCTTGGGCGTGTGCAGGGTCAGCGGGCGCATCCGCTCGCCGAGGCCAGCAGCAAAGATCAGTGCCTTCATCGGGCCACGCGCATCGGTGCGGCCAGGCCGGCCAGCGCTGGCTTGATGCGGTGCTCCAGCAGTTGCTGCAGCGGTGCCAGCTCGCGGTAGCGCGGCAGCACTTCATCCAGATAGGTGATGAAGCGCGGCGCGTCGTCGAGGTAATGGCCCTTGTTGTCGCGGTAGCGCAGGCGGCAGAACAGGCCAAGGATCTTCACGTGGCGCTGGATGCCCATCCAGTCGGCATCGCGCAGGAAGGTGGCGCGGTCGGGCACCGGCAGGCCGGCGTCGCGGGCACGCTCGTGGTACTGCGCCAGCCACTCGTCCACACGCTGCAGCGGCCAGCTAAGGAACGCGTCCTTGAACAGGCTCATCGCATCGTAGGCGATCGGGCCGCGCACCAGGTCCTGGAAATCCAGCACTGCGGGACCATTCTCGACCGGCATCAGATTGCGCGGCATGTAGTCGCGGTGGGTCATCAGCTGGGCCTGGCCCAGCGCGTTGTCCATCAAGCGGCGGTGTACCAGCTGCAGCCCCTCGATCTCGCCGCAGTCCAGCTCCAGGTTCAGGTGGCGCTGCAGGAACCATTCGTCGAACAGGCCGGCATCGCGCTGCAGCAGTGCTTCGCCGAACTGGCCGAAGTCGGCCGGCACCGGGATCGCCTGCAGACGCAGCAGCTGTTCGATCGAACGGCCGAACCAGTCGTCAGCGTTGCGCTCATCGAGGATCTTCGCCAGGGTCGGGCCGCCGAGATCTTCCAGCAGCAGGAAACCGGCATCCAGATCCTGTGCCAGCAGCGCGGGCACACGCAGGCCGTTGTCGTGCAGCAGGCCGCGCATGCGCAGCCACGGCCGCGGATCTTCCAGTCCCGGCGGGGCATCCATCACGATGTGGCTGCCACCGGTGCTGGTGGTGCGCCAGTAGCTGCGCATGCCGGCATCGACCGAGGCGCGTTCGACCACCGCGCTGGCATCATCGAGCTGGGTACGGGCCCACTGCAGGCGCTGCGCGCTGCGCTGGGGGTCGGAGGCGGGTTCGGTCATGCAGGCATATCCGGGCGCGCCGGGCGCGCCTTCGTCGGGAACAGGAAGGGAAGGGGAGCGGGGTCAGCGGCGGCCGCTGAACAGGCGCAGGACGGCCAGCACGGCCACCGCACCCACTACCGCACCGAGGAAACCGGCCGGCTCACCGGGGGCGTACCAGCCCATGTACTGGCCGAACCAGCCTGCCACCAAGGCGCCAATGATGCCCAGCACGATGGTCAGCAGGCAGCCCATGCGGTTGTTGCCGGGCATGAAGAAACGCCCAAGCAGGCCAACGAAGAAGCCGACCAGGATGATGTAGAGCCAGCTGCTGCTGCCGAACAGACCATTCATGCGCGCGATTTCCACCAAGGGTGGACGCAGCCTAGCAAGGCCAGGCTGCGTCCGTCACGGTGTGCCGTAATCAGCAGCAGCCGTGGTCGCCGTGGCGAGTGCCACTGTCGGCAGCCACCGGCGAACCGCTGGTCTCGCCGCGCAGGCTGGCGGCGTAGTGTTCGCTGATCACCTTGGACACGCAGGCGGTGACCTTCTTGCCCATCGGGATGTGCAGGAACTCGTTCGGGCCGTGCGCATTGGAGTGCGGGCCGAGCACGCCGGTGATCATGAACTGGGCGCCCGGGAATTTCTCGCCGAGCATGCCCATGAACGGGATCGAGCCGCCTTCGCCCATGTACATCGCCGGCTTGCCGAAGAAGGCTTGGCTGGCGTCGTCGATGGCCTGGGTCAGCCATGGCGCCATGGCCGGAGCGTTCCAGCCGGTAGAGGCTTTTTCAAGGTCCAGGGTGACCTGCGCGCCGTTCGGCGGGTCGCGCAGCAGCGCTTCCTTCAGCAGCTCGCCGCAGGTCTTGCCATCGGCGGTCGGCGGCAGGCGCAGCGACAGCTTCACCGAGGTCTGCGGGCGCAGCACGTTGCCAGCTGATTCCAGCGCCGGCATGCCACCGACACCGGTGACCGACAGCGCCGGGCGCCAGGTGCGGTTGAGCACCAGCTCGGTCAGGTCCTCGTTCATCGGGCGCAGGCCGTCGACCATCGGGAACTTCTCGAAGATCTCGGTATCGACCACTTCTGCGGCGCGCTTGGCCTGTTCCTGGCGCTCGGCCGGGATCTCGACGTTCATGCCGTCGATCAGGATGCGGCCGGTCTCCTGGTCCTCGATGCGCGACAGCAGCTGGCGCAGCAGGCGGAAGCTGGACGGGATCACGCCGGAGGCATCGCCGGAATGCACGCCTTCGTTGAGCACCTTCACAGTGAAGTTGCCGCCGGTCAGGCCGCGCAGCGAGGTGGTGCACCACAACTGGTCGTAGTTCGCGCAGCCCGAATCCAGGCAGACCACCAGCGACGGCTTGCCGATGCGGTCGGCCAGGTGGTCGACGTAGGCTGGCAGGTCGTAGCTGCCCGACTCTTCACAGGCTTCGATCAGCACCACGCAGCGGGCGTGCGGCAGGCCCTGGGCCTGCAGCGCCAGCACCGCGGCCAGCGAGCCGAAGATGGCGTAGCCGTCGTCCGCACCGCCGCGGCCATACAGCTTGTCGCCGCGCAGGACCGGGGTCCACGGGCCGAGGTCGTCGTCCCAGCCGGTCATTTCCGGCTGCTTGTCCAGGTGGCCGTAGAGCAGGATGGTGTCGTCGCCGGTTTCGGCGCCGGTAGCCGGAATTTCCAGGAAGATCAGCGGGGTACGGCCTTCCAGGCGTACCACTTCAACCTTCAGGCCGGGCAGCTGCTGGGCCTTGGCCCAGTTCTCCATCAGCGTGACCGCCTGTTCCATGTAGCCGTTCTGCACCCAATTGGCGTCGAACATCGGCGACTTGTTGGGAATGCGGATGTAGTCGACCAACTGCGGGACGATTTCGCTGTCCCACTTGTCATTGACGAATTGGCCGAGCTTGGCGCTGTCCATCTGAAACTCCGGTTGCATGGGCTGATCCAGCCATTCTACGCCTGTGCCACGGGTAGGGTTTTTCCTACAGCACGTCGGGTATTTGGCTGGCTTTTAGAAATCCAGGAAACCGATAGGCTGTGTGCATGTGGTGACGGACACTGTTCCTGCCGACGGGATTGCCGGTCGGGACAGCCAGAATCACAAGGAGATGCACGTCGTGCCTTGGAGTGTCGTGTTGAGGGCACTGGTGCTGGTCGTGTGGATCGCTGGGGCGCATGCCGCCGAACCGATCGACATCAACCGCGCCGATGCCCAGGCGCTGCAGCAGGGACTGACGATGGTCGGAGCCGCCAAGGCCGAGGCGATCGTCGAGCACCGGCGCAGACACGGCCCGTTTCATCGCGTCGAGGACCTGACGCAGGTGAAGGGGATAGGGAAAGCAATCGTCGAACGGAATCGACAGCGGATCACCGTAGGCAACAGGTTGTTGCCGGCGGATCCGGTACCCGGATCGGTACCGGTGCGGACCGTACGCAGGCGCTGACAGCAGGAATCGTCGGAACCGGCAGGAGGCTGGTTCACCGGTCACGGACAGGACGGCCGTGACCACCGACCGCCGCAGGATGCGGCACCAATCACCAGGATGGTGGCATCACAGACCTGTGGAAGGGGCTGAGATACAAACAGGACAGACGCGGCCGCGTGCAGGATGCAACGCTTCCCCCACAGCGCAGGATGCGAGGGGGCGGCAGCAGGCCGACAAGGACGTAACGATTGCCCGGTACGACACATGGCTGTGTCGCCGGGCAGTTTCATTTCCGGCGCCTGGTTTTGCCGCGGCCACCACGGGCCGATGGTGTACGGTGGCCGCTCCGCATGGAAAGGATCCCCGCTGGATGCTTCTGCACCGTCCAACCACTCTGATGCTCGCTCTTGCGCTGGCCCTGCCGCTGCTGGCCCACGCCGCTGCGCCGACGTCGGCTGCCAAGCCTGCAGCTGCCGCAGCCAGCACCGCCGAAGTACGCGGACCGACTGATCTCAAGCCGGGTGAATACCTCTGGCATCCGGAAATCTCACCGACCGGCCCGATCGTGCTGGTGGTCAGCCTCGATGAGCAGCGCGCCTACGTGTACCGCAACGGCATTGCCATCGGCCTGACCACGATCAGCTCGGGCAAGGCCGGGCACGAGACGCCGACCGGTGTGTTCACCATCCTGCAGAAGGACAAGGACCACAAGTCCAACCTCTACAACAGCGCGCCGATGCCGTACATGCAGCGGCTGACCTGGGACGGCATCGCCCTGCATGGCGGCAGCCTGCCCGGGCATCCGGCCTCGCATGGCTGCGTGCGCCTGCCGCAGGCCTTCGCGCAGAAGTTGTTCAGTGAAACCCAGCGCGGCGATACGGTGGTCGTGGCAGATGCCAAGAGCTCGCCGATGACCCTGGCCTATCCGTCGGTGCTGGCGCCGGTCAACGCGCGTGGGCAGGCCTTGCCGGAGACCGAGGGCGGCGCGCCGGCGCAGGCCTGGTGGGATGACAGCGCGGCGCCGGCCGGGCAGGTCGGCATCCTGGTCAGCCTGCACGACCAGCGCCTCTACGTGCTGCGCGATGGCGTGATGATCGGCGAGTCGCCGCTCAAGGCCGACGCCCTGCCGGCGTTCCAGGGCACCACGCTGTTCGTGATGGGGCAGGGTTACAGCGACACCCCCAGCCCGCTGGACGTGAACCAGCGCCTGCACCAGTGGACGGCCTATCCGCTGCTGGGCCAGGACCGTGCCCGGGCCACGCCGGACCTGCTGGCCACGCCCTCGTTGCCGATGGCGCTGCCGGCCGATTTCGCCCGCCAGCTGTACCAGGTGCTGGTACCGGGCACGACCCTGCTGGTGACCTCGCTGCCGGCGGTCCGCCCAAGCCCGGCTGAATCCGGAATGCAGCCGGTCTTGGAATCCGAGCCGCAAGGGTCCACCCTCAAGGACAACTGAGTCCCCCTGTTGTGCCCATGACTGCATCCCGCCTGTGCCGGCTGGCCGCGTTCGGCCTGCTGGCGACCTCGGCCAGCGCCCCGGCGCTGGCACAGACGCCCGCCCTTGCCACCAGCGCCGATGATCTGGCTGCCCTGCTGTCGCGCAGTGCGCCCAAGGCTGACCGCCACGTGCTGCAGCTGGCGGCGCACGCCATGCGCTGTGCGTTGCAGCGTCCGGAGCTGGGCATCAATGGTGATCGCCTCAGCGTGATCGACTACTCGCGGCCGTCCACCGAGCCGCGCCTGTGGGTGTTCGACCTGGCCCACCAGCGCCTGCTGTTCGAGGAATGGGTGGCGCATGGCCGCAACAGCGGCGAGAACCGCACCGAGCACTTTTCCAACCGCGATGGCAGTTTCATGTCCAGTCTTGGCGCGTTCACCGCGCAGGAGACCTATATGGGCGGCAACGGTTATTCGCTGCGCCTGGCCGGGCTGGAACCGGGCTTCAACGACCGCGCGCGTGACCGGGCGATCGTCATCCATGGTGCGCCGTACGTGAACCCGGCCACCGCGCAGCTGCAGGGGCGGCTGGGCCGCAGCCTGGGTTGCCCGGCGGTGCGGCTGTCTGTGGCCAAGCCGCTGATCGATGCGTTGCGTGGCGGCACGATGGTGTTTGCCTACTACCCCGACCAGGACTGGCTGAAGCACTCGCAGCTGCTGGCCGGCGGATGCGGTGGCCAGGGCACGCTCGCCACGCGGTGATGCACGACGGCGCGCGGCATGATGCAATGCGCGGATGAACATCGACTCCCTGCTGCACACTCCGAGCCAGGTCATTTCCAGCCTGGACTATCGTCGCGAACGCTGGCGGAATGGACTTGGCTGGACCCGCGAGATCCTGCGCCTTCCTGCGCAGGGTGATGACTGGGCGCTGCGCCTGTCGGTGGCCGAGATCGAGCAGGACGCCGCGTTTTCTGCGTTTCCCGGCGTTGAGCGCGAACTGGTGCTGCTGCAGGGCAATGGCGTGCGCCTGCGCTTCGAGGATGGCCGTGTGGCGGAAGTGCTGCCGCCACACGGGCGGGTGCGCTTTGCCGGCGAGGAAACGCTGCACGGCGAACTGGTCGATGGCACCACACATGATTTCAACCTGATGTGGAAGCGCGAGCTGCTGCAGGCCGAACTGCTGCACCGACCGCTGGTGGGCGCGATGTTCTTCTTCTGCGAACCGGGCGTGGCCTGGGCACTGCATCTGCTGGCCGGTCAGGCGGAGTTCGGTGCAGACAGCGGCCTGCCGGCGCTGCAGGCGGGCGATACCGCGTGGTTGGCGGCGGGCGAGCGTCAGCGGCACGCGTTGCAGGGCGGTGGCGAGTTGTTGGCGATACGGGTCTGTGCAGCGGCGGGATGATTCCTGGGCGCCGGTGGGCCCCACGCCATGCGTGGATGCGGCGACCTCAATACACATCGCGCCGGTAACGACCGGCCAGCAGTAGTGCTTCCTTGCCCGCAACACCCAGCACCTGCTCGATCACCGCATCAACCGCCGGGGCCATGCCCTGCAGGCTGCCGCAGACCAGGATCGTCGCGCCTTCATCCACCCACTGCCGCAGCGTTGCTGCTTCGGCCAGCAGCCGGTCCTGCACATAGCGCTGCGCGCCGCCGTCGCGGCTGAACACTGCATCCAACCGCGCAAGCGTCCCGTCGGCCAGCATTGCCTGCAGTTCTTCACCGAAGTGGAAGTCGTGCGCGGCGGTGCGCTCACCGAACAGCAGCCAGGTGCGGTGCGCGCCGCTGCGTACGCGTTCGTGCAGGTGCGCGCGCAGGCCGGCGATTCCGGTGCCGTTGCCGATCAGCAGCAGCGGCACATCGGCGGGCACGCCATGGAAATTGTCGTTGCGGCGTAGGCGCAGTTGTACCGGTTCGCCAATGGCCGCGTGGTCGCACAGCCAGCCGCTGCCGATACCGGGTGTACCATCGGAGCGCAGCTGTCGGCGCAGCAGCAACTCTACTGCGCCGTCGGCCATCACCGAGGCGATCGAGTACTCGCGATGCGGCAGCGGTTGCAGGGTCGCCAGCAATGCGGGCAGATCACCCGGAGGAACCAATGAGGGCAGGTGTGAGCGCGCAACGCGTGCCAGCAACGTCTGCCCGTCATCCAGCGCGATGTCCGCATCGAAGCCTTGTGCGTCCAGCCAGGCACGCACGGTGCGCGGTGCATGCTGCGGGCCGATTTCGGCGATGTCACCGGCCTGCCACTGCGCATTTGCGTCGGCCGGGGGCTGCAGGCGCAACCAGTACACCGGGCCGCCGGGGCTGCCCGGGTTCAGATGCTCGCGTTGCAGCAGCGTCCACGACTGATAGTCGGCCGGACTCCAGTCGGGCAGTTCGCTGGCGCCACCGCCGAGCTGACCCAGCAACTGCTGCCAATGACGCAGCGCAGCCGGATCGGCGTTGTCGACTTCGATCGCATCGAACAGCGGATGCGCGCCGTGCTGGCGCAGCCACTGGTCAAGCTGGTGGCCGAATCCGCAGAAGTGGCCATAGCTGCGGTCGCCCAGTGCGAGCACGCCGTAGTGCAGGTGCTGCAGCGAGGGCGGCGTGGCCATCACCCCGCGCAGGAAGGGCAGGGCATGGTCGGGCGGATCACCTTCGCCGGTGGTGCTGGCGATGAACAGCGCGCGCTGGCTGTCGGCCAGCAATGCGGCGTCGACCTCATGCAGCCCTCGCACGCGCACGGGCACGCCGGCACCGCGCAGGGCCTCGGCACTGCGTTCGGCCAGTTCGCGGGCAAAGCCGGTCTGGCTGGACCAGACCAGCAGAATGGGCGCGGTGTCTCCGCTTGCGGCATCGTCGCGCGGGCGCCCCCGCCACCACAGTGCAGCGCAGGCCAACGCGTACAGCACCGTGGTGAGCACCGCGATCTGCGACTGCCGCGCAGGCGGCGCGCCGTGCCACCAGGCCTCGCCCAGATGCAGGCGGAGCAGCGCCCAGCCGATCAGCGCCAACAGAAGCAGGACCAGAGTGTTGCCAAGCCACGCACGCGACGAACGAGTGCTCATGCGCTCTGCTCGTCGAGCAGGCGCTGGAAGGCGCTGCTGAGACATTCCCGCGGGCCACCTGCTGCACGCTGCAGGTAGCGCGCGGCCAGTCCTTCGCGTTCGGCCAGTGCCATGCCCTGTTCGCGACCGAGCACGGTCAGTGCGGTAGCCCAGGCATCGGCATGCATGGCGTCGTCGGCCACCACCGTGACCGCCGCTGCAACCTGCCGCACCGGTCTGCCAGAGCGCGGGTCCAGGCTGTGACTGTAAACCTCGCCATCGGCCTGGTACTGGTGCCAGCGATCGCCGGATGTGGCCACGGCCTTGCCATCCAGTGCCAGCACCCGTGGTGGGGTATCGGTGTGCGCATCCTCTTCCGGTGCGGATTCCACCAGCACGCGCCACGGCTGGCCGTCCGGTTTTCTGCCGTAGCCGGCCAGTTCGCCACCCACCTCGATCAGCGCTGCAGCAATGCCTTGTCCACGCAACCAGGCGGCCACCTGATCGACGCCGAAGCCCTTGGCGATCGCAGAGAGATCCAGTTCCAGTCCACCCGGTTGCAGCAGCGCATCGTCCTGCCACTGCAGGCGCTGCCAACCGCAGCGGTCACGCGTGGCCTGCACGGTAGCGGCGTCGGGCTGGCGGCGTTCACCGGCATGTGCACCGAAGCCCCACAGTGCAACCAGCGGACCGATGGTGGGATCGAAGGCGCCGTCACTGGCGGCGGCGATGGCCTGTGCGCAGGCCAGGACGTGGCGGGTTTCGAACGGCAGCGCGCACCATTGCCCAGCGCCGGCGCGGTTGTAGCGACTCAGGTCCGAACCGGGCTCCCAGGTACTCATCTGCGCGACCACCTCGTCCAGCCGCGCCTGGATGCCAGCATGCAGCGGGTGCAGGTCGCGCTGGCGCGGCGCGACCAGCGACACGCTCCAGGTGGTGCCCATGGTGGTGCCACCGAGGCGGGCGATGTCGAGCAGGGGATCGGTCATGGTGGTGTGCTGCAGATGCGATGCCGGGGCTGCCCGGCATCGCGGTCCACGTCATTACTGCGGCAGCACTTCCAGCGTGGCGACGTAGCTCAGGCGGCGCTTGGCGGCCTGCTTCACCGACGTCTTGTTGTCCTCGGTGCCGGTTTCCAGCCAGTACATCCCGGCTTCCGGCCAGGTCACCTTGATCTCGCCCTTGGCGTCACTGGTGACCTTCAGCTCGTCCTGTGCGTTGCGGTAGCGGGTGGCACCACGCACGATCTCGAATTCCAGGCCGGCGGTGGGCTTGCCGTCGACCAGCACACGGAAGGTGGCTTCCTCGCCAGCGAACAGATCGTTCGGGTGGCCGACGGCGACCAGCTCGATGCCACGGTTGGTCGGCTTCAGCGCGGTGTCGTTCGGCGCACCGTTGGTGACGAAGGTCTCCACACGGCCGACCGACTGGCTCACTTCCAGCTTCTTCGCATCCTTCGGCAGTTCGCCGAAGGTGGCGACGCTGCCGCGCCAGCGCTTGCGCTCGCCGTTCTGCTCGTAGGTGGCGAACAGGCCGTCATTGACCGAGGCGATGCGGTAGGTGCCCGGCTGCTTCAATTCGATGTCGAACACGCTGCGGTACTTGCCGGTCGAAGCATTCTGCGGCTGCACGGTGCTGCCGTCCGGCGCAGTGATCACCAGCGATTCCAGGCGCAGCGGCACGTGGTTGAAGTAGAACAGATCGTTGGAGACCGCACCGTCGACGGTGATCCACGGCGCGTTGCCGGCGATCACGGTCTGCGAGGGCAGCAGCCAGGCCTTGTGGGCCAGGGCGGAGAACGGAAGGGCAGCGGCCAGGGCGGCGGCGAGGACGAGCGTGCGCTTCATGCGGAAGACTCCAGTGGATGCGGGGTGATGCGACAAGGAGGAGGGAATTACGACTTAATCCCCTCCGTCCCCTTTTCAGGGTTTGACGGCGAGGGTGACCTGGCCCAGTTCGGTGGCGCCCTGCGCCTTGCCGTTCTGCGCGGCGGTGGCCGGCCAGGTGAAGGGGATCTTCAGCAGTTCACGGCCGCCGACTTCGCGCACCGCTTCCACCACCAGGGTGTAGTTGCCCGGGGCCAGCTGCTTCAGTGCCGGCTGCTTGTCGTTGAACGACAGCGCGTGCTTGCCGGCCGGGCGGGTCGGGCCGGTCACGCCGTCCACCGGCACCTGCAGGGTGCGGCCGCTCTTGCGCCACCACTGGCGCAGGTCGGGCAGCCACTTGGTGCCGTGGCCTTCGCTGTTGCTGGTCTGCTGGTACCAGACCGACAGATTGGCCGCGACCTTCTGGTCGGCGCCTTCCAGCCACACTGCCACGTAAGGGCGGTGGTACTCGGCCACGTTGAGCTTGGGCACTTCGACGTTGATGTCGAGGGTGGTGGCATAGGCCGGCGAGGTGGCCAGCAGGCCGCTGAGGGCGATGGTCAGGGTGACGCGCATGGGGCGGCTCCGGAAACGAAGGAAAGTCAGTGGATCAGCAGCAGGGCGATCAGCAGCGGGATCATCAGGCCGAGGCCGACCAGCGGCCAGGTCATGCGCCGCTGCCGCGCATGCAGGTGCAGCAGGAACAGGCCGGTGATGCAGAACACCAGGCAGGCCACGGCAAACAGGTCCAGGAACCAGCCCCACGCCGGGCCCGCGTTGCGGCCCTTGTGCAGGTCGTTGAGGTAGGACACTGCACCACGGGAGGTCGATTCGTACTCCACTGCGCCGGTCTCACGATCGATGCTCAGCCAGGCGTCGCCACCGGGGCGCGGCAGCGACAGGTAGATCTCTTCGGGCGACCATTCGGCCGGACGCCCGCCGATGGCAATCCCCAGCTGCGTGTCCAGCCATTGCCGGGCCGGGCGCGGAATCGGCGCGTTGCCGTCCTCGCGCGTGCCCAGCTGGCCCAGCAGCGCGGCCGGCAGTTCCAGATGCTGGTTCTGCACCTCGGGTTTGGCTTCGATCTTCGCGGCGTGGTTGAGGGTCAGGCCGGTCACCGCGAACAGCAGCATGCCGATCAGGCACACCGCCGAGCTGATCCAGTGCCACTGGTGCAGCGTCCGCAGCCAGAAGCCACGGTTCTGTTGCTGCTGCACGGTGGAAGAAGCAGGACGGCTCACGGCACGGTTCGAGGCGGAAAGGGACTGCCCATTACATCATTGATGAGAATAGCTCGCAATTGCGTGTCGTTCTGTATCCCTGGAGCAGGTCTGGCGGGTTGCCGGCCAGCGGCGGCGCTACCGATCGGTAGATCCTCGCCATGCGTGGATGAAGCGGTGCCGACCAAGGTCGGCACCCACCAGGGCAGGGCAATGCCGGCCAGTGGCCGGCACTGCCGGTGCGCGGCGATCAGAACTTCGCGTTGAGCGAGATCCAGTAGCTGCGGCGCTGGTCCTTGGTTGCGTAGTCGTCCACGCAGCTGAACTCACTGGGATTGAGCAGCAGGCACGACTGCGAAACGAAGTCCTTGTCGAACAGGTTGTTGACCCGTGCGTTGACCGTCAGCCACGGCGTGGCCTTCCAGCTGCCGCCCAGGTGGAAGATCGTGTAGTCCTCGTAATAGCGCACGTGGCGGGTGCCGGCACTGTCGATGAGGGTGTCGCGATAGCGGTCGTAGCGACCTTCGCCGATCAGCGACATGCTGATCGCTTCGTTGATCTGCCAGTTGAGGCTGGCGTTGGCCATGTGCTTTGCCGGTGTGGTGCCTGCGATCGGGCGCCCCTTGTCGGGGCCGCTGGTCTGCTCGCTCTGGGTCCAGGTGTAGTTGCCGCGCAGCTGCAGGGTGTCGAGCAGGTCGACATGACCGGCCAGCTCGGCACCGCGGGTCTCGGCCTTGTCGATATTCACGCTCTGGGTGAAGGTGCTGTAGCCCAGCTCGGCCCAACCCGGACCGATGTCCACGCAGTAACCGCTGCCGGCCGGCGCCACTTCGCAGTTCGGGAACGTGCCGCCGCTGGCGATCTTGTCTTCGAACGTGTTGAAGAAGCCGGTGACATTGAAGCCCCAGCGCTGGCCTTCGTAGTAGGCGGCCAACTCGTAGTTGGTGCTGGTTTCAGGCTTGAGGTTCGGCGAGCCCACCAACGGCAGCACGCCCTGGCCACCGAAGCCGGTGATGCCCGGGAACAGCTGGTCCGGACGCGGGGTCTTGTAGCCGGTGCTGACGCCGCCCTTGAAGGTCCACGCGTCGCTGGCGTTCCACACCAGGTAGCCGCGCGGGCTGAGGTGGCTGCCGAACACGTTGTGGTCGTCATAACGCAGACCAACGGTAGCGGTGAGGGTATCGGTCAGCGCCCAGTTGTCCTCGGCGAACAGGGCCCACATGCGGTGTTTCTGCTTGGTGTTGCTGCGATAACCGGCGCCATCCATGCCGAACACGCCGTCGATCATGTCGGTGTCGTTGTACTGGCCGCCAACGGTCAGTTTGTGCGCGCCAAAGTCCAGATCGAGCATCGTGTCGAGCACGTAGCCTTCCAGTTCCATGGTGCGCAGCGGACGCGGCAGGAACGCCTGCAGGCGCCCCATCTCGCTTGGGTTGAGCGCGGCCAGGGCATTACCACGGCCGGCCGCACAGTTGTTGGCGGCACCGGTGCGGCGGCAGACGTCATTCCACAGCGTCTGCAGGTTGGCGCGCTCGTCCAGGGTCAGCGGCAGCGAGCGGCCCAGGTTGCTGCTCTTGCTGTGGGTCAGCGAGGTCTGCCAGGTGCCGAAGCTGTAGCGGCCCTGGTGGGTCAGCGACAGCTGATCACGCTCGTAGCGCTGGTAGGCGGTGTAGCCCACGCGCGGCTGCACCACGCGGCGGGTGACGGTGCCGCTGCCGGTCGGGTTGGGGATGACCGCATTGCCGACGCGCCAGAGGCTGGCCAGGCTGTCCAGCGTGCCGGTCTGGCCTTCGCTGTTGTCGTACTTCTGCCGCGACACGTCGTAGTCCAACCACAGTTCGTGATCGTCGTTGACGCGGAAGTCCAGACGTAGGCCGGTGTTCCAGTTGGTGTTGGCCACCGACTTGCCACCGCCACCGAAGCCGATGCTGCGCTCCCAGAGGCTGCCGTCGGGCAGGGTCAGTGCATCCCACTCCGGGTTCGATGCCTTGGCATCGTAGTAGCTGCCGCGCACTGCCAGGCTGAGGCGGTCCTTCAGCAGCGGGCCGCTCAGGTAAAGGTCGGTGGTGCGCGCATCACCGAACTGGTCGTCCTGCTGCACGGTGAAGCCCTGGGTGAGCGCACCCTGCCAGCGGTCCTGGTTGCGGCGGGTGATGATGTTGATGACGCCACCCATCGCGTCCGAGCCGTACAGCGTGGACATCGGGCCGCGCACGACTTCGATGCGTTCGATCGCGTCCAGCGGCGGCAGGTAGGCGAACTGGCCGCCACCGAAGTTGTTCGGGTACAGTTGGCCGACATTGCTCTGGCGACGGCCATCGATCAGTACCAGGGTGTATTCGGACGGCAGGCCGCGCATGGAGATGGTGGCGCGACCGTTCTTGTCGGTGGCCTCCAGGCCGACGTCGATGCCTTCGACGTCGCGCAGCGCGTCGACCAGGTTGGTGTAGGGGCGCTTGCTGAGTTCCTCGCGGCTGACCACGCTGATGCTGGCCGGTGCATCGACCACCTTCTGCTCGAAGCCGGAGGCGGTGACCACCACCTTGTCCAGCGTCTGTGGCGCGCCGGAAGCGTCACCGTGGGCGAAGGCAGGGGCGGTCATGGCGGCCAGCACGGCGCTGGTCAGCAGGGTACGGGACAGGGACGAACGGACACGATGGCGCTGGGCCATGGCAGTTACCTCGAAGGACGCAGGGCGTGATGCCACGCGCGAACGGCGCGGCATGCACGGTGAGGCCCGGTCAGGGGCGGCTGGGATGAAGCAGGCAGCGGCGCGCGGGCGCGACCGCGCAGGCGGTCACGTCGGGCCGTGGATCAGGCGAGCGGCGGCGCCTGGCCGCGTTGCTGGCGGCGCCCGGGCGCATCGGCCCAGGGAGTGTCCGGAGTGGCCAGCGGCCAGTCCGGGCGCGCGCCGGGCATGGCCGGCGTGGCGGGTACGAGGTCGAGTTCAGTGCGCAGCCATTGGCTGGCCAGCAGCAGGGGCGGGCGTGCCTTCTCGGCCGATTTCACCGGAGCGGAGGCGCAGCGGCGCAGCTTGGCCGGTGCCTCTTCCTGCAGGGGGGCTTCGCCACCGCGCTCTTCCAGCGGCATCTGCACGGCCATTCCGGCCTGCCCGTCTGGCAGCAGCGGCAGGGTGCCCAGCAGCAAGGCCAGCATCGCCACCCACGCCAGCAGGCTGGCCAGCGCAGGACGCTGGCCGCGCATGGCGGTGCCCATCTTGCGATGGATGAGTGGGCGAGGGCGAAGCGGGCGCAGCAAGCAGAGGTCCCCAAGGGTCTGCCGGCAGCGGCCGGCATCAACGAGGCGTGATTGTAATGAGAGCTGTTAGCTGTTGCAAATGAGAATGATTGCCAAAACGTCTCAGGCTGGCCGAATGGGGCTCAGACTTCGCTCCAGCGCCGCAGCAGGTTGTGGTACACGCCGGTCAGCTGCAGCACCGCCTCGGCGTCGCCGCCGGTCTGCCGCAGGCGCTCGATCGAGCCGTCCATTTCCCACAGCAGGCGGCGCTGCACATCGTCGCGGATCATGCTCTGTACCCAGAAGAACGAGGCCACGCGCGCGCCTGCGGTGACGGGGCGCACCTGGTGCAGGCTGCTGGACGGGTAGACGATCAGGTCGCCAGCGGGCAGCTTCACTTCGTGCTCGCCGTAGGTATCGCTGATGATCAGCTCGCCGCCTTCGTATTCGTCCGGCGCCGACAGGAACAGGGTGCAGGAAATGTCCGAACGCAGCTGTTCGCCGTTGGCCAGGTTCATCACCGCGCCATCGACATGGAAGCCATAGGTGCCGCCACCGCTGTAGCGGTTGAAGCGTGGCGGCAGGTATTTCAGTGGCAGCGCGGCGCTGAAGAACAGCGGGTGCCGGGCCAACGCGACGAGGATGATCTCGCCCAGTTCGCGGCGCAGCGGTGAGGCTTCGGGCAGCTGCTGGTTGTGCTTGGCCTGCGCGCCCAGATGGCCGACCGTTTCGCGGCCATCGGTCCAGTCGGCGGCATCGAGGCGGCGGCGAAAGTCGGCCACCTGGTCGGCGCTGAGAATATCGGGGATGTGCAGCAGCATGCGGGACTCCTCAGAGGGACGGCGGCGCGACCAGGGCGCGCACCTGTGGATGCGGCGATGCGGCCAGCTCCGGCACGATGTGTGCCATGAATGTCGGGCTGCCATTGGCCAGCGCCAGCTGCAGCCAGTGCACGGCCTGCTCGACCTGGCCGGCCTGCAGCAGGATCGAGGCGTAGTTGGCCTGGCCGCGGAAATCACCGGCCTCGGCCGCGCGCTGGTACCAGCCCAGGGCGGCCTGCGGATCGCGCTCGATCTCCAGGCCGTCTTCGAGGTGGCGGGCCAGCAGGTTCATCGATTTGGCATGGCCCAGGTGTGCGGCACGGGTGTACAGGGCCAGTGCCTGCGCGCGGTCCTGGGTCACGCCGCGGCCGGTGGCCAGCAGGTTGGCCAGGTTGTACAGGCCCCAATCCAGCCCGGTGTCGGCCGCGCGCCGGTACCACACTGCGGCGAGTGTCGGGTCGGGCGCGGTGCCCTGACCCAGTTCGTGGCAGCGGCCAAGCATGTTCATCGCCATCGGCGCGCCGTTGTTGGCGGCGGTTTCATACCAGAGCCGTGCCGCCGAGGCGTCCTGTGCGGTGCCTTTGCCTTCCATGTGCATCTGCGCGAGCAGCAGTTGTGCCTCGACCTGTCCGGCCTGCGCAGCGTCGCGCACGCGCGCGAAGGCAGCCTGCGGGTCGTGCTGCAGCAGCTCGGCCAGAGCATCGCTGTCGATGGGGGTACGGGTTGCCATGGGGTGAGTATCGCCGGAAACAAAAACGGCGGCAGGAGAGCCTGCCGCCGTGGTGGAGCGCAGTTACATCAGAACTTCACGTTCAGTGCCAGGGTAGCCGAGCGACCCGGGGCGATGCTCGCGTAGTGCGAGGCATAGGCCTTGGTGAAGTAGGTCTTGTCGGTCAGGTTCTGCACGTTGAGCTGCAGGCTGATGTTGTCCTGGATCGCGTAGCTGGCCATCGCGTCGAAGCGGGTGTAGCTGGCGATCCACTTGGTGTTGGCGACGTCACCGTACTGCTTGTCCGAGTAGAACGCACCGGCGCCGAGGGTCAGGCCGATCGGGAAGCGGTAGGTGGTCCACAGGTTGGCGCTGTGCTTGGCGGTGTTCGGGAACACATTGCCGTTGTTCGGCGACGGCACGTAGATACCGCTCGGGCAGGTGCGGCCGGAGACGGCGCAGACGAAACCGTTGTCCTTCAGTTCCGAATCCAGGTAGGTGTAGCCGCCGTACAGGCTCCAGGCATCGGTCAGCTGGCCGGTGAAGCCCAGCTCGAAGCCGTTGATTTCCTTCTTGCCCGCGTTCTGGCTGGTGCCGTTGTCGATGGTCACGCGTGCGTTGTTCATCACGGTGTGGAAGATCGCCGCGGTCAGGTTCAGGCGGTTGTCCAGCAGGTCCCACTTGGTGCCGAGTTCGAGGTTCTTCGTATCCTGCGGCTTGAGGTCGGCCACGGCGGCGCTCAGGCCGTCCGAACCGTCGCCACCATCCATGCCCGGCGGGGTCGAAGAGGTGCCCCACGACAGGTAGATGCTGCCGTTGGCGGCCGGCTTGAACACCACGCCGGCCTGGTAGTTCAGGAAGTCGTTGCTGTTGCGCACGCGGGTCGGTGCCGCACCGGCCACCGGGGTGGTCAGGGTGGTGCGGAAGTCGTCGTAGCGCAGGCCAAGGTTGACCATCCACTGCTCATTGAGCTCGATGGTGTCGAACACATAAGCAGAGGTGGTCTTGGTGCGCTGCTCGACATCCAGTGCCTTGTCGCTGCGGTATACCGAATGGGTGGCCGCCCACGGATCGCGCGGGTTCGGATTGGCGAAATCGGTGCAGTTGTAGCCGGTGGCTGCGCCGGTGGTCGGGCACTTGCTGTTGCCGGTGAGCGGGTTGCTCGTGCCCGGGGTCATCAGGTAGCTGCCACGGGTCATCTTCTCGTCGCTGTACTCGACGCCCGCGCTGTAGCTGTGCTTGAGCGCACCGGTCTGGAAGGCGCCGGTCAGGCCCAGCTGGTCGGCGAAGCTCTTGACGTCGACGGCGCGGCTGTTGGTGCGGCGCCACAAGGTGCCGTAATTGTTCGGGTTGCCCTGGCTGTCGTCCGGCTGGGTCCACAGGTAGTCGTTGCTGGTGTTGCCCAGGCGCGCGATGTTCCGCAGCTTGTGGCCGCCGAAATCGTAGCTGGCGTCCAGGGTGCTGATGTCGGCGCGGGTGCGCTGGAAGTCACGGTCGACCAGACCGTAGTAGTTGTTGCGGTCCGGCACCATCGGGCGGCCGTCGACCCACTTCGAGGCCGGCGCACCGTTCGGATTGCCGTACGGGAAACCACCCGCGTCCGGCAGGTCATCGCTCTGCATGTGGTAGTGGCTGGCGATCAGCTGCGCCGGGCCGTTCAGGCCGAACGCGATCGACGGCGCGATGCCCCAACGGCTGACATTGGCAGCGTCGCGGCCGGCGATGTCCGACTCGTGCTTCATCAGGTTCAGGCGGGCCGCGATGCCATCGCCCAGCACGTAGTTGGCGTCCACGGTGCCGCGCGCGTAGCTGTCGGTGCCGATGCCCATGCTGGCGCTGGTCTCGTTCTTCAGCTTCGGCGTCTTGCTCACCAGGTTCAGGCTGCCACCACCGGAGTCACGGCCACCGTAGGCCGAGCTCGGGCCCTTGACCACTTCCACCTGCTCCAGGTCGAAGATCTCGCGGGTCTGCGAGCCGACGTCGCGCAGGCCGTCGACGAAGACGTTGCTCTGCGAATCGAAGCCACGGATGAACGGGCGGTCGCCGGTCGGGTTGCCGCCTTCGCCGGCACCGAAGGTGATACCCGGGACCATGCGCAGCGCATCCTGCAGGTTGGTCGCACCGGTTTCGGCGATCAACTTTTCCGACACGATCGATACCGACTTCGGGGTGTCCAGCAGCTCGGCGGTGAACTTCGGCGAGGACGGATTGAACCAGCTGCCGCGCACCTGCACCTTGTCCAGCTCGGTGGCGTTGCGGGAGCCGGCGTCGGCGCTGTCGGCGGCCTGTGCGACCAGCGGTGCGAAACCGGCGGCCAGGGTGGCGGTAGCGAGCAGGGAAACGCGCGGGGCGTGCTTGCGGGACGTGATGTGGGTCATGGCGGTGGGTAGTGGCGTGGATCGGGAAAGGGCGAGGGCCGAAGCGCAGGCAGCGCGTCGACGCGTGGAGGGCTTCTTCTGTAGAGCCGAGCCGATGCTCGGCTGGCAGGAAACGCAATCAGGCGCACGGCAACGGCCGCAGAGGGCCTCAGCTGGCGTGCGGTGCGGGCGGCGCGTGGCCGGGGTTCAACCGCAGTGCGGGATCGTGCAGCTGCCAGCGCAGGGCGTCGGAGCGCCACAACGGGATATGCGCGACCAGGGGGGCGCGCGGGGGAGCCCGTCCGGTGCAGGGCGTGGTGCCCTCGCTATCCAGCGGCGGCTCTGGTGCGGGCGCGGCATGGTGCGGGCACTCGTCCGCCGGCGGCGCCGGCATCGGCATGACCTGCTGCAGATCTTCAGCGTGTGCCTGCCAGCCGTGTGCGGCCGGATCGCTGGCACGCCCTTCGTGCAAGGCCGACCAGCCCAGCAGCAGCGTCAGCAGCGCGGCCACGAGCAGCGGCCACCCTTGACGGGCGAGCTGGCGCAGCGTGGCGATGGGCGCGGGCGAAGCCATGGCGCGGAGGCGGAGTCGTTACGAAGATGTTACGTAGAATAACATCAACGATAATGATTCGCATATGCGCAATCCGGCAGGCGGTCCGGATGGTCCGGAAGGGCCCCGGAAGGCCCCTCAGTGCACTCCAGTAGATCCACCCCATGGGTGGATGCTCTCTCGCGGGGCACCCCGTGGGTGATCCCTCAGGGCGGAGCGCCGCCTCAATCCCGGTCGTCGCGGGTCCAGACAGCGTCGTGCTCGCGCTTCACCGGAAACTTGGGCACAGGGCTGTAGGCCGGGGCACACAGGGCGCGGCCGTCTCGCACGTCGAAGCGCGCCCCATGCAGCACGCACTCCACGCTGCCTTCGGTCGTGTTGAACTCGCCCGAGGACAGCTCAAACTCCTCATGCGTGCACTGGTCTTCCAGGGCATACAGCTCGCCATCGAGGTTGAACACCACGATCGGTGTGCCGGTCACATCGTCGAACACGCTCTTCATTTCACCCGGCAGCAGCTCGCTGCCGGCACAGACAAAGGTCCAGGCCTCGCTCACGCGGCGGCTCCGGCCAGCGGCTTTTCCAGGATCTCGAAGCGCAGGTCGTCGCGCTTGGGAATGCCGAAGCGTTCGTCGCCATAAGGGAACGGCTTCTTGATGCCGGTGCGCTGGTAGCCGCGGCGCTCGTAGAAGGCGATCAGCTCGTCGCGCACGTCGATCACCGTCATCTGCATCACCGGCACGCTCCATTCGCGCGCGGCATGCGCTTCGGCAGCCTCCATCATCTGCTTGCCGACACCGCCGCCCTGTTGGGCCGGGTCGACCGAGAACATGCCGAAGTAGCCCTTGCCATCGACATCGGCAACGTGGGCGCAGGCCACCAGCTGGTTCCCGCGCTCGGCCAGCAGGATGGTGGAGCGCGGGCGGTCCAGGTCAGCCTGGATGCCTTCGGCGTCGATGCGGGCGCCGTCCAGCAGGTCGGCTTCAGTGGTCCAGCCAACGCGGCTGGCGTCACCACGGTAAGCCGAGGTGACCAGGGCGATCAGGGCGGGGATGTCGGCCGGCGTGGCGGCCCGGTAGGTCAGGGTGGTCATGGGGACATTCTAGGTGGAGCGGGGAGGGGCGCGGGAGGTCGCGGGATGGGGGGCTTTGCAGAGTGTGTCGACTACATCCTGTTGACGCCGCCTTCATGTTTCGTTCATAACTGCAGCCAGCACCCGCCCACCGTGATGCAACGCGTGGCTGTCTGCCGGAGTGGGTGCCGCCTAGTCGAGGGCCAACTGCCGTTCGGCGCGGGTGGGGCACACAGGGACGTCGATCCAGGGAGGATCTGCATGCAGTCTGGCCTCATTTCTCATCCGCGCGCCGCAATGGCCGCCAAGTGTCTGCTTCTGGGTGTCGTTGCCCTGTGCGTGCTGGCACCGGTCGGCGTTTCCGCGCAGATCGTTCCCACCTGGCGCCAGGAGTACGACAAGCGGCTGAAGTACGGGGACCTTGTCGAACCGCTGAAGGGCGAGATCTTCGGCGAGCAGGTCAATCTCTATGACGGCTCGATTAGTTTCAAGGCCACGGATATTTCGATTCCGGGCAACGGTGGGCTCGCGGTATCGCTCAGCCGCAGTTACGGGGATGTCAGCGGCAGTGCAAATGACAAGGAATATGGAAACTGGGATCTCGACATCCCATCGCTTTCAGGCATCTACGGAGACCAGCCCGAAACCGCGATCGGCGGGCATTGGACGCCAAGTGCCCGTTGCTCGACAGTTTCCGCACCCCCGTCGCTGGATGTCTGGAATTACAAGCATACCCAGACCATCAGTTTTGCTCCGTACACCTATTGGGAGGGGGTGAGGCTTTCATTGCCGGGCGGAGGCGGTGAAACCGTCCTGGCGGGCAGCGGGGACGCGCGCCAGCCAACGCCCCAGGTTGGCACGCCAACGCCCTGGAACACAAAAGGGGGATGGTTCTTCTCCTGCCTCAGTGCACTCAAGAGCGGCCAGCCGGGCGAGGGTTTCCTGGGCCACGCGCCAGACGGAACTAAGTACTACTTCGACTGGATGGTGGCGCGCGAGAACGAGTCTGCCGTTCTCCAGCCCTACGACACCATCACCCATGCCACGCTGAAACGGAAAAAGGTCTTCCTTTATCCATCACAGGTTGTCGATCGTTTCGGCAACTGGGTCCGCTACGAATGGAGCGGCGGGCGGCTGGATCGAATCGTTGCCAACGATGGGCGCAGCATCAGCCTTGCCTATGACTCCCTGGGCCGTATCGCAACGGCGACGGCAGCGGGTCGAACCTGGACCTATGGCTACACCCCGGCCGGTGTGTTGCAGTCGGTGACGCTGCCGGACGGGACGGCGTGGAGCTACAACCTGCCGCCTGTCAATGTGACGAAGAAGTACCAGGAGTACACCGGGCAGGACGTCTGGGCCTATATGGAGGTCCCGGCTCTTTGCGCGAAGACGAACAAGATTGTGCAGACCGAGGTTGCAGCCTCCATCACGCACCCATCAGGCGCGGTAGGAACCTTCGTGTTCCGACCCTTCCGGCATGGCCGCAAGAATGTTCCGTTCAACTGCCAGACTTCCGGGGACGACCAGTTGCTGGCCGACGGATGGAATCTCACACCCATCTATCGGGACGCGATGTCGCTGGTGGCAAAGCGGATAAGTGGCCCGGGGATGCCCACGGCGGAGTGGAGCTATCAGTACACCAATCTGGGGTGGGAGTACGACAGGAGAGTCGACCAGGCTGGGTGGCCGGCGATCCCGGTGGGGCAGGCAGAGCCCAAGATAACGATTGAAACCCTGCCGGATGGCACGATCCGGACATACGAATTCGGAAAGGAAGTTGGCTATAACGACGGTCTGCTGCTGTCGACGACAACCAGCTCTGGTGGCGCGGTGGTTCGAACCGAGCGCAGTAACTACTACCCGGACGCGCAGCTTGCCAGCGCACCGTTCCCGCGCGAGGCGGGTCGGAATCTCAAGTACGGGGCCACGGAGCTGGGAGAGCATCTGAACCGCCCAGTGCAGAGCACGATCATCAATCAGGACGGCGTGCAGTTCACCCGTACGGTGCAGGCCTTTGATGCCTTCGTCCGCGAAGTTTCCGTCGTCGAAGCGAATTCCGCTGGACAGAGTCGCACCAGCAGTACCAGCTACTACGACAATCCCGCGCTATGGGTGAACGGCCAGACGGCGCGCAGTGTGCTCAACGGCATCGAGCAGTCCCGCACCGAATTCGATACGGCCAAAGCGCTGCCGCTGCGCGCCTACGCATTTGGCCGCCTGGCCCAGCAGGTGACCTACGCAGCCGACGGCACGGTTGCATCGGTGGCCGATGGCCGTGGAAATACCAGCCATCTGTCGGGATGGAAGCGTGGTGTTCCGCAGCAGCTCCGCATGCCGGCCACGCCCGAAGCGCCCAATGGTGCGATGCGCACGGTTGTCGTCGACGACAACGGTTGGATCACCTCGCTGACCGACGAAACCGGCGCAACCACCAGCTTCAGCTACGACAGCATGGGCAGGCTGCGCAGCCAGCAGTTCCCTGGCGGCGACAGCGTGAACTGGAATGGCGTAACCATGGACCTGCAGCGCCTGGGTGGCGCGCAACTGGGCGTGCCCGCCGGGGCATGGAAGCACTCACGCACGCAGGGCGGGCGGCGCACCGATACCTACCTGGATGCGATGTTCCGCCCGGTGCTGGTAACCGAAAACGCCAACAACGTGCTCGACAGTGCCGTGGTGACCCGCTACGACACCAGTGGCAAGACCGTGTTTGCCTCGTATCCCACGCGGCAGCTCTCCGATATCAATGCTGCCCTGGCCGGCACCACGACGCAGTACGACGCGTTGGGCCGCCCCACCGTGGTCAGTCAATCGTCCGAGCTGGGGGCACTGGTTACCCGCACCGAGTACGTGGGCAATCTGTCGGTGAAAGTGACCAACCCGCGCGGCCAGGCGACGACGACACGGCATCTTGCCTACGACCAGCCCAGCTATGAGATGCCGCTGACGCTGCAGCACCCGGAAGGCGTGGTGACCGAGATCCAGCGAGACACGTTGGGCAAGCCGCTGGCGATCACCCGCCGCAGTGCAGACGGCAGCCAGTCGCTGACCCGCCGCTACGTCTATGACGGCTACCAGCAGCTGTGCAAGACCATCGAACCGGAAACCGGCGCGACCGTGCAGGATTACGACGCGGCAGGCAACGTGCTGTGGTCGGCGGCCGGCACGGGTTTGACCAGCACCACCGACTGCAACCGCAGTGAAGCGCTGGCCAGTGGACGTGCGGTGAAGCGTAGTTACGACGCCGCCAACCGCTTGTCGACCCTGATCTTCCCGGATGGGCGCGGAAATCAGAACTGGTCCTACGCACCTGATGGTCTGCCTGCCGAGATCAGTACGCAGAACGATCCGGCCCGGCCGATGGTCGTCAACCGCTACCAGTACAACCGCCGCCGCCTGCTCAGCGGCGAAACCCTGCAGCATCCGGATCTGGGAAGCCTGAGCCTGGCCTATGGTTACGATGCCAACGGGACACTGGCCAGCAATACCTATCCGGGTGGGCGTGTCGTCAGCTATGCGCCGGATGCACTGGGTCGGGCGACGACGGTCGGCGGCTATGCAAAGGAGGCCAGTTACTTCGCCAACGGCGCGTTGGCCCGCTTCGTCTATGGCAACGGGATCGTGCACACGTTGACCCAGAATGCCCGAGGGCTGCCCGACCGCAGCCGCGATGCCACCGCAGCGGCCGCAGTGCTGGATGACAGCTACGACTACGATGCCGGCGGCAACGTGATGGCCATTTCCGATGGCCTGCCCGGGGCGCCCGGCAACCGGGACATGACCTATGACGGCCTGGACCGGTTGCGGACGGTCACTGCGCCGGGCTTCGGCAACGCGTTGTATGAGTACGACGCGCTGGACAACCTGCGCCGTGCCAAGGTCGGCAGTCGCGATCGTACGCACTACTTCGATCCGACCAATCGGCTGGTCAACGTGATCGAAACCGGAACCGGGGCGACCGTGACCGGTCTTGGCTATGACGTGCAGGGCAATCTTTCGGTGCGCAATGGTCAAGCTTTCACGTTTGACTACGGCAACCGGCTGCGCGCGGCGGGGACGGCGGAGAGCTACGAGTACGACGCCCACGGTCGCCGGGTGAAGGCCGGGGCCAGTGGCAAGGGGGCAATCTACTCGTTCTACGACAACGGCGGCGTGCTGCGATTCCAGCGTAACGAACGCACCGGCAAGCAGACCGACTATCTCTATCTGTCAGGCAGCCTGGTCTCCCAGGTGCATGGTGAAGCCGCACCCAGCGTTCCCGCGCTGAGTGCGCCGGGCTACATCACCCAGGGCAGCGTGAACCTGACCTGGAGCCCGGCCGGTGGTGCCAACCGCTATGAGTTGCAGCGTGCCCTTGCAGGCACCTGGAGTACGGTCTTCGATGGCGCGGCGCAATCGTTCACCAGCACCGGTCTGGTCACGGGAACCTATCAGTTCCGCGTGCGCGGTTGCAGGACGGTGTGCGGCGGATGGAGCAATGTCGCATCAGTGGCCGTGGCATTGGCGCCATCCACCGTACCGACCTTGAACCTGCCTGCCACGGCCTTCAATGGCAGTTACAGCGTGGCATGGTCTGCGGCCTCCGGTGCCGAGCGCTATGAGCTGGAGGAAAGCGCCAATGGCGGCGCTTGGGTCCAGGTGCACAACGCCATCGGTCAGTCCAAGGCCTTCAGTGGCAAGGCAGCGGGAAGCTACAACTACCGGGTTCGCGCATGTAACCCGGTGGGGTGCACGGGATACAGCGCCACGGCTGCGGTGACGGTGGTGTATCCGCCTGCCACTGCGCCAGGTCTCTCTGCGCCGGCACGCTCTGCGCCGGGCAGTATCGGCATTGGCTGGAACGGGGTGGCTGGTGCCACGCGTTACACCTTGCAGGAGAGCAGTAATGGTGGCGGATGGGTCACGCTGTTCGACGGCAACGCGGGTTCCTATGCCACCGCTGCACGCGGTGTGGGCAACTATGACTATCGGGTTGCCGCCTGCAATGGCGCGGGCTGCGGACCGTGGTCGGCTACGTCGACGGTAGCGGTGATCGGGCCGCCGACGATCGAGCCGGTGATCAGTGCGCCGGGCCTGGTGAACGTGCCGCAGTACAGCCTGAGCTGGTCGGTGCCGGCCAACAGCGAGAGCTTCGTGCTGGAGGAGAGTGCCAATGGTGGTGGCTGGACGGTGGTGCATAACGGCGGCGGGAACAGCTTTGGTGCCAGCCGTGGCAAGGGCAGCTACGCCTATCGTGTAAGGGCGTGCAACTTCGCTGGGTGCAGTCCGTACTCCGGAGTCGTGACTGTTGCGGTGGTGTTGCCGCCGGGGGCGACGAGCCTTTATCTGGCAGAGTGGCTGACGACACGCAGGCCGCCTTATCAGGTCCAGTGTTCTGCCGGGTGGAGCCCGGTGGCAGATGCAACGGAGTATCAGCTCGAAAGCGGTGGCGGTGGCCAGCGTCTGTACACGGGCCCCCTGACCTACGTGAACGACAGTGGCGGGACATACTGCGCGCATGAGTATCGCGTGCGTGCCTGCAACGCAGGTGGTTGCTCACCGTGGTCGGCCGAACGGCCGGTCACCCGCGGCGTACTGAGCTGGGACTAAGCCATGAATGGACTCTCTTTGCTGTTGATTCGGGCGGTACTCGCGGTGGGGGCGCTGGCAGCCTGTGTGGCTCCGGCGGTCGCACAGGAAGTCGTCGAGTACATCCACACTGATGCACTGGGTTCACCGGTGGCGATCACCGATGCCAGCGGAAACGTCATCGAGCGTACGGTGTATGAGCCGTATGGGGCGGTGGTGAATCGGCCGTTGAAGGATGGGCCGGGATATACGGGGCATGTGACGGACTCGGGGACCGGGCTGAGTTACATGCAGCAGCGGTATTACGACTCGGGGCTGGGTGTGTTTCTTAGTGTGGACCCAATTTCCGCATCGAGCTCAATGTTTGGACGCTACTTCTACGGTAACAATAGCCCCTACAGATTTGTGGACCCGGACGGGCGTGCGCCTGAAGAGAAAAGCCAGAGGAGATCCGCAGTGGTGGGAAGCAAAATAAAGAATGGGATGGTCGCTCCAGGGAGCCGTATGGGAACTCTGGGAGCTGCGAATGCTGCATCAGGTTCGAATGGAAGCTATGGGCGAGAGCCGCGGGCATCCGATCCTGAATGGACCCGAGATCCTAAAGTAAAGGGACAGATGGAGAGCGCTTGGAATGATTCGAACCCGTTCGCCCCGGCCGTTCGCAGGGGGGAGTCTGGGTCTCTGAAGCGAGAGAACGGCGGATGGGTCGTCCAGTTTGTGGGAGAGGAAGGCCATGAGTTGGTAAGGTCGCCCGCGGGAACCAGGGACAGAATGTCAATGGAGTCCACTAGAAAGCCTTCTGAATTCGAATGCGGATGTATAGTAAAGGGATATTTTCATACGCATCCAAATACCAGAGCAGAGGGTTATTTCCCTGGTACAAACGGGTATGACTACGACTATCAGTTACAGCAGGGAGTCCCCGGTATGATTCGGGGGCATGAGGGTTATGAGTTCATCCCCATTCCGGGAGGTCGCTGATGATAATTTATAGGCTGACGCTTGGTTCAATGCTGTGCCTTGTCGCAACTGCGGGTTGTTCGGCGCGAGAGGTAAATGAGGGCGGGCATGTTGATGCATGTATGTCGGTAATAGCTGACTACGTGAAGGCCTCGCGGGGGTGGGGCAGAGATCT
This sequence comes from Stenotrophomonas veracruzanensis, assembly GCF_032911525.1. NCBI lineage: Bacteria > Pseudomonadati > Pseudomonadota > Gammaproteobacteria > Lysobacterales > Lysobacteraceae > Stenotrophomonas > Stenotrophomonas veracruzanensis. The sequence continues at coordinate 33,101 of NZ_JAWJTI010000023.1, forward strand.
CTACGACATTGTTCCGGAGGGTAAGGGGGGGGCGCTTCGGGGGTATGCAGTAATGCATCGTGACGACAAGGGCAGGTTGCCATCAGAAGAGCTTAAATCATTTCACGTTGATTTGGATTCGAGCTGCAAGGCTGTCGTCGCTGAACTGGGTTATCAGTGATCAAGGGTGTTCTCGAGAGAGTTGTTCGTTCCCGTCGGTATGGGGTGGTAATTAAAGTTGAATGAAGCTCACATTTTTCTTCAGGTGGGGGCTAAGTGACAGTCATTATTGAGAGCTATCCTGTCTGCTCTGCCTCCATTCTAGGTGCCATGTGGATAAACGCATTTGCGGCTCACAGGATGTTGCTTAAAATCGAGCGTGAACGGCCGGAAGTACTCGCTGCAGTCGGAATCATCAAGGTTGATTGGTGGCTTAGGTGCTTGCGCGGTATTGCAGTGCTTGCCCTTACTTCCAAAGGGCAGACGCTCCATCAGGGGGAACGGTGGGTGTTGAGGGGCGTCGTGATGATGTACGTCTTCTTGATTGCCTCCGGGGTATCCATGCTTGTTGGCATGTAGGGGACGGTGCCTCAAGGTCGTTGATGGTGGATGGATCGGCATTACGGTGAGATTGCCCGTTCCTGGCATCGCTCAGCGTTTCTCGGTTACACCTCTGCTTGCTTTCGTCCAGCGCGCAATAAAAAAACGCCGCAGTTTCCTGCGGCGCTCTCATACTTCCCCGATTCTGGCGAATCCTCAGCCCAGCAGCTTTCGCACCTTCGTCAATGCCGTCATGAACCGCTCGATCTCGGCATGCGTGTTGTAGAACGCCAGCGAAGCTCGGCAGGTAGCCGCGACGCCGAAGTACTGCAGCAGCGGATGCGCGCAGTGCTGGCCAGAGCGCACGGCCACGCCTTCCAGGTCGAGCAGGGTCGCCAGGTCGTGCGCATGCGCGCCATCGATCAGGAAAGAGACCACCGCAGCCTTCTCCGGCGCTTCGCCGATGATGCGCAGGCCGTCGACGCGGCGCAGCTCTTCGGTGAAGTGCGCCAGCAGTTCGGCTTCGCGGGCTTCCACGTTCTCCTGGCCAAGCTGCTGCAGGTAGTCGGCAGCCACACCCAGGCCGATGAAACCGGCGATGTTCGGGGTGCCGGCTTCGAACTTGTGCGGGGCATCGTTGAACACGGTGCCGTCGAAGCTGACTTCCTTGATCATCTCGCCGCCGCCGAGGAACGGCGGCATCGCATCCAGATGCTCGCGGCGCGCCCACAGTGCGCCGGTGCCGGTCGGGCCGCACATCTTGTGGCCGGTGATGGCGTAGAAATCGCAGCCTATCGCGGCGACGTCGACCTTGCGGTGCGGTACGGCCTGCGAGCCATCGACCACGGTGATGATGCCGCGCTTGCGCGCTTCACGGCAGATCTCGCGCACCGGATTGACCGTACCCAGCACGTTGGAGACATGGGTGACCGCCAGCAGCTTGACTTCCGGGGTCATCGCCGCGCGCAGCGCATCCAGGTCCAGCGCGCCATCAGGGGTGATCTCGGCTACGCGGATGGTGGCGCCGGTACGCTGCGCGACCAGCTGCCACGGCACGATGTTGGCGTGGTGCTCCATGCGCGTGATCAGGATCACGTCACCAGCCTTCAGTCGCGGCAGCGCCCACGAGTAGGCCACCAGGTTGATGGCGAAGGTGGTGCCACTGCACAGCACCAGGTCGCTGGGCCGCACGTTGAGGAAGCGCGCCAGCTTGTTGCGTGCGCCTTCGTAGGCATCGGTGGCCTCGCTGCCCAGTGCATGCACCGCACGGCTGACGTTGGCGTTGTAGCGGCGGTAGAACTCGTCCACCGCGCCGATCACCTGCACCGGCTTCTGGCCGGTGTTGGCATTGTCGAAATAGACCAGCGGCTTGCCATGCACTTCACGCATCAGCAGCGGGAAGTCGAGGCGGACGCGGTCCCAGTCGGGGGCGCCGGCGCGTTCTTCGATCGGTCGCGGCGTGGACAGGTTCATGCCACACCCGCCTCGGCGAGGGCCTTGTCCAGGCGACGTGCCAGCTGCGCACGCAGCGCGTCCGGCAGGACCTTCAGCGGCTCGTGGCAGAACGCGGCGCTCAGCAGAGCCTGCGCCTGTGCCTGCGGCAGGCCGCGCGAGCGCAGGTAGAACAGCGCATTGGCGTCGAGCTGGCCGACAGTCGCACCGTGTGCGGCCTTCACTTCATCGGCGTCGATCACCAGCGTCGGCTGGGTGTCGATCTCGGCATCGGCCGACAGCAGCAGGTTCTTGTTGGACAGGTTCGCGTCGGTGCCATCGGCGCCTTCGCGGATCTGGATGCCACCATGGAACACCACGCGGCTGCGGTTGGCGGCGACGCCGCGCCACAGCAGTTCGCAGGAGGTATCGCGTGCGATGTGGTCGATGCCCAGGCGGGTTGCGACGTGGCGGCGGCCATTGCCAAGCAGCACGCCGTTGGCGGTCAGCTGGGCATTGTCGCCTTCCAGGCGCACGTTCAGTTCATGGCGGCTGAGCGCGGCGCCCAGTTCCAGGTCGACGCGGTGGTACTGCGCGTCGCGCGCCAGCACGGCGTCGGTGCGCAGGAAGCTGGTCTGGCGCGCGCTGCCGGCCTGCACGCGGGCGTGCTTGAGCACGGCATCACGGGCGACGTGGGCATGCAGCACGGTGTTGTCCAGGTGGGCGGAGTCACCCACGCTGAAGCGGTGCTCGACCACGCCCAGGCTGGTGCCGGCACGCAGTTCGATCAGGTGACGGTGGTGCCAGGCCAGATCGGTGTCGCTGGCGACGCTGGCGAATACCAGCTGCAGCGGCACGTCGACCTGTACGCCTTCATCCACGCGCAGCACCACGCCTTCATCGGCCAGCGCGGCATTCAGGCGGGCGAAGATCTCCTCGCTGTGCTCGTAGCGGCGGCCAAGGAAACGCACGGCGTCTTCGCCGGCGGCCAGTGCGGCCGACAGCGGCTGCAGCTGCACGCCGGCCGGCAGCGCCTGCACGTCGCTCAGCGCGGCATCCAGGCGGCCGTTGACGAACACCAGGCGCGGTGCCGGGATGTCCTCCAGCAGCGCGGCATCCAGCGCCGGGCCCTGCAGTGGTGCAGCCGCGAACGCACGGCGTTCCAGCTGGCGCAGCGAGGTGTACTTCCAGGCCTCGTTGCGGGCGGCCGGCAGGCCGTCGCGCAGGGCTGCATCCAGCACTTCGCGGCGCGCATCGCTGCCGCAGAAGGCCTGGGCCATCGAATCAAGCAGGGCGCTCATCAGACCGCCGCCTCGGGCACAACCCGGTCCTTCAGGAAATCATAGCCGTGCGCTTCCAGTTCCAGTGCCAGCTCCGGGCCGCCACTCTTGACGATGCGGCCATCGGCCAGCACGTGCACCACGTCCGGCTTGATGTAGTCCAGCAGGCGCTGGTAGTGGGTGATGACCAGGAACGAGCGATCGGCGGCGCGCAGTGCGTTGACACCATCGGCCACGCTCTTCAGCGCATCGATGTCCAGGCCCGAGTCGGTTTCGTCCAGGATCGCCAGCTTCGGTTCCAGCACGGCCAGCTGGAAGATCTCGTTGCGCTTCTTCTCGCCACCGGAGAAGCCTTCGTTGACGCCACGGTGCAGCAGTTCGTCCTTCAGGTGCAGCACGGCCAGCTTCTGGCGCACCAGCTTGAGGAACTGCATGGAATCGAGTTCTTCCTCACCGCGCGCCTTGCGCTGGGCGTTCAGTGCCGCGCGCAGGAAGTAGGTGTTGTTCACGCCCGGGATTTCCACCGGGTACTGGAACGCCAGGAACAGGCCGGCGGCGGCGCGCGCTTCCGGGTCCTGCTCCAGCAGGTCGACGCCGTCGAACTGCACGCTGCCTTCGGTCACTTCGTAGCCGTCGCGGCCGGCCAGGACATTGCCCAGGGTGGACTTGCCGGCGCCGTTCGGGCCCATGATGGCGTGCACCTGGCCCGGCTGGACGTCCAGCGACAGGCCCTTGAGGATTTCCTTGTCGCCGATGCGGGCGTGGAGGTTTTCGATCTTCAGCATGGTGGGGGTTTCCGTGGGGCGGGCCGCGGCCCGCCGGTAAAGAGAATGCGTTTGCGAGGGGCAGGGGCGGGCGGTCAGCCCACCGAACCTTCCAGCGAGACTTCCAGCAGCTTCTTGGCTTCCACCGCGAACTCCATCGGCAGTTCGCGGAACACCTGCTTGCAGAAGCCGTCGACGATCATCGACACCGCGTCTTCCTGGCTGATGCCACGGGCGCGGCAGTAGAACAGCTGGTCGTCGGAAATCTTCGAGGTGGTGGCCTCGTGCTCGACGGTGGCGCCCGGGTTCTTCACCTCGATGTAGGGGAAGGTGTGCGCGCCGCACTGCTTGCCGATCAGCAGGGAATCACACTGGGTGTAGTTGCGCGCGCCATCGGCATTGCGGTCCACACGCACCAGGCCGCGGTAGGTGTTCTGGCCGCGGCCGGCGCTGATCCCCTTGCTGACGATCTTGCTCTTGGTGCGCTTGCCGACGTGGATCATCTTGGTGCCGGTGTCGGCCTGCTGGCGGTGATGGGTCAGCGCCACGGAGTGGAACTCACCGACCGAGTCGTCGCCCAGCAGCACGCAGGACGGGTACTTCCAGGTGATCGCCGAGCCGGTTTCGACCTGGGTCCAGGTGACCTTGCTGCGCGCACCACGGCACTCGGCACGCTTGGTGACGAAGTTGTAGATGCCGCCGACGCCGTTCTCGTCGCCCGGGTACCAGTTCTGCACGGTGGAGTACTTGATCTCCGCATCTTCCAGCGCGACCAGCTCGACCACCGCAGCGTGCAGCTGGTTCTCGTCGCGCATCGGCGCGGTGCAGCCTTCCAGGTAGGACACGTAAGCCTTGTCCTCGCACACGATCAGGGTGCGCTCGAACTGGCCGGTGTGGCCGGCATTGATGCGGAAGTAGGTGCTCAGTTCCATCGGGCAGCGAACGCCTTTGGGAATGAACACGAAGCTGCCATCGGAGAACACCGCCGAGTTGAGCGCGGCGAAGTAGTTGTCGCCCACCGGCACCACGGTGCCCAGGTACTGGCGGACCAGTTCCGGGTGTTCCTTGATGGCCTCGGACATCGAGCAGAAAATGATGCCCTTCTCGGCCAGTTCCTTGCGGAACGTGGTGCCGACGGACACCGAGTCGAACACCGCGTCCACCGCCACGCCGGCCAGCTTGGCACGCTCGTGCAGCGGCACGCCCAGCTTGTCGTAGGTGTCCAGAAGTTCCTTCGGCACGTCATCCAGCGAGGCGTACTTCGGGCCCTTCGGCGCGGAGTAGTAGCTGAGCGCCTGCAGGTCGATCGGCGCGATCTCCAGCTTGGCCCAGTCCGGCATCGGCATGGTCAGGAAGTGGCGGTAGGCGTCCAGGCGCCACTGCGTCATCCACTCCGGCTCTTCCTTCTTGGCCGACAGGGCACGGATGGTGTCCTCGTCCAGGCCCGGCGGCAGGGAGTCCGATTCGATCTCGGTGATGAAGCCGGCCGAATACTTGCGGCCGAGCTGCTCGTGGATCTCGCGGTTGGGGGTGTCGTCGTGGGCGACGTTTTCGATGGTTTCGGTGGCCATGGGGGGCTGCCTACGGATCAGGAGACGACGTCGACAGCGATGGTGCGGCGCTGTTCGTCATCGGCAAGGGGGAGAGGGGGCAGGATCTGCGCAAGGGTGACATCGCGCAGGGCCTCGGAAACCACGTCGTTGATCAGCCGCCAGCTGCTGCGCGCGCCGCACTTGGGCGCCATGCCGCACTGATGGTGGTCGTGGCTGCATTCGGTCAGGGCCAGCGGCCCTTCCATCGCTTCGACCACTTCGAACAGCGAGATCTCGATGGCCGGGCGGGTCAGGCGATAGCCGCCACGGACGCCGCGCAGGCCTTCAACTAGGCCGGCCTGGGCCAGCGGCTTGAGCACCTTGCTGACGGTGGGCGGCTCCAGACCGGTGAATTCGGCCAGCTCGGTGGCACTGAGCACCTCGCCCGGACGGGCGGCGAGCACGGTCAGCACGACGGTGGCGTAATCGGTGAGTTTGGTGACGCGCAACATGGGGATGCGAGTGGTTCTTAAAGCGGACTGAAATTGTACGCTTTTATTCGCCGCCATCCAACCCGGGCATTCAGCCGGCGCTGGGGCCGGGCCGGGAGGACACACCGGGGCCGTTGCCAGGGCGCAATGCTGCGCCAACGGGGTGATTTTCGCAATCACCCGGAATGGGCGAGAATCCCTGTTCCATTCGCTGCAAACAGCCCGTGCCGATGCCGAAGAAGATCCAAGCCCGCAAGTCCGCCATCCATGGCAACGGCGTGTTCGCCGTGGCCCCGATCAAGCAGGGCGAGCGCGTGATCCAGTACAAGGGCCTGCTGCGCAGCCACGGCGACGTTGATGCCGATGACAGCGGCGACGTCGAAAGTGGCCATACCTTCCTGTTCACCCTCAACGACGACTGGGTGATCGATGCCAACTACAAGGGCAATGACGCGCGCTGGATCAACCACAGCTGCGACCCGAACTGCGAGGCGGTGATCGAGGAAGACGAGGACGGCGACAGCCGTGGCGACAAGGTGTTCATCGAGGCGCTGCGTGACATCAAGCCAGGTGAGGAACTGACCTACAACTACGGCATCACCCTGGCCGAACGCCACACCGCCAAGTTGAAGAAGATCTGGGAGTGCCGCTGCGGCTCGCCCAAGTGCACCGGCACCATGCTGCAGCCCAAGCGCTGACCGTTACCGGGGACTGCCGGCCCCTGGCCGGCACTACCCGGAGGCTCTCCACCTGCCGTGCACGGCAGGGTCACCGCCGTGCAAGGGCCTTTCTTCCATTCTGTCGGCTCCCCAACCGGAGTGCACCCATGGCAGAGCGATTGAAGGGCAAGCAGATTGCCATCCTGGCCACCCACGGCTTCGAACAGTCAGAACTGACCGAGCCCAAGCGGCTGCTGGAAGCCGAGGGCGCGCGCGTCAGCGTGGTGTCGCCTGCAAAGGAGGCGACGATCAAGGGCTGGAAAGAGAAGAACTGGGGCGACGCCGTCGCGGTGGATATTCCGCTGGATGAAGCGGATCCGGCACGCTTCGATGCCGTGGTCCTGCCCGGAGGCGTCATCAATCCGGACACACTGCGCACCGATGATGCCGTACTGGCCTTCATCCGCGCGGTGGATGAAGCCGGCAAGCCTGTGGCGGCCATCTGCCACGGCCCGTGGTTGCTGATCAACAGCGGCCTTGCTGAGGGGCGCGACGTGACGTCCTGGCCGTCCCTGCAGCAGGATCTGGTCAACGCAGGTGCGAAATGGCGCGATACCGCGGTTGTGATCGATGACAACCTGATCACCAGCCGCAAGCCGGACGACATCCCCGCCTTCAGTGAGGCGGTGGTCAAGGCACTTGCCGCCTGATGCGCTACCGGTAGTGCCGGCCAGCGGCCGGCACTACCTCATTTGCCCAGTACGCCGGCCGGCACCAGGTTGCCCAGGTTCTGGTTGAACGTGACTACCAGCTTGCCGTTCTTCACCTGCGCCGACTGCACCTGCAGCGCACCGAGCAGGCCGGCCATGGCCGGGTCCAGCTTGTAGATCGGTTCGCGCTGGGCGTAGTCGCTCAGCCAGGCATTGAGCAGTCCGCGGGTGCGCGAATCGAGGCGACCCCCTTGGTTGGCCGGGGTGAAATCATCCACGCTGGGCTGCTGCAGGTGGAAGCCCTGGGTCTGTGCGTCGTAGCGCAGGCCACTGCTGAGCTTCACCGTACCCAGTTTGGCCGGGTTGCCGCCGGCGGTGGCCAGTGCCACGTCCATGCCCAGGTTCAAGCGCTCGCCGGCCGGAAGGCTCAGCTGCGGGTGGCTCATGGTCAGGGCGATCAGGCCGCCGAGCGCGTCCTGGGTGCGCGGGAAGCTGCCATCGAGGTACTGCTGCACGTCGCTGGCCCCAACCGACAGTTCGCGGCCGGAGATGGACGGGGCGGCCTGCGCGCCGATCGCAGCAGCGATCAGCACGGTGGAGGCGGCGAGGCGGGTCATCAGGGAACGCAGGCGCATGGCGGTGACCGGTGGGTATGAATGGACGAATCAAAGAGTAGCCGTGCCGGCTGAATCGTGCGTGCATGCCGCTGCAACGGTTCAGTCCAGCGTTGGCCGCAGTTGCGCCGACTGGATCTGCCAGGCACGGCCGTCACTGCTGGGCTGCACGCGGTACCAGCCGCCGAAGCGGAAGGTGCCTTCAGTGGTCACCGCGCGGATCTGCACCGGAACTTCCAGCAACTGCGGCGGCTGGTGACCGTCGCGCGCGACCGGTAGTTCGCTGGTCAGGCGCAGGCTGCGCACATCCGTGAGCTGGCGCAATGCAGCATCGTCTGCGCGCCGTGCATCGCTGGGTGGGAAGGTCCATGCGGCGTCGATGGCCTTGTGATCGCGATTGAGCAGGGCCATGACATACGCATTGAGCATTCCCGCCGGCAGCTCGGCCTCGGCCGCAACGGCGGCAAACAGGGGATCGACATCGACGGCCTGCACCGCCGATGCATCGCCGTCTGCGTCGGTCTGTGGCGTCGTGCGGGAAGCCGCCTCGGTCGTGGCCGACGGTGCGGCATCTGCTGGATGGGGCTGCGATGGCGGCCGGGAACAGCCCAGCAGCACCAGCGGCGCAATCAACAACAGGACCCTGTGCATGTCTGCCTCCTCCCCGAGGCGAACGGAAGGAGGCAGTGTATCGGCTGCGCCGTGATCAGCGGGAGGAGGGCAGCTGTTCCAGTGCATCCAGCGCCGGCAGCACCTGCGCGGCGATGGCGGCCAGGGCGTGGCCTTCGGTTTCGGCGTGGCGTTGCACGATGTCGCGCAGCAGTTGGGTGGCGATCACCAGTGTCGCGCGCTCGTCGCCGCTGATGCCAGCGGTGCGCGGGGCAGCTTCCAGCAGGCGCATCAGGTCGCGGCTGGCGCGATGTTCCAGTTCGATGGTGCAGCGCCCGGTGCACTGCAAACCGTCCTTTTCGATGGGGGTCACCGAGATCCGGTAGCGGGTGGAGGGGCTGGACATGAGAGGGGGCTCGCCGTAGCTGTGGAGGATGTGCCCACCATAGGCAACGCCACGGCCGGCGGCGACGGCCGGCGCTGCACGCAGTGTTCCACCCGGTACGTTCCGGGGCCGGCACGTACCACGCCCAGCCAATGGCGACGGGCCTGTCCGGACATTCCCGGTGATGCGGCAACGCTGTGTTGCGGGCCGTGGTTGGGACAAAAAAAAACGGGACGGCCAGAGCCGTCCCGTCGGAATCCGCGTTGGGGCGCGCGCTTACAGCGCGGCGTCCTTCAGCTTCTTCAGCGGACGCACCTTCAGCTTGGTGGTGGCCGGCTTGGCAGCGAACCACTGCTCTTCCTTGGTGAACGGGTTGATGCCCTTGCGCTTCGGCTTGGCCGGCACATTGACGGTGGTGATCTTCAGCAGGCCCGGCAGGGTGAACGAGCCAGCGCCCTTCTTGTGCACCGAGGAGGCGACGGCGCTTTCCAGCGAGGCCAGCACAGCGCGGACGTCCTTGGCGATGACGCCGGAGGCTTCAGCGATGTGTGCAACCAGGCCGGACTTGGTCAGCACTTCCTTGATCGGCTTCGGAGCGGCCGGCTTGGCGGCTGCCTTCGTCGCGACTTTCTTCACTGCCTTCTTCGGGGCAGCCTTCTTAGCGGTCTTTGCCATGGTTTCCTGTTCCGTGAACGGTTGGTTGTTTGGTCGGCGCCGAACCCCGTCGGCAAGCGCAATGTAGGGCAACTCTCGGGCGCCGCCAATAGCCCGAAGCGCGGAAAGTGCATGTTTTTTCATATCCAGGCCGATTCAGTACATGGCCCGCAGTGGGGGAAGGGGCGGTGGCAGCGCGCGCGATGGGTGGCGCCCGCCCATTGGCTGAGTGCGCGAAATCACTGAAAACAAGAGAAAAATGCGTTTCCGGTTGGCGAGGAAGTGTCCACGCGCCGGGTTCGGAAGACGACCTCCAGCGTGCGGCGGAGCGACGCAGGGCTAACGCCTCCCGTGCGAGGGTGAACGTTCATCACCGTCACGCAGGAGCAGCACATGGGAATCTCGCGACACGCCACCGCGCACTGGGAAGGCGATCTGAAGTCGGGCAAGGGCCAGTTGAGCACGCCGCAGAGTGGCCTGCTGGACAAGACCCGCTACGGCTTCAACAGCCGTTTCGGCGACGAAAAAGGTACCAATCCGGAAGAGCTGATCGCTGCCGCGCACGCCGGCTGTTTCACCATGGCGCTGTCGGCCAAGCTCGGCGAAGCCGGCTTTACCCCGACCTCGCTGGATACCGAAGCCAAGGTCGATCTGTCTCTGGAAGGCGGCCCGCAGCTGTCGCAGATCCGGCTGAAGGTGAAGGCGGTGGTGCCGGGCATCGACGCGACGCAGTTCCGCGCGATTGCCGATGACGCCAAGCAGAACTGCCCGGTGTCCAAGGCGCTGAGCGCGGTGCCGATCAGCCTGGAAGCCGAGCTGGGCTGAGCCGGCGCATCTGTAGAGCCGAGCCCAGGCTCGGCTCCCCCGGCTGCCATGGTCTGGGCGGAGAGCAGCCGAGACTGAGGCCGGCTCTACAGCATTCCTTTACCAATCGATGGTGCCGGCAATCACCGTCTGCACCTGGCCACCCGACCAGACCTCACCGTCCTCGTCGACCAGCAGCGTCAGGCGCGCGTCGTGGCCGACTTCGCGGCCCTGGCTGACTTCAAACGGTGCACGGCCACGCGGCAGCGCGCCGCGCAGGTCCAGCCACGCGGCCAGCACCGCATTGGCGGCACCCGAGGCGGCGTCCTCGAAGCGGCGTCCATTGCCGACGAAGGCACGTACGGCCAGGTCGAAACCCTCGCTGCCATCGCTGAAGGCATAGGCGAACACGCCCATGCTGTCGGTGGATTCAGCCAGTGCGGCTACCGCATCCCAGTCCGGCTGCAGCGCGCGCAATGCCACCTCGTCGGCCACCTGCACCACCCACCAGCTGCGCCCGCCCTGCATGCGCGCCGGTGGCAGCGTGCCTAGCGGCCAGCCCTTCAGTGCGGACTGCAGGCGTGGATCGGTCGCGTCGGCAGTTTCGGCCAGCTGCGCGCGCGGGGTACGGATGGCGATGCGCTGCCGCGCACCCTCACCGCTGACGCGCAGCGGCAGGGCGCCGGCAATGCCGTCCTGCACCAGCACGCCATCGATCGGCGTGGCCAGGCCCGCCTGCAGCACTGCATGCGCGGTGCCGACGCTGGGGTGGCCGGCGAACGGAACCTCCTTCTGCGGGCTGAACATGCGCAGTCGGTAACTGGCACCGGCGACCTGCGGCGGGAACACGAAGGTGGTTTCGGGCAGGCGCGTCCAGCGTGCGATGGCCTGCATGCTGGCATCGTCCAGGCCCTCGGCATCGAGTACCACGGCCAGCGGATTGCCAGCGCCGGCGCGCGGGGAGAACACATCCAGCTGCAGGAAACGGCGGGTGGTCATAGGGGGCAAACTCCGTAAAACGATAGGGGATACGGTTGCGCCGGGCCATGCCCGGCGACCGTGCGCGGCGCTACCAATGGATGCTGCCGTCGATCACGCACTGCACCTGGCCGCCGATCCATACCGTGCCCTGCGCATCAACCTCGACCTGTACGCGGCCATCGCGGCCGACTTCGCGGCCCTGGCTGGCCACGTAGCGGCCCTCGCGGCCGGGCAGAGCGTCGCGCTGGCGCAGCCAGGCACCGATCAGGGCATTGGCGCTGCCAGTGACAGGATCTTCCGGCACGCTGGCCGCATCGGCGGGGCAGAACGCACGTACCACGCGGGAGTGGCCGGTGCCGGCTTCGTCGGCGAACACCGCCACGCCGGTGGCATCGGTGGCCAGGCTCCAGTCGGCCAGCGCGGCCATGTCCGGTGCCAGCCCACGTACGGCGGCGGCATCGCGTAGCGGCAACAGCCACCAGCGCGCACCGTTGTCCCACAGTTCGGGTACGTGCCCGCTGGCAGCCAGCGCCAGCAGCTCCTTCGGCGCGGCGTCCGCGCTGGTGTCCAGTTGCCGCGCCGGCGGGCTGGCCAGCCGGATCTGCAGTGCCTCGGCCGGACCGCTCACCCGTACCGGCAGCAGCCCCGCCGCGCATTGCTGCAGCAGGGCGCCGTCGCGCGGTTGCGCCAGGCCGCAGGTCACCGCCGCCCAGGCGGCGCCGACGCTGGGGTGGCCGGCAAACGCCAGTTCGCGGGTCGGGGTGAAAATACGGATGTGGTAGTCGGCGCCCGGCGTGCTGGGGCGCAGGAAGAACACCGTCTCTGACAGGTTCAGCCAAGCGGCAAGGGCCTGCATCTGGCTACTTGAGAGCCCGTCGGCGTCCAGGATGACGCCCAGTGGGTTGCCGGTGCCGGGGCGGGGGGCGAAGACATCGAGCTGCAGGTAACGGAGGACGGCCATCTACGGTGATATTGCGCTTAGAATCAAAGGTTCCGCCCCCGAGGGCGGCTTCCCCACATTCTACATAGCCAATCCATGTCAGCTTCCCCCCTTGTCGATCGTTGGATCGTACTGAAGTTCGGCGGCACCTCGGTGTCGCGTCGTCATCGCTGGGACACGATCGGGAAGCTGGCGAAAAAACGTGCGGAAGAGACTGGCTCGCGCGTGCTGGTGGTGGTGTCGGCGCTGTCCGGGGTCACCAACGAACTGACCGCGATTGCCGACGGCGCACCGGACAGCCGTGATCGCGTGGCGGCGCTGGTCGAACGCCACGAGGGCTTCCTGGTTGAACTGGGCCTGGGCCGCGAGGTGCTGGCCGAACGCCTGGCGGCGCTGCAGGGCCTGCTGGACGACGCGCGCGCCGCGACCCGTCCGCTGGACTGGCAGGCTGAAGTGCTGGGTCAGGGCGAGCTGCTGTCCTCCACCCTGGGCGCAGCCTACCTGCACGCCTCGGGCCTGGACATGGGCTGGATGGATGCCCGCCAGTGGCTGGATGCGATGCCGCCGCAGCCGAACCAGAGCGACTGGTCGCAGCGCCTGTCGGTGAACTGCCAGTGGCGTGCCGATGCCGAGTGGATGCAGCGCTTCCGCGCGCAGACGACCCGCCTGCTGATCACCCAGGGCTTCATTTCGCGGCATGCCGATGGCGGCACCGCCATCCTCGGCCGCGGTGGCTCGGATACCTCGGCGGCGTACTTTGGTGCGCTGCTCGGCGCCAGCCGCGTGGAGATCTGGACCGATGTGCCGGGTATGTTCAGCGCCAACCCGAAGGACGTGCCGGATGCGCGCCTGCTGACCCGCCTGGATTATTACGAGGCGCAGGAAATCGCCACCACCGGTGCCAAGGTGCTGCACCCGCGCTCGATCAAGCCGTGCCGCGATGCCGGCGTGCCGATGGCCATCCTCGATACCGAGCGCCCGGAACTGCCAGGTACCAGCATCGATGGCAGCGCCGCGCCGGTGCCGGGCGTAAAGGCGATCAGCCGCCGCAACGGCATCGTGCTGGTGTCGATGGAAGGCATCGGCATGTGGCAGCAGGTCGGCTTTCTGGCCGATGTGTTCAACCTGTTCAAGAAGCACGGCCTGTCGGTGGACCTGATCGGTTCGGCCGAAACCAACGTCACCGTGTCGCTGGACCCGTCCGAGAACCTGGTCAACACCGATGTGCTGGCCGCGCTGTCGGCCGACCTGTCGCAGATCTGCAAGGTGAAGGTGATCGTGCCGTGTGCGGCGATCACCCTGGTTGGCCGTGGCATGCGCTCGCTGCTGCACAAGCTGTCGGACGTGTGGGCCACCTTCGGCCGCGAGCGCGTGCACATGATCTCGCAGTCGTCCAACGACCTGAACCTGACCTTCGTCATCGACGAGGCCGATGCCGATGGCCTGCTGCCGATCCTGCATGCTGAGCTGATCGACAGCGGTGCGATGCCGGTGGAAGAGACCGAAGTGTTCGGCCCGCGCTGGCGCGAGATTGCCGGCACCGTGCGTCCGCGTGGCACGCCGTGGTGGCGGGGCCAGCGTGCGCACCTGCTGCAGCTGGCCGATGCGGGTACGCCGCGCTACGTCTACCACCTGCCGACGGTGCGTGCCCGCGCCCGTGCACTGGCCGCGATCAAGCCGATCGACCAGCGCTACTACGCGATCAAGGCCAACAGCCACCCGGCCATCCTGCAGCTGTTGGAAGCCGAGGGCTTTGGCCTGGAGTGCGTGTCGCACGGCGAGCTGAAGCACGTGTTCCAGCACCTGCCGGAACTGTCGCCCAAGCGCGTGCTGTTCACCCCCAGCTTCTGCCCGCGCAGCGAGTATGAGGCGGCATTCGCGCTGGGCGTGACCGTGACGGTCGACAACGTCGAAGCACTGCAGCGTTGGCCGGACCTGTTCCGCAACCGCGAGCTGTGGCTGCGGGTCGACCTGGGCCGGGGCGAAGGCCACCATGCCAAGGTCCGTACCGGCGGCAAGGACTCCAAGTTCGGCCTGCCGATCGCCCGCGTCGACGAGTTCGTGCGCGCGGCCACCGATCTGGGCAGCCGCGTGGTCGGCCTGCATGCGCACCTCGGCAGCGGCGTTGAGACCGCGCAGCACTGGCGCCTGATGTGCGATGAGCTGGCCGGTTTCGCCCGCCGCATCGGCAGCGTAGAGACGATCGACATTGGCGGTGGCCTGCCGATTCCGTATTCTGCCGAGGACGAGCCGTTCGACCTGGACGCCTGGGCTGAGGGCCTGGCCGAGGTCAAGGCGCTGCATCCGGCATTCCGTCTGGCGATCGAGCCGGGTCGCTACCTGGTGGCCGAGTCGGGCGTGCTGCTGACCCATGTCACCCAGGTGGTGGAAAAGGACGGCGTGCGCCGCGTCGGCCTGGATGCCGGCATGAATGCACTGATGCGCCCGGCCCTGTACGACGCCTGGCACGATATCGAGAACCTCAGCCGCCAGGGCGGCTATGCCGAGGCGGCGTTCGATGTGGTCGGCCCGATCTGCGAATCCAGCGATGTGTTCGGCAAGCGCCGCAAGCTGCCGGTGTCGACCGCGCCGGACGACGTGATGCTGATCGCCGATGCCGGTGCCTACGGCTATGTGATGGCCAACACCTACAACCAGCGGATGCTGCCGCGCGAAGACGTGATCGAATGATCGCCGCCCTGCACCCGCCCACCGACACGCCCCGCGCCATCGCGCGGGCCCGTGCCTGACCGGATACACCATGACTGCTTTCGACAAACACCAGGTTTCCCGCTTCCGCTTCGTCCGCTGCGAATTCGCCGCGGATACCGGCGTGGCCAAGCTGGTCTATGCCTTTGACGACGGCCCGGAGATGGTGGAGACCATCACCGTGCCGGGCGCCCCGTTCGTGCTGGACGAGGCGCGTACCGCCGCCGTGCAGCGCGCGCTGCAGCTGCTGCACCTGATCGCCGGTGTCAGCTACTACAAGGCGGGCGTGCCGGAGACGGTCAGCATCGACAGCTACGCCATCGATGCCGATACCGCAGCGCTGGTTGAGACGGTCTATCTCAATGGCCTGGGCGAATTTGCCTACCGCAACGGCCTGAACCTGCGCGGGCGCTTCCGCCTGCCGGTGCAGGGCGAAGCGGTGCAGGCCCCGGTGCTTGGCCTGCAGCCGCACGCGCTGGTGGCGATCGGCGGTGGCAAGGATTCGCTGGTCAGCATCGAAGCGCTGCGCCGTGCAGGCGTGGACGAGACGGTGACCTGGATCGGTGGTTCGCAGCTGATCCGCGCCTGTGCCGAGCGTACCGGCCTGCCGACGCTGAACCTGGGGCGCGCGCTGGCGCCGGAACTGTTCGAGCTCAACCGCCAGGGCGCCTGGAACGGCCATATCCCGGTCACCGCGGTGAACTCGGCGATCATGGTGCTGGCCGCGCTGCTGCAGGGCGTGGACCAGGTGGTGTTCTCCAATGAGCGTTCGGCCAGCTACGGCAGCCAGATTCCGGGCACCGGCGAGGTGAACCACCAGTGGTCCAAGGGCTGGGCGTTCGAGCAGGCGTTCGGCAGCCATGTGCAGAAGCACGTCGCTGCGGATCTGCAGTACTACTCGCTGCTGCGCCCGATGTCCGAGCTGGCGGTGGCCCGCCAGTTCGCCAAGACCGATTTCTACGACGCGCACTTCTCCAGCTGCAACCGCAACTTCCACATCCTCGGCGAGCGCCCGGTGAACCGCTGGTGCGGCGTCTGCCCGAAGTGCCATTTCGTGTTCCTTGCGCTGGCCCCGTTCATGCCCAAGACGCGCCTGGTGCGCATCTTCGGCCGCAACCTGCTGGACGATGCCGAGCAGGCCGGTGGCTTCGACGCGCTGCTGGAATTCCAGGACCACAAGCCGTTCGAGTGCGTGGGCGAAGGCCGCGAATCGCGCGCAGCGATGGCGACCCTGGCGCAGCGTCCGGAGTGGAAGGAAGACGTGCTGGTGAAGCGCTTCTGCAATGAGATCCAGCCGCAGCTGGATGCCGTCGAACTGGAACTGGCACCGCTGCTGCAGCTGCAGGGCGAGCACCGCGTTCCGGCTGCGCTGTGGGAACGGGTGCGTGAAGATTTCGCAGTTTGAAGGAAAGCGCGTTGCGCTGTGGGGCTGGGGCCGTGAGGGCCGCGCCGCGTTTGCGGTGCTGCGTGAGCGACTGCCCACGCTGCCGCTGAGCCTGTTCTGCCCGGCGGCCGAAGTCGAGGCCGCGCGTGCGGAAACGCAGGGCGTGGTGGACGTGCGTGGCGAGCCTTCTGCTGAAGCGCTGGCCGCGTTCGACGTGGTGATCAAATCGCCCGGCATCAGTCCCTACCAGCCGATCGCGCTGGCGGCGGCGGGGCGGGGCGCCACCTTTATCGGTGGCACCGCGTTGTGGTTCGCTGAGCATGCGGGTGCCGATGGCGTCGTGCACGACACCGTGTGCGTGACCGGTACCAAGGGCAAGAGCACCACCACCGCGCTGGTGGCGCACCTGCTGCGTGCCGCCGGCCACCGTACCGGTCTGGTCGGCAACATCGGCCTGCCGCTGCTGGAAGTGCTGGACCCGCAACCCGCGCCCGAGTACTGGGCGGTGGAACTGTCCAGCTACCAGACCGGCGACGTGGCGCGCAGTGGCGCCCATCCGCAGGTGGCGGTGGTCCTGAACCTGTTCCCCGAGCACCTGGACTGGCACGGCAGCGAGCAGCGTTACATCGACGACAAGCTGCGGCTGGTGACTGAAGCCGCACCGCGCATCGCCGTGCTCAATGCCGCCGATCCGCATCTGGCCGCGCTGTCGCTGCCTGACAGCGAAGTGGTCTGGTTCAACCAGCCGCAGGGCTGGCACATGCGCGGTGACATCGTGCATCGCGGTGAACAGGCGGTGTTTGATACCCGCAACACGCCGCTGCCGGGTCGCCACAACCGCGGCAACCTGTGCGCGGTGCTGGCCGCGCTGGAAGCGCTGGGTCTGGACGCGGTGGCGCTGGCACCGGCGGTGCAGGACTTCCGTCCGCTGCCGAACCGCCTGCAGCGCATCGGCGTGGCCGATGGCCTGACTTACGTCAACGATTCGATCAGCACCACACCGCATGCCAGCCTGGCCGCGCTGGAGTGCTTCGCCGGGCAGCGCATCGCCTTGCTGGTGGGCGGGCACGACCGTGGCCTGGACTGGACCGATTTCATGCAGCACATGGCCCACGACGTGCCGCCGGTGGAGATCGTGACCATGGGCAGCAACGGCCCGCGTATCCACGCCATGCTGCAGCCGCTGGCCGATGCCGGCCGCTTCGGTCTGCACGCGGCGGCGGATCTACCCGAGGCGATGGCGCTGGCGCGTCGCGCATTGGGCGAGCAGGGCGGGGTGGTGCTGCTGTCGCCGGGTGCGCCGAGTTTTGGCGCGTACCGCGATTACGTGGCGCGTGGTCGTCATTTTGCCGAACTGGCCGGCTTCGACCCGGACAGCATCAGCGCGATTCCGGGTATCGGGATCGCCTGATCCGCGGGATCGGGGTCGGATCCCTTTCCGCGGGAAAGGGCTGTGACCCCAGCGAGTTACCATCGCGCATTCCCGGACGGATTCGAGAAGCCCGATGTGCACCTTCATCACCGTGTTCCTACCCACCTCGTTTGCGCACGTTGACGCCGCCGCGATCATGGAGCGCAGCGGCCGTCGCCTGTTCGCGCAGGATTCGCCCAGCCTGCAGGCCGCGGTCGGGCCTGGCTGGCAGCCGTGGCTGAGCGCCGTGCACTGCGATTGCGGTACTGCGCTGGCCTCGTCGCGGGCCGAGCGGGAGTGGAAGGGCGATGCCGAGCGCTGGCGGAAGAAGGGCTGGAGCGAAGCCAAGATCGCCCGCGCGCTGGCCGAGCAGCGAGCGCGGCATGAACAGGATCAGCAGGCACGTCGCGATGAAGCAGTGGGCGACGCCGGCCAGTGGTTGCAGCGTATCGATGCTCTGCTGGCCGGGGCCGCGTGCATCGGCCTACTGGTACGCGACTACGATGGTGCGGTGAGTGCCCGGCAGCCGAAGCCACCGGAACGTCACTGGCCGCGTGCGCGCCTGGCGGCCGCGGATCTGCTGGCGTTCGAGCCGGGCACCTTGCATTGGATCGAACGCGGGTGAGGCCGTCATCCACGCATGGCGTGGATCTACTATTCAGTCGGTGTCCTGATCGATGAACGCGTAACCGCCATCAATCAGCTGCTGCAGATACGCATCGAAGCTGGGCGCGATGACTACGTAGCTGTCTGGATCGTGCAGGTAGCGCACCACCTGGCCGACCGTGCCGCCCGGCGCGGGATCGAAATCCAGGTACAGCATCGAGGTGCCGCCGTTGTTCATGCAGTGCGAGAAGCACAGCCGGCGGCTCATCGGCAGATCCGCGTCGATGCCTTCACCCAGAATCTCCGGCTCGTCATCCAGCCATTCTTCGTAGATGGAACGGATGCTGTCGTCCCACTGCTGCTGGTCTTCGAAGATCTGCGCGACCGAGCGCAGGTAGTACGGATAGCCGCCGTCTTCCACGTCCGAGCCGAGCATCAGCACGCAGACCCCGCCGCCGGGATACTCACGGAAGTGCGTGCCATCCACCCGGGACAACAGTTCCACCAGGCTGTCAGGCACCTGCGGCCATTGCATGCGCAGGCGCTGCAGGTCTTCGGCGCTGGCGCCGTGCACGTGGGCCCACTGCGCGGCATTGTCGGCGGGCAGGCGTGGGATCAGGCCAGACAGAAAGCGGTCAACAAGGTTCATGCGAAAAAGGGGACGGAGGGGATTAAGTCGTATCCAACCACACCTGCGTCACGTCGCCAATGCAGAATGCGACGCGGGAGGGGCGAATACGGCTTAATCCCCTCCGTCCCCTTTTTCTTGCGGAGCAGGCGCATGAATCGTTGGCGATGCGGTGTGGCGGTGATGCTGGGGCTGGCGGCGATGCCGGCGTGGGCGGCAATGAAGACGCAGCCGGTGGAGTGGAAACACCAGGGCACGACCTTCAGTGGCGTGCTGGTCTATGACGACGGCGACAACGACAGGCGACCTGGCCTGGTGATGGTGCCGAACTGGAAGGGTGTGAACGAGTCGGCCATCGAGAAGGCCAAACAGCTGGCCGGCGATGATTACGTGGTGCTGGTGGCCGATGTCTACGGCAAGGGTGTGCGGCCGAAGACCGATGCCGAGGCGGGGCCGGTGGCGACCAAGCTGCGCAACGATCGGCCGCTGCTGCGCGCGCGTGCGCTGGAAGCGGTGAACGTGCTCAAGGCGCAGGCCGGCAAGGCGCCGCTGGATGCCAGTCGGATCGGTGCGGTGGGCTTCTGTTTCGGCGGTACCACCGTGCTTGAACTGGCTCGCGCCGGTGCGCCATTGGCCGGTGTGGTCAGCCTGCACGGCGGGCTGGGTTCGCCGCTGCCGGCGCAGGCCGGTGGCAGCCATCCTTCGGTGCTGGTGCTCAACGGTGCCGACGACAAGAGCGTGACCGCCGAGGACATCGCCGGTTTCCAGAAGGAAATGAACGCGGCCAAGGTCGACTGGGAATTCACCAACTACAGCGGCGCGGTGCACTGCTTCGCCGAGCGCGATGCCAACAGCCCGCCGGGCTGCCAGTACAACGAACGGGCGGCCAAGCGCGCGTGGAAGGCGCTGGATGAGTTCTTCGAGGAACGCTTCCGGTAATAAACGGCGTGGCGACCAACGGTCGGCACCCACCGGAATGCCGGTTTGGTGGGTGCCGACCGTTGGTCGGCACACCTCAACCCATCAATGCGAGCGCTGCACTGCGTAACGCGCCAGACCACGCAGGGCCGCCACGGCATCATTGTCGCCCAGGCCATCGAGCGCACGCTCGGCGGCTTCGGCATATTCCTCGGCACGCGCGCGGCTGTACTCCAGGCCGCCGGTGGCGCGGATCGCAGCCAGCACCTCCGGCATTGCCGAGGCATCACCGTCCTGCACGATGGTGCGCAGGCGCTCGCGGGTGGCGTCGTCGGAGTGGGCCATCGCGTGGATCAGCGGCAGCGTGGCCTTGCCCTCGGCGAGGTCGTCGCCCAGATTCTTGCCCAGTTCCTCGGCATTGGCCGAGTAGTCCAGCACGTCATCGGCGATCTGGAACGCGTAGCCCAGGTGCATGCCGTAGTCGAACAGGGCCTGCTGGGTGGCTTCGTCCACGCCGCTGGCCAGCGCGCCCAGGCGGGTACCGGCGGCGAACAGCACCGCGGTCTTGCGCTCGATCACGCGCAGGTAGGCGGCTTCGTCGGTGTCCGGGTTGTGCACGTGCAGCAGCTGCAGCACTTCACCCTCGGCGATGCGGTTGGTGGCATCGGCCAGGATCTGCATCACCGACATGCGCTCCAGCTCGACCATCAGCTGGAAGCTGCGCGAGTACAGGAAGTCGCCGACCAGCACGCTGGGCGCGTTGCCCCACAGTGCGTTGGCGGTGCTGCGGCCACGGCGCAGGCTGGATTCGTCCACCACGTCGTCGTGCAGCAGGGTGGAGGTGTGGATGAACTCGATGATCGCTGCCAGCTGGTGGTGATCCGGGCCGGCCTGGCCGACCGCATGGCCGGCCAGCATCACCAGCATCGGGCGCAGGCGCTTGCCGCCGGCGGAAATGATGTGATTGGCGATCTGGTTGATCAGCACGACGTCAGAGGACAGGCGGCGCCGGATCAGGGCGTCGACGGCGGCCATGTCGGCCGCGGCAAGCGACTGGATCTGGGGCAGGCCCAGGGCGGGACGGGTGTCTTCGGTGATGGTCATGCGATCAGGCTTTCAGGCTCATCGCTGATTATAGGCGCTGCCTGTGAATTCGGGCGCAAACCGGGTGGGCCGACGTCCGCGGCCCGGCCACGGCTGCCGCCTGCGTGAATACGTATGCAGGTTGCGCCATGCCCGCGAGGCCGCCGCTAAGCTTGCCGGAACAGGATTTCGGCCCGCTTCCGGCGGGTCCCGCATGCCCGGAGGGGGGCTGTCGATGTCGCACTATCCATGGTGGCGCGGAGCCGTCATCTACCAGATCTACCCGCGCAGCTACCTCGATGCCAACGGCGATGGCGTGGGCGACCTGCCGGGCATCATCCAGCGCCTGGACCACATCGCCGCGCTGGGCGTCGACGCGATCTGGATCTCGCCATTCTTCAAGTCGCCGATGGCCGACTTCGGCTATGACATTGCCGACTACCGCGACGTTGATCCGCTGTTCGGCAGCCTGGACGACTTCGACCGCCTGTTGGCCAAGGCCCACGGCCTGGGCCTGAAGGTGATGATCGACCAGGTGCTGAGCCACACCTCGATCGAGCATGCCTGGTTCCGCGAGAGCCGCCAGGACCGCAGCAACCTGAAGGCCGACTGGTACGTCTGGGCCGACCCGCGCGAGGACGGCACGCCCCCCAACAACTGGCTGTCGCTGTTCGGCGGCTGCGCCTGGCAGTGGGAGCCGCGCCGTGAGCAGTACTACCTGCACAACTTCCTGGTCGACCAGCCGGACCTGAACTTCCATCACCCGGACGTGCAGCAGGCCACCCTGGACAACGTGCGGTTCTGGCTCGACCGCGGTGTGGATGGCTTCCGCCTGGATGCGATCAACTTCTGCTTCCACGACGCGCAGCTGCGCGACAACCCGGCCAAGCCGGCGGACAAGCGGGTAGGCCGCGGCTTCAGCCCGGACAACCCGTACGCCTACCAGTACCACTACTACAACAACACCCAGCCGGAGAACCTGCCGTTCCTGGAGCAGCTGCGCGCGCTGCTGGACGAGTATCCGGGCGCGGTGAGCCTGGGCGAGATCTCCTCGGAGGATTCACTGGCGACCACGGCCGAGTACACCCGCGATGGCCGCCTGCACATGGGCTACAGCTTCGAGCTGCTGGTGGACGACTACAGCGCCGCTTACATCCGCGATACGGTCTCGCGCCTGGAAGCGGCGATGACCGAAGGCTGGCCGTGCTGGGCGGTGTCCAACCACGATGTGGAGCGCGCGGTCAGCCGCTGGGGCGGCCACCCCGCCGACCCGCGCCTGGCGCGGATGCTGGTGGCGATGCTGTGCTCGCTGCGCGGTTCGGTCTGCCTGTACCAGGGCGAGGAGCTGGGCCTGGCCGAGGCCGAGGTGCCGTTCGAGGCCCTGCAGGATCCCTATGGCATCACCTTCTGGCCGAATTTCAAGGGCCGTGACGGCTGCCGTACCCCGCTGCCGTGGACCGATGCACCGCTGGCCGGCTTCACCACCGGCCAGCCCTGGCTGCCGATCCCGGCCGAACACCGGGCCGCGGCGGTCGCCGTGCAGGAGCGCGACCCGCACTCGGTCCTGGCGGCGTTCCGCGCCTTCCTGGCCTGGCGGCGTAGCCAGCCGGCGCTCCTGCATGGCAGCATCCGGTTCATCGAAAGCGCCGAGCCAGTGCTGCTGTTCGAGCGTATGCTTGCAGATGAAACCCTCCTGCTGGCCTTCAACCTGTCGGCCGAGGCGGTGAGCCATCCGCTGCCGCCGGGCAACTGGCAGCAGGTGGCGGTGCCGGGCCCGGATGCGGGCACGGTGCAGGGCAATGAACTCCAGCTGCCGCCGCGCGCGGTGTATTGCGCCCGACGCAGCTGACCGTTTTCTCCGGTGGCGGTACTTGCGGGGACGGGGCCGAAGCGCCCCGTCCCTTTTTTGTGGGTGGGCCTGGCCGACCATCGGCCGGCATCCGCGCAAAAGAAAACCCGCTGCCTGCGCAGCGGGTTCCCGGTCCTGCTCCCTTTGGGTTGCCGGCCAGCGGCCGGCACTACGCGGCTGTGGTCAGAACTTGTAGTTCACGCCCAGCATGTAGGTGCGGCCCCACTCGATGTACTCCAGCGGGCGGTCCTTGCTGCCGGCGTAGGTGCGGTACGGCTCGTTGGTCAGGTTGCTGCCCTGCAGCAGCAGGGTCAGGCCGCGCAGGGCGCTGCTGTCGCTGAAGGTGTAGCTGACCTGCGCATCGGTCACGTTCTCGCCCACCACGTAGCGCAGGCTGCGGTTGCCGTTGAAGTTGCCGATCTCACCGATGAAGTCCGAACGGCGGCGCTGGCTCACGCGTGCCTCAAAGCCACTGCGCTCGTAATAGGCGGTGAAGTTGTACACGCGCTTGGACAGGCCCGGCAGGCTGATCGGGTCGGTGCCCACGCTTGAGGCACTCTCCGGATCCAGGATGGTGATGTCGCTCTTGTTGAAGGTCGCGCTGGCCTGCACGCCGAAGCCACGCAGGCTGTCGGTCAGCATCTCCAGCGGGAACGATGCGGTCAGTTCCAGGCCCTTCAACGTGCCGCCCTTGCCGTTCTGCGGCGCGGAGAAGGTGCCGGTGGTCAGCACCGGAGCGGTCATGCCCGGCGGCGGTACGTAGCTGCCCAGCAGCGAAGTGAAGTCGTAGTTGTCCACCGACTGGGTGTAGACGTAGCTCTTCAGGTCCTTGTAGAAGATCGCGGCAGCCACGTAGGCCTTCTCGCCGAAGTACTTCTCATAGGACAGGTCCAGCGCGGTGGCACGCCACGGGTCCAGCAGCGGATTGCCGCCACTGCCGCCCGGCCGGCCGGTACCGGTGTCCACGCCGAATTCCAGGCCGGCGCGCATCTGGTCCACGCGCGGTCGCGCGACCTGCTTGGCGGCGGCGAAGCGCAGCGTCTGCTGGTGCGGGAACATGAAGGCCAGGTTCAAGCTCGGCAGCCAGTCGTTGTAGGTGCGGCCGTTCGAGTACGGCTGCACGTTGTTGCCGGCCGACTGCGAGCTGTCCCAGTAGCGCGAATCCGAGCTCTGGTCGGTGTGCTGCATCTGCACGCCGATGTTGCCGCGCACACCCACTTCACCGATGTCGGTGTTGATGTTCAGGCGCGCCCAGGCGGTGGTGATCTTCTCTTCGACCGTCCACGACTTGGGGATCAGGTAGTCCAGGTTGTCGACCGGGTTGAAGCTCATGTAGCGACCGACCGCAGCCGGCACGTTCCAGGCCGGGATGGTGCCGAGGCCGGCGAAGCCGAGGTTGACCGGACGGTACTGCAGGTCCGAGGCGATGTTGGCGTCGCCCTGTGCGCCGAGCAGGATGTTGCCTTCGGACTGGGTCTTCACCTTGCGGCGGTCGGCGTAGTTCACACCGATGTCGATATCCGGCGCCCACGAGGCAATCGCATCGGGCAGGGCGATGGTGGCGGCCAGCTTGCCACCCTTCAGCCGGTCTTCCACCTTCGGCACCTTGCCGTAGCCGGAACCGTAGATGGTGTTGGTCAGGAACAGCGCATCGGGGTTGGAGTAGTTCAGGCCGGGGCTGATCTGCGAGAAACCATCCTGGCGGATCGATACGCCGACCGTATCCAGTTGCGGCATCGGGGTCAGCTGCAGGTTGTTTTCCAGGTTCAGCTCGTCGCGCGTGGCCTTGGAGTAGTTCAGGTCGGCAACCAGCTTGACGCCGCCGAAGTTGAACTCGTTGTTCCAGCCGAACGCATCGATCTTGTCCTTGCGCTTGTTGTACATGCCGCGTACCAGCGGATACACGCCGCTGGCGGTGCCGCCGGTGAACGAGCCGTTGGCGTTGATCTGCGGGTTGCTGACCAGCAGGCCTGGGGTGTAGTTGCCGTTGTAGTTGCTGAGGTTCAGCTCGAACTGGTTGGCGGTGTCGATCTGCTCGGCTTCGGTGTGGAACGCATCGAAGGTGCTGGTCCAGCTGTTGTTCGGGCGGAACTGGATGGTGGCCATCACGCCGTCGCGCTTGTTGTTGCCGGTGCGGCGCAGCGCCTTGATGCCATCGGAGAAGTAGGTGCCGGCGCCCACGCCCGGGCGGTCGCCCTTGTCGGTGTGTTCGGTGGTCCACGGCTCGTACAGGCCGACCTGGTTCTCCTGGATCGGCATGTCGCTGTGCGCGTAGCCGATGGCGATGCCCAGGGTCTTGTCCAGGAACTGGTCGATGTAGCTGGCGCTGAAGCGGTTGCCGTACGGATCGACGTTGGCGGCGCGGCCCAGCGAACTCTTCTGGTAGCGGCCGCTGACCGCGATCACGCGCTCGCCGAAGCTGAGCGGGCGCGCGGTCTGCATGTCGATGGTGCCCGACAGGCCCTGGCCGACCAGCGCGGCATCCGGGGTCTTGTACACGGTCACGCCGTTGACCAGTTCGGACGGGTACTGGTCGAACTCGACGCCACGGTTGTCGCCGGTGCTGACCACTTCCCGGCCATTGAGCAGGGTGGTGGCGAAGTCCGGCGACAGGCCGCGCACGCTGATCACCTGCGCACGGCCCGCCACGCGCTGGGCGGCCAGGCCGGGCAGGCGCGAGATGGATTCGGCGATGCTGACGTCGGGCAGCTTGCCGATGTCTTCGGCGGAGATCGCTTCGACCACCGAGGTGGCGTCCTGCTTGACCGCGATCGCGCTCTCGATGCCGCGGCGGATGCCGGTGACCTGCACCGTATCCAGGTTGGTGGCGGCGGTGCCGGCCGGCGTGGTGGTGTTCTGCGTGGACTGTGCCGACGCCAGCGTCGGCGCCAGGACAACGGCCAGCGCGATGCTCAGCGCGCTGCGCTTGTGGTTCAACATTTTCCCCTCCCAGGCAATGTTGCAGATCGATTCGTGAACGTCCCGGCGTGACCGTGGACGTGCGACGCGGTGGCCGCTGTCGTCGCCGCTATGGTAGGCAGCGCGTTCTTCGCGGGAATCACCCTGCATACGTATTCAATGGCGTCTGCAGGGTTGTAATCGCTTTCAGGTGCCTCGTGCGGTAGTGGCGGCCGCTGGCCGGCAATCACGATCACCGGGTTGCCGGCC
>NZ_JAWJTI010000024.1:0-58411 GCF_032911525.1 Stenotrophomonas veracruzanensis
CCCCCCCCCCCCCCCCCCCCCCACTACCGGGTGATGGGGCTGGATCAGACTTCCAGCGAAGCCAGGTCGCCCTTCGACTCCAGCCAGCCCTTGCGGTCGGACGCACGCTTCTTGGCCAGCAGCATGTCCATCAGCGAGCTCGTCTGCTCGCGATCGTCCACGGTCAGCTGCACCAGGCGGCGGGTGTCGGGGTGGATGGTCGACTCGCGCAGCTGTGGCGGATTCATCTCGCCCAGGCCCTTGAAGCGGGTGACGTTGATCGCGCCCTTGATCTTCTCGCGTTCGATCTTGTCCAGCATCGAGCGCTTTTCTTCCTCGTCCAGGGCGTAGAACACCTGCTTGCCCACGTCGATGCGGAACAGCGGCGGCATCGCCACGAACACGTGGCCGGCATCGACCAGCGCCGGGAAGTGCTTGAGGAACAGAGCGGTGAGCAGGGTGGCGATGTGCAGGCCGTCGGAGTCCGCGTCGGCCAGGATGATGACCTTGCCGTAGCGCAGGCCGCTGATGTCGTCCTTGCCGGGATCACAACCGATGGCGATGGCCAGGTTGTGCACTTCCTCCGAGGCCAGCACGCTGTTGGACGAGACTTCCCAGGTGTTCAGGATCTTGCCGCGCAACGGCATGATGGCCTGGAAATCCTTGTCGCGTGCCTGCTTGGCGCTGCCACCTGCCGAGTCACCTTCCACCAGGAACAGCTCGGTACGCGACAGGTCCTGGCTGATGCAGTCGGCCAGCTTGCCAGGCAGGGCCGGGCCCTGGGTGACCTTCTTGCGGACGACCAGCTTTTCGGTCTTCAGGCGCGCGCTGGCGCGTTCGATGGCGATCTGCGCGATTTTCTCGCCCAGGTCCACGTTCTGGTTCAGCAGCAGGCTGAAGGCATCGTGGGCGGCGCCTTCAACGAAGCCGGCGGCCTGGCGCGAGGACAGGCGCTCCTTGGTCTGGCCGCTGAACTGCGGATCGGTCATCTTCAGCGACAGCACGAACGACACCCGGTCCCACACGTCTTCCGGCGCCAGCTTGACGCCGCGCGGCAGCAGGTTGCGGAAGTCGCAGAACTCGCGCAGCGCCTCGGTCAGGCCGGTACGCAGGCCGTTGACGTGGGTGCCGTGCTGGGCAGTGGGGATCAGGTTGACATAGCTTTCCTGCACCAGCTCGCCTTCCGGCAGCCAGGCCACGGCCCAGTCAACAATTTCGGTGTCCTTCTTCAGGTTGCCGACGAACAGCTCGGCCGGCAGCATCTCGCGATCGCCCAGTTCCAGCTTCAGGTAATCGCGCAGACCGTCTTCGTAGTACCAGGTATCGACTTCACCGGTGGCTTCATCCGTCAGCTTCACGGTCAGGCCCGGGCACAGCACAGCCTTGGCGCGCAGCAGGTGCTTGAGCGCGCGCACCGCGAACTTGGGCGTGTCGAAGTACTTCGGGTCGGGCCAGAAGCGCACGCGGGTGCCGGTGTTCTTCTTGCCGACGCTGCCGACCACTTCCAGCGGCGTGGCGCGGTCGCCATTGCGGAAGGTGATGCGGTGTTCGGCGCCTTCGCGCTTGATGTGCACCTCCACCAGGGTCGACAGCGCGTTGACCACGCTGACGCCGACGCCGTGCAGGCCGCCGGAGAAGGTGTAGTTGTTGTTGCTGAACTTGCCGCCGGCATGCAGGCGGGTCAGGATCAGCTCGACACCCGGGATCTTCTCTTCCGGATGGATGTCCACCGGCATGCCGCGGCCGTCATCGCTGACCTCCACGCTGCCGTCCTTGTACAGGGTGATCTCGATCGAGCGGGCGTGGCCGGCGAGGGCCTCGTCCACCGAGTTGTCGATCACTTCCTGCGCCAGGTGGTTCGGGCGCGCGGTGTCGGTATACATGCCGGGACGGCGCTTGACCGGGTCAAGGCCGGACAGGACTTCAATATCGGCGGCGTTATAACGGGCGTTCATCTGTCTTCGAAAGCTTGGAGCGACGGGCAAGTGTGGGGTCTGGCACGGGATTTTGCACGCCTGCGGTTCAGTCTCGGCGACGCAGAGGGGGTAAAATGGCAGCCGCTGGAATCTGAACGCCGGCGACCCCCGTTGGGTCGAAACATCCAAGCCATACCGCGAGGAGGACCTCATGAAGAAGTTGCTGACCATTGCGATCCTGGCCGCTGCCGCTGTTGCAGTGCCGCTGGTGGTGGCGCAGAACGCCGGCCAGCCGGCCCCGCAGCAGGGCGACCAGGCCGACAAGGCGCAGGCCGAGGCGGACGCCAAGGCCAAGCGCCGTGCCCAGGCCAATGCCGAAATGAAGGCGCAGGGCCAGCCGGCCCCGCAGAAGGAAGAAGAGGAAGAAGCGCGCAAGAAGCGCTGATCCCGCGACCTGCCAGGCGCCCTTGCGACAAGGGTTGCGCTCCGGAACGCCCCGCTTTGCGGGGCGTTTCTTTTTAGGAACGTGGCGTCTGCCCCTTGGGTTGGCGGCCATCAATCTGTAAACTATGGCTTTCCGGGAGTAAGTGCGTGTCCACCCTTTGCGAATGGGCTGGAGCGGCCAAGCGTGGCTTCCAGCATGGCGGGTCGCAGGTGACGGTCGATTTGACCGGCACGGTCGCCCCGACCTCGCACGGGGGTCCTTGTACGGCGCCTGTCGCCGCACGGATCCGCACCTCCCTCGCTGTCCCAGCGAACCGGAAAACCCCCTCTGAGCACCATGCCCGCCCTACGGGCGCGCGTGGTGCTGCCGTTTTCCATTTCCAGACAGGATGCTTGCAGCCATGACTCCCTTGATTTTCGTAACCGGCGGCGTGGTGTCCTCGCTCGGCAAAGGCATTGCCGCCGCGTCGCTGGCCGCCATTCTTGAAGCCCGTGGCCTGAAGGTCACGATGATGAAGCTCGACCCGTACATCAACGTCGACCCGGGCACCATGAGCCCGTTCCAGCACGGTGAGGTCTACGTCACCGACGACGGCGCCGAGACCGACCTCGACCTGGGCCACTACGAGCGCTTCGTGCGCACCCGCCTGAGCCGCAAGAACTCGGTCACCACCGGCCGCATCTACGAGAACGTGATCCGCAAGGAGCGTCGCGGCGACTACCTGGGCGCGACCGTGCAGGTCATTCCGCACATCACCGACGAGATCCGTCGCTGCATCGACGAAGCCACCGAAGGCTACGACGTGGCGCTGGTCGAGATCGGCGGCACCGTCGGCGACATCGAGTCGCTGCCGTTCCTGGAAGCGATCCGCCAGGTGCGCACCGAGCGTGGCCCGGAGAAGGCGCTGTTCATGCACCTCACCCTGGTGCCGTATATCGGCGCCGCTGGTGAGCTGAAGACCAAGCCGACCCAGCATTCGGTGAAGGAACTGCGCTCGATCGGCATCCAGCCGGACGTGCTGCTGTGCCGTTCGGAACAGGCCGTGCCGGATTCGGAGCGCCGCAAGATCGCCCAGTTCACCAACGTTTCCGAGCGCGCGGTGATCAGCGTGCCGGACGTCGACGTGCTGTACCGCATCCCGTCGGGCCTGCACGCACAGGGCCTGGACGAGATCGTGGTCAACCAGCTGAAGCTGGCTGACAAGGCCGGTCCGGTCGATCTGTCGATGTGGGAGGACGCGGTCGACGCGACCCTGCATCCGCTGGACGAAGTGACCATCGCCGTGGTCGGCAAGTACGTCGATCACCAGGATGCCTACAAGTCGGTCGGTGAAGCACTCAAGCATGGCGGCCTGCGCCAGCGCACGAAGGTCAACCTGAAGTGGCTGGAAGCACAGGACCTGGAAGGCACCGACATGGCCGCGCTGGCCGATGTCGACGGCATCCTGGTGCCGGGTGGCTTCGGTGACCGTGGTTTCGAAGGCAAGGTGCTGACTTCGAAGTTCGCCCGCGAGCAGCACGTACCGTACTTCGGCATCTGCTACGGCATGCAGGCGGCCGTCGTCGACTACGCGCGCAACGTGGTCGGCCTGGAAGGCGCCAACAGCACCGAGAACGACCGCCAGTCGCCGAACCCGGTGATCGGCCTGATCACCGAATGGCGTACCGCCACCGGCGATGTCGAGAAGCGTGACGACAAGAGCGACCTGGGTGGCACCATGCGCCTGGGCCTGCAGGAACAGCGCCTGAAGCCGGGCACGCTGGCCCGCGAGCTGTACGGCAAGGATGTGGTCGCCGAGCGCCACCGCCACCGTTACGAGTTCAACAACCGCTACCGCACCCAGCTGGAAGATGCGGGCCTGGTGATCGCCGGCAAGTCGATGGACGACACCCTGGTGGAAGTGGTGGAACTGCCGCGCGATGCGCACCCGTGGTTCCTGGCCTGCCAGGCGCATCCGGAATTCCTGTCCACGCCGCGTGACGGCCATCCGCTGTTCATCGGTTTCATTCGCGCCGCACGCGAGCGCAAGGCCGGCGGCAAGCTGCTGCAGGAAGCCCGCGCCTGACTTGTGATGGGGGCCGTCGGCCCCCATCTTGCACGCTTCAACCCCCAGCGCACCGGCCCGGCCGGTGCCGCGGACAACAAGGAAACGCCATGAAACTGTGTGGATTCGAGGTCGGGCTGGACCAGCCCCTGTTCCTGATCGCCGGCCCCTGCGTGATCGAGTCGATGCAGCTGCAGCTCGATACCGCCGGCAAGCTGAAGGAAGTCACCGACAAGCTCGGCGTCAACTTCATCTTCAAGTCCAGCTTCGACAAGGCCAACCGCACCTCGGGCACCGCGTTCCGTGGCCCTGGCATGGAGGAGGGCCTGAAGGTCCTGGCCGAGGTCAAGAAGCAGATCGGCGTGCCGGTGCTGACCGACGTCCACGAATACACCCCGATGGACGAAGTGGCCTCGGTGGTGGATGTGCTGCAGACCCCGGCATTCCTGGTCCGCCAGACCGACTTCATCCGCAAGGTGTGCTCGGCCGGCAAGCCGGTCAACATCAAGAAGGGCCAGTTCCTGGCGCCGTGGGACATGAAGCCGGTCGTGGAGAAGGCCAAGGCCACCGGCAACGAGCAGATCATGGTCTGCGAGCGTGGTGCCAGCTTCGGCTACAACAACCTGGTCAGCGACATGCGTTCGCTGGCGGTGATGCGCGATACCGGTTGCCCGGTGGTGTTCGACGCCACCCATTCGGTGCAGCTGCCGGGCGGGCAGGGCACCAGTTCCGGTGGCCAGCGCGAGCACGTGCCGGTGCTGGCCCGTGCCGCGGTGGCGGTGGGCATCTCCGGCCTGTTCGCCGAGACCCATCCGGATCCGTCCAAGGCCCTGTCCGATGGACCCAACGCGTGGCCGCTGGACCAGATGGAAGCGCTGCTCGAGACCCTGATGGAGCTCGACGCGGTGACAAAGAAGCACGGCTTCTCGCGCTTCGCGTGAGTCGTGACCCGTGGCTGGCGCTGGAAACCCAGCGCCACCGCCGCCACTGGAGTCAGTGGTCGTGGGGCCCGATCGCGCTGGGCCTGGCCGTGCTGTTCACCGTGGGCATGTTCGGCCTGGTGCTGATCGGCGCCGCGTCCGTGCGGCCACCCGGTGATGGCAGCAGCGCACTCGATCTGCAGGCGTACTTCATTGCGCTGCTGGTGGCAGAGCTGCTCGGTGCCGTGGGATGCGTCGCTGCCGCAGTGCTGGCCTGGCGGCTGAATCGCGGCAAGGTGGCCGCGGGCCTGGCGATCATCCTGCTCTCGCTGTGGCTGGGCGCCCTGTTCTACGGATTTCTTTGATGAATACGACCTCATCAGCGCGTGGCTGGCCGTGGGGTCTGGTCGCGCTGGGGCTGTCCGTGCTTGCCTGGGCATCGGTGCTGATGGGTGTGCTGGCCTTTGCTGCAAGCTTCGGCTCGCCGGGTGACGGCAACCATGGCATACAGGCCATGCAGTACTGGATTCTGGCCGCACTGGTTACGCTGGGTCTGTCTTTCGTCGGCAGCCTGATGGCAATGGTGCTGGCCTGGCGACGCAGCCGTGGTCCCGTCGCGGCGGCGTTGGCCGGTGTGTTGCTGGTGATGCTGGTGTCGCTGGCCCTGATCGTGATCGGGTCCAGCTGGGGCTGAGGTTGCCCACGCCATTTGGCAAGTGGCGGGCAGCCGGGGATAATCACGCGGCATTCGTTTTGTCGCCCCCTCTCCAGACAGGTAACCGGCCCGACCATGAGTACGATCCGCAGCATCCACGCCCGTGAAATCCTCGACAGCCGTGGCAACCCCACGCTGGAAGCCGAAGTCATCCTGGAGGACGGTTCGTTCGGTCGTGCCGCGGTTCCCTCCGGCGCCTCGACCGGCACCAAGGAAGCGGTCGAGCTGCGTGATGGCGACAAGACCCGTTATCTGGGCAAGGGCGTGCGCAAGGCCGTCGATAACGTCAACACCACGATTGCCGCCGCGCTGAAGGGTTTTGAAGCCACCGACCAGGCCGGCCTCGACCGTCGCCTGATCGATCTTGATGGCACCGAGAACAAGGGCCGCCTGGGCGCCAACGCACTGCTGGGTGTTTCGATGGCCGCTGCGCACGCCGCCGCCGCATCGAACAAGCAGGCGCTGTGGCAGTACCTGGCCGCCAAGACCGGCGTTACCCCGTCGCTGCCGGTGCCGATGATGAACATCATCAACGGCGGTGCGCATGCCGACAACAACGTGGACTTCCAGGAGTTCATGGTGCTGCCGGTCGGCTTCACCTCGTTCTCTGAAGCGCTGCGTGCCGGTACCGAAATCTTCCATTCGCTGAAGTCGGTGCTGAAGGGCCACGGCCTGAGCACGGCGGTGGGCGACGAAGGTGGCTTCGCGCCGGACTTCCGCAGCAACGTTGAAGCGCTGGACACCATCCTCGAGGCGATCGGCAAGGCCGGCTACACCGCCGGTGAAGACGTGCTGCTGGGCCTGGACGTGGCCTCCAGCGAATTCTTCGAGAACGGCAAGTACAACCTGGTCGGCGAGAACAAGCGCCTGACCTCCGAGCAGTTCGTCGACTTCCTCGCCGACTGGGCCGCGCAGTACCCGATCATCACGATTGAAGACGGCCTGGCCGAGAACGACTGGGCTGGCTGGAAGCTGCTGACCGACCGCATCGGCAAGAAGGTGCAGCTGGTCGGTGACGACCTGTTCGTGACCAACCCGAAGATCTTCCAGGAAGGCATCGACTCGGGCACCGCCAACGCGATCCTGATCAAGGTCAACCAGATCGGCACCCTGAGCGAAACCCTCGAAGCGATCGCCATGGCCGACCGCGCTGGCTACGCCGCCGTGGTCTCGCACCGTTCGGGCGAAACCGAAGACACCACCATTGCCGACATCGCAGTGGCCACCACCGCCACCCAGATCAAGACCGGCTCGCTGTGCCGCAGCGATCGCGTGGCCAAGTACAACCAGCTGCTGCGCATCGAGGAAGCCCTCGGCGCCGGCGCGCGTTACGCCGGTCGTGACGCGTTCGTTTCGCTGAAGCGCTGAGCCGATGCGCGACTGGCGCTGGATGCTGCTGGTGCTGGCCCTGCTGCTGGGCTGGCTGCAGTACCGCTTCTGGTTCGGTCCGGGCAATTCGGGCGAAGTGATGATGCTCGAAGCCCAGGTCGCCAACCAGGAGCGGGACAATGAGGGTCTGCAGCAGCGCAACGATGCGCTCGCTGCCGAAGTGAAGGACCTCAAGGAAGGCCAGTCCGCCATCGAGGAACGCGCACGCAGCGAGCTGGGCATGATCAAGCCCGGCGAGAAGTTCTACCGCGTGGTCGAGGATGCGCCGGTCCAACCGGTGCAGCCTGCCGCTGGCGTCAGTGCCCAGGCCGGCGAACACCCGGCAGACGTGCCATGAGCGCGGCAATCTGGGTGGTGGTTCCGGCCGCCGGCCGTGGTGCCCGCTTCGGTGCGCCGCTGCCCAAGCAGTACCTGCAGGCAGGTGGGCAGATCCTGCTTGCCCATACCCTGGATGCACTGCTGGCGCACCCGGCCGTGGCCGGTGCGATGGTGGTGATCGGCCAGGACGACGCCGACTGGCCAGGCTGGAACGAGTGGGCGGGCAAGCCGGTGCTGACCTGCATCGGTGGCGCGACCCGTGCCGCTTCGGTGCTGGCTGGTCTGCAGGCGCTGCCGGACTCGGTGCGCGCCGATGAGTTCGTGCTGGTCCACGATGCGGCGCGGCCGAACCTGTCGCTGGCCGATCTCGGCCGCCTGCTTGAAGTCGGTCGTACCGACCCGGTCGGGGCGATCCTGGCCGCACCGGTGCGTGACACGCTCAAGCGCGCTGGCGATGACGGTGGCATCGATGGCACCGAGCCGCGCGAGCGCCTGTGGCGTGCACTGACCCCACAGCTGTTCCGCCGCCACCAGCTCAGCCGCGCGCTGTCCGACGCCGCGGCCGCCGGTGTTGAAGTCACCGACGAGGCCATGGCCATGGAGCGCCAGGGCCAACGCCCGCTGCTGGTGGAAGGCAGCGAGGACAACTTCAAGGTCACCACCCCGGCCGATCTGGACCGGTTCGAATTCGTACTTTCCCGCCGCGCCGGCTGACCGTCCGCGCGGCCCTGCTGCAAGGGTTGCATCCATGAGCACCGCACCGTTCCCGCCCGTCCGCATCGGCCAGGGCTACGACGTCCATGCCTTCGGTGAAGGCGATCACATCATGCTCGGCGGCGTGAACGTGCCGCACAGCTGCGGCGTGCTCGCGCACAGCGATGGCGACGTGATCCTGCACGCCCTCTGCGATGCGATGCTCGGCGCGCTGGCGCTGGGTGACATCGGCCAGCACTTCCCGCCGAGTGACGACCGCTGGAAGGGCGCCGACAGCAGCGATTTCGTGCGCCACTGCGACAGCCTGCTGCGCGAGCGCGGCTGGCGCGTCGGCAACACCGACATCACCGTGATCTGCGAGCGTCCGAAGGTCGGCCCGCATGCGCTGGCGATGCGGGAGCGCATCGGTGGGTTGCTGCAGCTGCCGCTGGATGCGGTCAGCGTCAAGGCCACCACCTCGGAGAAGCTGGGCTTCACCGGCCGTGGCGAAGGCATCGCTGCACAGGCCGTTGTGCTGCTGGTGGCGGCATGATTCCGCTGCCGTTGGCGTTTGGTGCGCCGTTGTTGACGGCGCGCATCCGCACCACGCCGGACGATTTCCAGGTTGACGAGCTGCCGGCCTTCGAGGCCACCGGTGAAGGCGAGCACCTGCTGCTGCACATCCGCAAGCGCGGCGCCAACACCGTGCATGTGGCCAAGGTGCTGGCCAAGTGGGCGGGCCTGCCGGAAATGGCGGTGAGCTACGCCGGGATGAAGGATCGCCATGCGGTCACCACCCAGCGTTTCAGCGTGCACCTGCCCAAGCGCGTCGCGCCGGACCTGGCCGAGCTGGCCAGTGACGAGATCGAAGTGCTCGAAGCCACCTGGCACAACCGCAAGCTGCAGCGTGGCGCACTGGCCGGCAACCGCTTCAAGCTGGTGCTGCGCGAAGTGCAGGGCGATGCCGCAGCAATCAGCGAACGCCTGCAGCAGATTGCCGAGCGCGGCTTGCCGAACTGGTTCGGCGAGCAGCGCTTTGGCCGCGACGGCGGCAATGTGCCGGCGGCACTGGCGATGTTCGGTGGCCGCCGCATGCGCAAGGACCAGCGTTCGCTGCTGCTGTCAGCTGCTCGTTCGGCGCTGTTCAATCGGGTGCTGGCCGCGCGTGTGGAGCAGGGCAACTGGGACCAGCCGCTTGAAGGTGAAGTGTGGATGCTCGATGGCAGCCGCAGCGTGTTCGGACCCGAGCCGTACACCGATGTCCTGGCCGAGCGCCTGGCGCGTTTCGACATCCATCCCAGCGCGCCGCTGTGGGGCGAAGGCGAGCTGCGCAGCACCGATGCGGCACGCGAGCTGGAGCTGGCCGCGCTGGACGACGAAGAGTCGAAGGCACTGCGGGCCGGCCTGGAAGACGCGCGCCTGAAGCAGGAGCGCCGCGCGCTGCGCCTGCGCCCGGCGCTGCTGCAGCACCAATGGCTGGCCGATGACGTGCTGGAGCTGTCGTTCGCGCTGCCGCCGGGCTGCTACGCCACCGCCGTGCTGCACGAGTTCGGCCCGGTCGAAGACGCCTCGCAGGCCTGACAGAAAAAGGGGACGGAGGGAATTGAGTCGTTTGTGGCACAAACGACTTAATTCCCTCCGTCCCCTTTTTCATCTGCGCGCCAGCAGCACCAGCATCGCACCGGTACCGCCTTGCCCGGTTGGCGCCGAGTGGAACGCCAGCACATCATTGCGCAGCCGCAGCAGGCGGTCGACCAGGTTCTTCAGTACCGGCGCACCGCCATCGGACTGCAATCCCTTGCCGTGGATGATGCGCACGCAGCCATAGTCGTGTGCATGCGCTTCCAGCAGGAACTGGCGCAGCAGTGTCTCCGCCTGCGACGCGGTGGCGCCGTGCAGGTCCAGTTCGTCCTGCACCGAGTACTGGCCACGCTTCAGCCGCTGGAACAGGCGAGGTGGCAGGTTGTCGCGGCGATAGCTGGCCACGTCGCCGGCTTCCAGTGGCGTGCTGTCGCGCAGCAGCCGTGCGAACTCGCCGGCGGCTTCGGCCTCGTCACGTTCGGCCATGCGCGCGCGCGGCTTCGGCCGGGGCGCAGCCGGTGCCGGCTCGGCATCCTTGCGCAGCGGCGTCACTTCGCCGATGGCCGCACGGAACAATGCGGCTGGATCTTCGTCTTCAGGGTGCGACATGCGCACAGGGTAAACCGCCGGCGCAGGTCTGCCTATGACGGTTCGATGTCGGTCGTGACCGCCGGCAGGGTAGGACCGGCGGCTCGCATGCGGCACAATAGACGATGCCCTTGCAGGGTCGACGGCTTCCGCAGGGAAGTACGACGGTCCCGCCCACATTGCACGGTGATGGAATCGAATTCTTGGAAAATCAAGCGGTTAAATCGAAGATGCGAATCCTGGTCAGTAACGACGATGGCGTCGACGCCGCAGGCATCCGGATGCTTGCTTCGGTGTTGCGTGAGGCCGGTCACGAAGTCACGGTGGTCGCGCCCGACCGCGATCGTTCCGGCGCCAGCAATTCGCTGACCCTCGACCTGCCGATCCGCCTCAAGCGCATCGACCATTACACCGTCTCGGTGGCCGGCACCCCGACCGACTGCGTGCACCTGGCGCTGACCGGGCTGCTCGAGTTCGAACCCGATATTGTCGTGTCCGGCATCAACAATGCCGCCAACCTCGGCGATGACGTGATCTATTCCGGCACCGTCTCGGCGGCGATGGAAGGTCGCTTCCTCGGCCTGCCGGCGGTGGCGGTCTCGCTGGTTACCCGCAACCATGATCCGAAGCACTTCGAGACCGCCGCGCGCGCCGCGGTGGAGATCGTCGCCCGGCTCAAGGCCGATCCGTTGCCGGCTGACACCATCCTCAACGTCAACGTGCCTGACCTGCCGTGGAGCGAAGTCAAGGGCTTCGAGGTCACCCGCCTGGGCAACCGCCATCGCGCCGAAGGCTGCATCGCGCAGAAGGATCCGCGCGGCAACGAGGTGTACTGGATCGGCCCGGCCGGTCGTGAGCAGGACTCCGGCCCCGGCACCGATTTCCATGCGGTGCGCACCGGCCACATTTCGATCACCCCGATCCAGGTCGACCTGACCCGTTACCAGGCACTGGAGAAGGTGGCCAGCTGGGTCGGCGGCCTCAGTGCCGCGCTGGACCAGCCAGCATGAGCCCACGCCTGCGCCTGCAACCGGAAGCCGTCGGTATCGGCATGACCTCGCAGCGCGTGCGTGACCGCCTGGTCGACCGCCTTCGCGAAGCCGGGATTGTCGACGAGCCGACCTTGAACGCGATCCGGGTGGTGCCGCGCCATCTGTTCATCGACGAGGCACTGGCCTCGCGTGCGTATGAAGACACCGCGCTGCCGATCGGTCACGGCCAGACCATCTCGCAACCCTGGGTGGTCGCGCGGATGACCGAGGCGGTGCTCCAGGTCGCGCCGAAGCGGGTGCTGGAAGTCGGCACCGGATCCGGTTACCAGGCCGCCATCCTCGGTGCGCTGGGCCTGGAGGTCTACACCGTGGAGCGCATCGGTGACCTGCTGCGCCAGGCGCGCAAGCGCTTCCGTGCGCTGGGCATGAACATCCGCACCAAGCATGACGACGGCCGCGTCGGTTGGGCCGAGCACGGTCCGTTCGATGCCATCGTGGTCACTGCGGCGGCGCCGGCACTGGTCGACGCCCTGATCGAGCAGCTCGCCGAGGGCGGCCGCCTGGTGGCGCCGGTCGGTGGCCCAGGGGCGCAGTCGCTGGTACAGCTGGACCGCAAGGCC
This sequence comes from Stenotrophomonas veracruzanensis, assembly GCF_032911525.1. Lineage (NCBI taxonomy): Bacteria > Pseudomonadati > Pseudomonadota > Gammaproteobacteria > Lysobacterales > Lysobacteraceae > Stenotrophomonas > Stenotrophomonas veracruzanensis. The sequence goes on from NZ_JAWJTI010000024.1 coordinate 12,201, forward strand.
GACGGCAGCATCGAACAACACGTGTTGGCGCCGGTCACGTTCGTGCCGCTGCTGTCTGGCATGCTCGACTAATCCACGGAGCAGGGTTGCATGAAGATTTTCGGGCCGCTGTACGAGCGGGCGATGAAGTGGGCGGCGCACGAACGCGCGCCGACCTACCTGACGGTGTTGAGCTTCTTCGAGGCGATCATCTTCCCGGTGATGCCGGAGGTGATGCTGGCACCGATGTGCGTGGCCCAGCCCAAGCGCGGCTGGTGGTTCGCCACCCTCAGCCTGGCCGGCTCGATGGTCGGCGCGCTGATTGGCTATGCACTGGGTCATTACGCCTTCGAAGCGATCAAGCCGTTGTTCGAAGCACTGGGCATGCTGCCGGCCATCGAGCAGGGCATCACCACCGTGCAGGCGAAGATGGCCGAGTCGCCGTGGGCGGTGTTCACCTTCCTGGTGCTGGGCGGATTCATGCCCATCCCGATGAAGGTCTTCACGTGGGCATCGGGTATCGTCGGCGTACCGATGCCGCAGTACCTGCTGAGCATGCTGATCGGTCGCGGCAAGCGCGTATTCGTGCTGGCTGCGGTCATCCGTATCGGTGGTGCGCGTGCTGAAGCGGCACTGCGTCGCTGGATTGAACCGCTGGGCTGGATCGCCACCGCGTTGGTGGTGGTGCTGATCGCCTGGCTTGTATGGAGGTCGAAGTTCGCATGAGTCCTGATCGTCTGAGCAAAGGAGTGCGCATCGGCGCGCTGGCGTTGCTGGTTTCCACCCTGGCCGCCTGCGGTACCGCGACTGTGGTTCGTCCTGGTGGTGGCAGCACCGCGGGTGGTGTGACCACGCCGAAGACCTCGGTGCCCAAGCCCGGGCAGACCGTGGTGGTGCGCAAGGGCGACACCATCTATGCGCTGGCCCGCATCCATGACATCACCCCGGCCGACCTGATTGCCTGGAACAGCCTGGACAACCCCTCGACCATCCATCCGGGGCAGGTGATCCGGCTGTATCCGGCCGGTGCCGGCGCCGGCCGCGCGCCGACCACGGTGGTGACCCCGCCGCGTTCCGGTGGCAGCAGTGGCGGCAGCACCACACCGGCCCCGGCGCCGGTGGGACCGGTGAAGAGCAACATCGCCTGGCGGTGGCCGGCTGACGGCGCCATCGTTGGTCGCTACGTGGCCGGTGACGCGACCAAGCAGGGCGTGGACATCGCCGGCACCAGCGGCCAGGCGGTCAAGGCCACCGCCAATGGCGTGGTGGTGTATTCCGGTGCCGGTCTGGTCGGCTACGGCGAGCTGATCATCATCAAGCACAGCGACCAATGGCTGTCGGCCTATGGCCACAACCGCAAGCGCCTGGTGAATGAAGGGCAGAGCGTGAAGGCCGGCGAGCAGATCGCCGAAATGGGCCGTACCGGTGCGAACCGCGACATGGTGCACTTCGAGATCCGCTACAACGGCAAGCCGGTCGACCCGCAGCAGTACCTGCCGGCGCGCTGATCGTCGATTCATAATCCGGGCGGATCCCCGGCCCGGCGCAGCGCGCCGGGCGTTCGCCGACGGTGCGGCCCATGGGCCGCAAACACCGCCGGCTCACCCGCTACAACGGCAAGCCGGTCGACCCGCAGCAGTACCTGCCGGCGCGCTGATCGTCGATTCATAATCCGGGCGGATCCCCGGCCCGGCGCAGCGCGCCGGGCGTTCGCCGACGGTGCGGCCCATGGGCCGCAAACACCGCCGGCTCACCCGCTACAACGGCAAGCCGATCGACCCGCAGCAGTACCTGCCGGCACGCTGATCGCCGTTGGATCGGGGAGCGACGGGCCATGCCCGGCGTGCTTCACCTGTACAGCCGAGCCCACGCTCGGCTGCTCTTCACCGATAAACGACGACGCCCGAGCATGAGCTCGGGCGCTACAGGCGGTGTGTGATCCAGGGTAGCGCCGGGCCATGCCCGGCGGCTCCAGCCCTCAACCTTCCAGAATGAAGGCGGCGGCAACCTTGCGGCCTTCGCCGGCCAGGATGTTGAAGGTGCGCGCGGCGGCCGGATTGTTCATCACTTCCAGGCCGATGCCGCGTGACAGGCAGGCGGCCATCACCACCGCCGGCGGAAACACCTGGCGATCACCGGTGCCAAGCACGATCAGCGCCGGGTTCAGCGCCAGGATCGGCTCCAGGTCAGCCAGCTGCAGCGCAGTGGCGCTCACCACCGGCCATTGCGTGACCAGCTGGTCCGGGGTCAGGAAGAAGCTGCTGCCCAGCGCCTGGTCATTCACCTTGGCCGAGCGGCCATCGGCGGCACGCAGGCTATAGGCGTAATCCGGCGGTTCGTGGTTCAGCTGCATGGCAGTAGGCGATCAGCCGCGCGGCAGCACGATCTGGCGCTGTTCCTTGCTCGGGCGGTACAGCACGGCGACGTGGCCGATGCGCTGCACCAGCGCGCTTTCGGTGGCTTCGACGATCTCGCCGATCATCACGTCACGGGCGTCGCGGTCTTCGGCAGCCACCTTCACCTTGACCAGCTCGTGGCGCTCCAGCACTTCGTTCAGCTCAGCAATGAAGGCCGGGGTCACACCCTTGCCGCCGGTCTGCAGCAGGGCCTTCAGGTCGTGGGCTTGGCCGCGCAGGAAACGGGTCTGGGAGGCGGTCAGGGCGATGGACATGCAGGAAAACACGGTTGAATGGGGCGATCAGGGTATCATGAGGACCCCATCAGCCCCTATTTTCAATGGCTACCCGCAGCAAAAGCAGCCAGCGCTGGCTCAAGGAACACTTCTCCGACCCCTTCGTGAAGAAGGCCCAGGCCGAAGGCATGCGCTCGCGCGCCGCCTACAAGCTCGAAGAGCTGCTGGAACGTGACCGGTTGCTGAAGCCGCACATGGTGGTCGTGGACCTCGGCGCCGCCCCGGGCGGCTGGTCTCAGCAGGTTAGGAGACAGATCGGCGACACCGGCCGCGTGCTGGCCCTGGACATCCTGGACATGCCGCCGCTGGCCGGCGTGGAGTTCCTTCATGGTGACTTCAGGGAAGAAGCCGTCCTATCACAGTTTGAAGCCATGCTCGGGGATCAGCCGGTAGACCTTGTGCTGTCGGACATGGCCCCCAATAAGAGTGGTGTAGGCGCGGTCGACCAGCCGCGGATGATGCACCTGGCGGAGCTGGCCCTGGATTTTGCCGACAACCACCTTAAGACCGGTGGGGCGTTCCTGATCAAGCTGTTCCAGGGCGAAGGCTTTGACGACTACGTGCGTGACATGCGCCGCCGGTACGACAAGGTCTCCATCCGCAAGCCGGAAGCGTCGCGCAAGCGCTCTCCCGAGGTGTATGCCTTGGGTCAGGGAAAACGCGCCCACATGAAGTAAGCTCGCAACGTACGCAAGTTCGACCCCAACGCAACGCCAGCACTGAGAGGAACACCGGAGCCAATGAGGATGAACGACTTGACCAAGAACCTCCTGCTATGGGTGGTCGTCGCCGTCGTGCTGATGGTGGTCTTCCAGAGCTTCTCGCCGAAGTCCTCCGGGGCCGGCGCGCAGGGCGCGTCGTACTCGCAGTTCCTGGACCAGGTGGACAGCGGCAACGTGCAGAAGGTCGCCTTTGGCGGCGACATGCGCGGCGGCACCAGCCAGCTGACCTACACCACCCGCGGTGGGCAGTCGTCCACCATCACCGCGCCGTTCGATCGTGACCTGATCAACGTGCTGCGTACCAAGAACGTGGAGATCGTGCAGGAGGAGCCGTCCAGCGGCATTTCCCTCGGCGCGATCCTGATGAATTTCCTGCCGGTCATCCTGATCATCGGCTTCTGGTTGTTCATCATGCGCCAGATGCAGGGCGGTGGCGGCGGTGCCAAGGGCGCGATGTCCTTCGGCAAGTCGCGGGCCAAGCTGCAGGGCGAAGACCAGATCAAGGTCACCTTCGCCGACGTCGCCGGCTGCGACGAGGCCAAGGAGGAAGTGGGCGAACTGGTCGACTTCCTGCGCGACCCGTCCAAGTTCACCAAGCTGGGCGGCAAGATTCCGCGCGGCGTGCTGATGGTGGGCCCGCCGGGTACCGGCAAGACGCTGCTGGCCAAGGCCATCGCCGGCGAGGCCAAGGTGCCGTTCTTCTCGATCTCCGGTTCGGACTTCGTGGAAATGTTCGTCGGCGTCGGCGCCAGCCGCGTGCGCGACATGTTCGAGCAGGCCAAGAAGCACGCGCCGTGCATCATCTTCATCGATGAAATCGACGCTGTCGGTCGCCACCGTGGTGCCGGCCTGGGTGGCGGTCACGACGAGCGCGAGCAGACCTTGAACCAGCTGCTGGTCGAAATGGACGGTTTCGAAGGTGGCGAAGGCGTGATCGTGATCGCGGCGACCAACCGTCCTGACGTGCTGGACCCGGCACTGCTGCGTCCGGGTCGTTTCGACCGCCAGGTGGTGGTCGGCCTGCCGGACGTGAAGGGCCGCGAGCACATCCTGAAGGTGCACATGCGCAAGCTGCCGCTGGCCGATGACGTCGAGCCGATGGTGATCGCGCGTGGTACCCCGGGCTTCTCCGGTGCCGACCTGGCCAACCTCTGCAACGAGGCCGCCCTGTTCGCTGCGCGTGGCAACGAGAAGGAAGTCCGCATGGACCACTTCGACCGTGCCCGCGACAAGATCCTGATGGGTGCCGAGCGCCGCTCGATGGCCATGAGCGAAGAAGAGAAGACCCTCACCGCCTACCACGAAGCCGGTCACGCCATCGTCGGCCGCCTGGTGCCCGAGCATGACCCGGTCTACAAGGTCACCATCATTCCGCGCGGTCGTGCGCTGGGTGTGACCATGTACCTGCCGGAAGGCGACAAGTACTCGATGAACCGCGTGGCGATCAAGTCGCAGCTGTGCTCGCTGTACGGTGGTCGCGTGGCCGAGGAGCTGATCTTCGGTGCCGACAAGGTCACCACCGGTGCCTCCAACGACATCGAACGCGCTACCAAGATGGCCCGCAACATGGTCACCAAGTGGGGCCTGTCCGACCAGCTCGGCCCGATCGCGTATGGCGAAGAGGACGACGAGGTGTTCCTGGGCCGTTCGGTCACCCAGCACAAGAGCGTGTCCAACGACACTGCGCGCCGCATCGACGAGGAAGTGCGCAACATCCTCGACGAGGCATACGCACGCACCACCGAGCTGATGACCGCCAACCTGGACAAGCTGCACGCGATGTCCCAGCTGCTGCTGCAGTACGAGACCATCGACGCGCCGCAGATCGACGCCATCATGGAAGGCCGCGATCCGCCGCCGCCGGCCGGCTGGAACAAGTCGAACAAGGATGGTGGCAACGACAAGGGCGGCGACGCCCGTCCGCTGCCGCCGATCGCGGGCCCGGCCGAATCGCACTGACGGCCCGCTGCACGTGACACCAGACGAGGCCGGGGCAACCCGGCTTCGTCGTTTCCGGGCCACTGGCCCATCCCGAAGAACCGAACTGACGCTGGAGCCCGCATGTCCGCCCCGAAGCCCGAACCGATTTCCCACACTGCCGAAATGGTCATCGCCACCGTGGTCGGCGTGGGTGTGGGCCTGGGGGCCGACAACCTGCTGCTGGGCTGCGTGGTGGGTATCGGTGTCGGCATCGTGCTGAGCATTGCCAAGACCCTGTACGTAGACCGCAAGCGCCGCCGCCGTTGAGTGGTGTCGGCAGGGCTGCGCCCTGCACCTGCTACGAGCCAGAGCAACAGCAACAGCGGTATTCCATGATTTGGCGGGGCGGTGTCGGAGTGTGGGGACGCTGCAAGTACGTCCCTGTAAGCTTGGCAGCCGCATCCATGCGGCTGACACCCCGCCCTCCGACACCGGCCCACCTTTGACGGTTTCCTGGTGCTGTTGGTAGGTGTCGACCTTGGTCGAAACGTAGATCCACGCCATGCATGGATGAATCTCCATCTAAATCGAACATCTCGATATCCGGGAGATCTGAGCCGAGCATGGCTCGGCTCTACAGAAAACAAGGCCCGACAGATCGCGGAAATCTGTCGAAGGCGGGGTGGGTCCGGTTGCGGGGGCGTGAGCCGCATGGATGCGGCGACCGAGCTTACATGGATGTACTTGCAGCGGCCCCCGCAACCGAACCCGCCCCGCCTACCCTCAGGAAACCAGCTTCTGCTGTTGCTTGGGTTTTTGCCGTGGCCGTTGCCTCTGCGGGTGCAGGGCGCCGCCCTGCCGAACTAAACTACCCGCCGTTGTCCCAACAGGATTACCGATGTTCGATACCTCGCCCCAGCTCGATTGCGCCGGTCGCATCCTGCGCCTCGACCGTGCCCGGGTCATGGGCATCGTCAACGTCACTCCGGACTCGTTCTCCGATGGTGGCGCGCACGACACCACCGAGGCCGCGGTCGCTCATGGCCTCAAGCTGGTCGAGGAAGGCGCCGATCTGCTGGATATCGGCGGCGAATCGACCCGCCCGGGCGCTGCGCCGGTATCGGTGGAGGAGGAGCTGCGCCGGGTGATTCCGGTGATCGAGCAGCTGGCGGCCCGTACCCAGGTGCCGATCAGCATCGACACCTTCAAGCCGGAAGTGATGCGCGCGGCCGTGGCGGCTGGCGCCGGCATGATCAATGACATCTACGGCCTGCGTCAGGAAGGGGCGCTGGACGCCGCCGCTGCAACCGGCGTGCCGGTGGTGCTGATGCACATGCAGGGCGAGCCAGGCCACATGCAGGCCGATCCACATTACGACGACGTGGTCGCCGAGGTGCACGGCTTCCTGGTCCAGCGCCTGTTCGCTGCCGAGATGGCGGGCATTGCGAAGAAGAACCTGCTGATCGATCTCGGTTTCGGTTTCGGCAAAACCACTGCCCACAACATGACCCTGCTGGCACGCTCCGAGCGCTTCCTGGAGCTGGGCGTGCCGATGCTGGCTGGCCTGTCGCGCAAGCGCAGCCTGGGCGAACTGACCGGTCGCGACACGCCGTCCGAGCGCGTCGCCGCGTCGGTGGCCGCGCATCTGATCGCGGTGCAGCGCGGCGCACGCATCGTGCGCGTGCATGACGTAGCCGCCACCGTCGATGCGCTGAAGATCTGGCAGGCGGTCGAGGCCGTGCCGACGCCGCGTGCCGATGCCACGCCGACGATCCGCTGGCCGGACGAAGACTGATGGGCATCGACCGGCGGCCACTGGCGATCGCCGTGATGGGGCCGACCGCCAGTGGCAAGACCGCCACCGCGATCGCTCTGGCACAGCAGCTGGATGGCGAAATCGTCAGCGTCGATTCGGCGCTGGTATACCGCCACCTGGATATCGGCTCGGCCAAGCCGGATGCGGCCGAGCGTGCGCAGGCGCCGCACCATCTGCTGGACCTGCGCGATCCGTGGCAGACCTACTCGGCAGCCGAGTTCGCCGCCGATGCCGGCCGGGTCGTTGCCGACATCGTGGCGCGCGGCAAGATGCCGATCCTGGCCGGCGGCACGGGTCTTTATTTCCGGGCGCTGCTGCAGGGTCTGTCGCCGATGCCGGAGGCCGATCCGGCGACGCGCGAAGCGCTCAGCGCCGAGGCGGCCGAACGCGGCTGGGCAGCACTGCACGCTGAGCTGGCCAAGGTCGACCCGGCCGCCGCCGCACGCATCCATGCCACCGACCCCCAGCGCATCCAGCGGGCGCTGGAGGTCTATCGCCTGACCGGTACCCCCATCACTGAATGGCAGCGTCGGCCGGGCGTGGCGCCGTTGCCGGTACGCACGCTCAAGCTGATCCTGGCGCCGCGTGACCGCGCGGTGCTTCACCAGCGTATCGAGGCGCGCTTCGACGCCATGCTGGCACAGGGCTTTCTGGATGAGGTGCGGGCATTGCGCGCGATGCCGGAAATGGCCGCCGTGGAGGCGCCGCTGGACCTGCCGGCAGTGCGCGCGGTCGGCTATCGCCAGGCCTGGGAGTATCTGGGCGGGGAGGGCGATGCCGCCCGCTTCCGGGACAAGGCGATCTTCGCCACCCGGCAGCTGGCCAAGCGCCAGCTGACCTGGCTGCGCGGCGAACTTGATGCGCGCTGGTTCGACCCCCATATCGACCACGAGCGCCTTGCCGGCGCGGTGTCGACCTTCGTCGCACGCTGAACCCCCGCCAGCCGTGTAACATCATCGGTCGGCGGGCGGCTCGGGGGCCGTGGCAACCGTCGGCAACCCAATAAGAACAATAATCAGGAGTGTGCAATGTCCAAGGGGCAATCGCTGCAGGATCCTTTCTTGAACGCACTGCGGCGCGAGCGCGTGCCGGTTTCGGTGTACCTGGTCAACGGCATCAAGCTGCAGGGCACGATCGAGTCGTTCGACCAGTTCGTGGTCCTGCTGCGCAATACGGTCAGTCAGATGGTCTACAAGCACGCCATTTCCACGGTCGTTCCGGCACGCAACGTGAAGGTCGGTCCGGGCGGTGGTTACGTGCAGTCGGGTGAAGGTGGTCAGGCAGGTGATGAAGCAGACGAGTAAGACCGGAGCGGTGAATGTTTGACCGCTCGAAGAAGGGCGAACACGCCCTGTTGATCCAGCCCCATTTCGGCAAGCTGGAAGACGATGTGCTGGAAGAATTCGGTGATCTGGCCCGCTCGGCTGGGGCCAGCATCGCCGCGACGATCACCGCACGCCTGGACCGTCCGAATCCGTCGACCCTGATCGGCAGCGGCAAGCTGGACGAGATCAAGGCTGCGGCCGACGCCAGCGGTGCCGACCTGATCCTGGTCAACCATGCGTTGAGCCCGGGCCAGGAACGCAACCTGGAACGCTTCCTCGAGCGCCGGGTGATCGACCGTACCGGCCTGATCCTGGACATCTTCGCCCAGCGTGCGCACAGCCACGAAGGCAAGCTGCAGGTCGAGCTGGCGCAGCTGCGCCACCTGGCCACGCGGCTGGTGCGCGGCTGGACCCACCTGGAGCGCCAGCGCGGTGGTTCGATCGGCCTGCGTGGCCCGGGTGAAACCCAGCTGGAAACCGACCGCCGCCTGCTGCAGAAGCGGGTCGAGCAGCTGCAGAAGCGCCTGGAAAAGGTCGAGGTGCAGCGCACCCAGATGCGGCGCGCGCGCGTGCGCAGCGAACTGCCGCGCGTGGCCTTGGTGGGCTACACCAACGCCGGCAAGTCGACCCTGTTCAACGCCATGACCGGGGCCGAGGCGTATGCCGCCGACCAGCTGTTCGCAACGCTGGACCCGACCGTGCGACGCATTGCGGTGCCGGGGGGCAACGTGGTGCTGGCCGATACCGTCGGCTTCGTCCGTGATCTGCCGCATGACCTGGTCGCCGCGTTCCGCTCGACCCTGTCCGAGGCGCGCGAGGCTGACTTCCTGCTGCACGTGGTCGACGCTGCTGATCCGCACCGCGAGGAGCGCATCGCCCAGGTGGACGAGGTACTGACCGCGGTCGGTGCCGGTGACCTGCCGCAGCTGCTGGTGTTCAACAAGATCGACCGCATCGACGGTGCCGACGTCCGCCACGATGGCCAGGACGGTATCCCGGATGAGTCGCGTCGCGAGCGGGTGTGGATTTCCGCGCGTGACGGGCAGGGCCTGGAGCTGCTGCAGGCGGTGCTGGGCAAGCGCCTGGGCCTGCAGCATGTCACCGGCGAACTGCGCCTGCCGCCGGATGCCGGCCGCCTGCGTGCGCGCCTGCACCAGCTGGAAGTGATCCGCAGCGAGCAGGCCGATGAAGACGGCTGGCTGCTGCAGGTCGATCTGCCGATCGCCGAAGCCGAAAAGCTGGCCGCCAGTGCCGACGGTGCGCCGATCCGGGCGCTGCTGCCGGAGAGGCTGCCGGAGTGGTGAGGTAGCGGCCGATACCGGGTAGTGCCGGCCGCTGGCCGGCAACGCAGCCGCGCCGGAGGGGCGCGACATCCGCCTGTCATCTGCGGTACAACGTGCAGGTTCTTCACCCCACCGTCATGCCGATGTCCATTCCCACCGACGCTGAACTCAATGCCCAGTCCGCCGCGCTCGGGCAGCGCCTGCAGCAGGCCTCGCTGCAGCTGGTGACCGCTGAAAGCTGCAGTGGTGGCTGGATCGCCAAGTGCATGACCGATATCGCCGGTTCCTCGGCGTTCTTCGACTGCGGCATGGTGGTGTACAGCTACGAGGCCAAGCAGCGCCTGCTGGGTGTGCGCGCGCAGACCCTGGAGCAGTTCGGTGCGGTCAGCCGCGAAACCGTGCTGGAGATGGTGTCCGGCGCACTGGTCAATTCCGGTGCCGGCATCGCCGTGGCGGTGACCGGCATCGCCGGTCCTGGCGGTGGCAGCCCGGACAAGCCGGTCGGCAGTGTCTGGATCGGCTGGAAGCGGCGCGGCGGCTACGCCCGCGCCGAGCTGTTCCAGTTCGATGGCGACCGCGAAGCCATCCGCCGGCAAACCGTGGCAGCGGCATTGCGCGGTATCGACGCCCAGCTGTGACATGCTGCTCCGGTAATCGTCCGGAGCACGCATGATGTGGGAAACGCTGGGCACGGTCCGTGACCTGGGCCGACTGCAGGAAATTGCCGTCGTCCTGATCCGCTACGGCTTCGGTGACGTGGTGCGGCGCATCGGCCTGGCCAGCACGCTGGAGCGGGCAGGGCGCCTGCTGCACTGGAACGAGGAGCGGCAGGAACTGCTGCGGATGACCGCGCCGGTGCGTGTGCGCAGCGCGATGCAGGATCTTGGCCCGACCTTCGTCAAGCTTGGGCAGGTGCTGGCAACGCGTGTCGACCTGTTGCCGCCGGAATGGATCGCCGAGCTTTCTGAACTTCAGAACGCGGTGCCGGCGCTGCCGTATGCGGATATCCGCGAGCAGCTTGAGGCCGACCTTGGCGCATCGCCTGCAGAGGTGTTCGCGTTCCTCGATGAAACCCCGATGGCTGCCGCCTCGCTGGCGCAGGCCCATCGCGCGCGCCTGCATGATGGTCGCGAGGTGGTGCTGAAGGTGCGGCGCCCCGGCATCCGCGATGTGGTCGAGTCCGACCTGCGTCTGCTGGCCCGCCTGGCCGAGATCGTTGAAGCGCGACTGCCGGACCTGCGTCGTTACCGCCCGGCCGAAGTCGTGCAGCAGTTCACCGTGTCGCTGCGCCGCGAGCTGGATTTCGCTGCCGAATGCCGCAATGCCGAGCGCATCGCGCGCAACTTCAGCGGCCGTGACGACATACTGATTCCGAAGGTGCACTGGCAGTGGACCTGCGAAAGCCTGAACGTGCAGGACTTCGTCGACGGCATTCCCGGGCGTGACCTGGCTGGCGTCGACGCGGCAGGGCTGGACCGGCGCGAATTGGCGCGGCGCGGTGCGGACATCGTGCTGAAGATGGTGCTGGAGGACGGCAGCTTCCACGCCGATCCGCACCCGGGCAACATCATCTATCTACGTGATGGCCGCATCGGCGTGATTGATTTCGGCATGGTCGGCGCCTTGTCGGAAGTCCGGCGTTTCCAGGTGGCGCAGCTGCTGCACGGGCTGGTCGAGCAGGATCCGCAGGGCGTGGCCGACGTGCTGCTGGACTGGGCGGGTGGCGTGGAAGTGGACGAGAACCGGCTGCAGCACGACATCAGCCAGTTCGTCGACCAGTACCGTGGCGTGCCGCTGAAAGACCTGCGCATCGGCCTGATGCTGGGCGACATCACCCAGCTGCTGCGCAGCTACAGCCTGACCCTGCCGGCTGACCTGGCGCTGATGATCAAGGCGTTCCTGACCCTGGAAGGCATGGGCCGGCAGCTGGACCCGGATTTCGACATGGCCAGTGCCGCGCGCCCGTTCCTGGAGCGGGTGGTGCTGCAGCGCTATGCGCCCAAGGCGCTGCTCAAGCGCGGCCGCCGCAGCCTGCTGGGCCTGGTCGACTTCGCCGGTGAGCTTCCCCGCGACCTGCGCAAGCTGGTGCAGGCGGCGCGCCGGGGACGCCTGCAGTTGAAGGTGGAAACCACGGCGCTGCAGGGCTTTGGCGAACAGGTGAACCGCGCAGCGAACCGGTTGGTGATGGGCATCGTCACTGCTGCGCTGATCATCGGTTCCTCGATCGTGATGCACAGCGTCGGCGGCGTCTCCAGCCGCTGGCTGCTGGCGCTGGGCGTCTGCGGCTTCATCGGCGCCGGCTTCTGCGGCGTGTGGATCCTGTTCTCGATATGGAGAAGTGGCAAACACACGTGAATGCGTTTACCGCGGAATCGCGCAGCGATTCCTGTAGAGCCGACTGTTGGTCGGCTGCGGCTGCGGCTGCGGTTGCATTTGCATTTGCTTTTGCTTTGCTGACCGGCCGGGCGTTAGTGCGCTTGCCGAGCATGCCTCGGCCCAACAGGGCCCGCATCACCCCTGTCGTCCCCGGCACTTGCAGTCTCGTCAGTTAGTAGTAATACTACTAACCATGGACCTGACCGACACCCAGCAGGCGATCCTGCAGTTGATCGCCGAGCGTATCGAGAGCGAAGGCGCACCGCCGTCGCAGACTGAAATCGCACGTGCGTTCGGCTTCAAGGGCGTGCGCGCGGCCCAGTACCACCTGGAAGCCCTGGAGCAGGCCGGTGCGATCCGTCGCATCCCTGGCCAGGCCCGCGGTATCCGCCTGGTGCAGGCGCCGCCCGTCGAAAAGCTGGCCGAGCCGGGCCTGCCGGACAGCGTGTTGCGCCTGCCGGTTCTCGGCCGGGTTGCGGCCGGCCTGCCGATCGGCGCCGACATCGGCTCGGACGATTTCGTGGTGCTGGACCGGGTGTTCTTCTCGCCGGCGCCGGACTACCTGCTGAAGGTGCAGGGCGATTCGATGATCGATGAGGGCATCTTCGACGGTGACCTGATCGGCGTCCATCGCACCCGCGACGCCCATTCCGGCCAGATCGTGGTGGCGCGCATCGATGACGAGATCACCGTCAAGCTGCTGAAGATCGCCAAGGATCGTATCCGCCTGCTGCCGCGTAATCCCGACTACAAGCCGATCGAAGTGCTGCCGGATCAGGATTTCGCGATCGAAGGCCTCTATTGCGGCCTGCTGCGACCCAATCGTTGACCCGTTCCATAGCGCATTACCCCGCGGTCTTTTGTGGCGATTCTCTGGTTCCACTGAGGTTGGTACGGATGTCCGATAATTCTTTTCAGAGCGCCGGGCAGAATCTCAGCCTGTGCGATACATCCGACTTAAAGTGAGCCCATGGCAAAGAAGACCCCCAAAGACAGCACTTCCAACGACACGACCTCTGCAAGGACCAATCCGATGGACGAGAACAAGAAGCGCGCCCTCGCTGCAGCTCTGGGCCAGATCGAAAAGCAGTTCGGCAAGGGCTCGGTGATGCGCATGGGCGACCGCGTGGTTGAGCCCGTCGAGGCTATCCCGACCGGTTCGCTGATGCTCGACATCGCACTGGGCATTGGTGGTCTGCCGAAGGGCCGTGTCGTTGAAATCTACGGGCCGGAATCCTCGGGCAAGACCACGCTGACCCTGCAGGCCATCGCCGAATGCCAGAAGATGGGCGGCACTGCGGCCTTCATCGATGCCGAGCACGCGCTGGACCCGATCTACGCCGCCAAGCTGGGCGTGAACGTGGACGACCTGCTGCTGTCGCAGCCGGATACCGGTGAGCAGGCGCTGGAAATCGCCGACATGCTGGTCCGTTCGGGTTCGGTCGATATCCTGGTGATCGACTCGGTCGCCGCGCTGACCCCAAAGGCTGAAATCGAAGGCGAGATGGGCGATCAGCTGCCGGGCCTGCAGGCCCGCCTGATGAGCCAGGCGCTGCGCAAGCTGACCGGTAACATCAAGCGTTCCAATACCCTGGTGGTCTTCATCAACCAGCTGCGCATGAAGATCGGTGTGATGATGCCGGGCCAGAGCCCGGAAACCACCACCGGCGGTAACGCGCTGAAGTTCTACGCCTCGGTGCGCCTGGACATCCGCCGTATCGGCGCGATCAAGAAGGGCGACGAGATCATCGGCAACCAGACCAAGATCAAGGTCGTCAAGAACAAGCTGGCGCCTCCGTTCAAGCAGGTCATCACCGAGATCCTGTACGGCGAAGGCATCAGCCGCGAGGGCGAGCTGATCGACATGGGTGTGGATGCCAAGCTGGTCGAGAAGGCCGGCGCCTGGTACAGCTACGGTGAGGAGCGCATCGGCCAGGGCAAGGACAACGCCCGCGGTTACCTGCGCGACAACCCGACGGTTGCCGCGAAGCTCGAAGCCGAGCTGCGCGAGAAGTTCCAGCCGACCGAAGCCACCCGTGAGGAAGGCGACGACGAAGGCGACGACGAGTAAGGCTTGCTGTGGGGCAGGGCGGCGCCGTCAGTGACGTCGCCCTGTCCCGCAGGTTCGAATCGCCCAGGGATGGGCTGGGCGCCACGGATGGCGCCACCCTTGGAGTACCCATGTCCGACGCCGAAGACATTCCGGCCGGCCGCAAGCGCCGGCCGCGTGAGCAGACCCCCGTGCAACGGGCGCTGGGCCTGCTGGTCCGCCGCGAGCACTCGCGCAAGGAACTCACCCGCAAGCTGACCGCCCGTGGCATCGAAGATGAAGCCGCGCAGGCCGCTGTCGCCAAGCTGACCGAGGCCGGCTGGCAGGACGACACCCGTTTTGCCGAGAACCTGGTGCGGATGCGCGCCAACACCGGTTATGGGCCGATCCATGTCCGCGCCGAGCTGGGGACCCACGGCCTGGACAGTGCCGCGATTGCCGCAGCGATGGACAGCTACGAAGGCGACTGGCAGGAAAACGCCCGTGATCTGGTCCGCCGACGCTTTGGCGAGGCCGGCCCGCAGGACCTGACACAGCGGCGCAAGGCCGCCGATCTGCTGGCCCGACGGGGCTTCGACGGCGACAGCATCCGCCGCGCGACCCGCTACGACCCGGATGACTGAGACTGGCGGCGCCGGGCCTGATACCCTTTAGGTTTTCGGCGGTCCCTCGCGACCCTGGCCAGCGCGGCCGGTGGTCCGGGTCCGCCGGCCCGCAGACTGCCAGCCCCCAATGAACGCATCCGCCAAATTCACGACTTCCCAGATCCGCAGCGACTTCCTTGAGTTCTTCAAGGGTAAAGGCCACACCATCGTGCCGTCGGCGCCGCTGGTGCCGGGCAATGATCCGACCCTGCTGTTCACCAACTCCGGCATGGTGCAGTTCAAGGACGTGTTCCTTGGCGCGGAAAAGCGCAGCTACGTGCGCGCGGCCGACGTCCAGCGCTGCCTGCGCGCGGGCGGCAAGCACAACGACCTCGACCAGGTCGGCTACACCGCGCGCCACCACACTTTCTTCGAAATGCTGGGCAACTGGTCGTTCGGCGACTACTTCAAGAAGGACGCGATCACCTGGGCCTGGGAACTGCTGACCCAGGTCTGGAAGCTGCCGGCCGAGCGCCTGCTGGTCACCGTCTACCAGACCGATGACGAAGCCTACGCGCTGTGGCGCGACATGGTAGGCATCCCGGAAGAGCGCATCGTGCGCATCGGCGACAACAAGGGCGCACCGTTCGCCTCGGACAATTTCTGGCAGATGGCCGACACCGGCCCGTGCGGCCCATGCACCGAGATCTTCTACGACCACGGTGACCATATCGCCGGCGGCCCCCCGGGCTCCCCGGATGAAGACGGCGACCGCTTCATCGAAATCTGGAACCTGGTGTTCATGCAGTTCGACCGCCAGCCGGATGGCACCCTGGTGCCGCTGCCGGCACCGTGCGTGGATACCGGCATGGGCCTGGAGCGCCTGGCGGCGATCCTGCAGCACGTGCACACCAACTACGAGATCGACCTGTTCCAGGCCCTGATCCGCAAGGCCAGCGAACTGACCGGCACCGCCGATCTGGAAAACAAGTCGCTGCGCGTGATCGCCGACCACATCCGTGCCTGCTCGTTCCTGATCGTCGACGGCGTGCTGCCGTCCAACGAAGGCCGCGGCTACGTGCTGCGCCGTATCATTCGTCGCGCCCTGCGCCATGGCTGGATGCTGGGCGTGCGCCAGCCGTTCTTCAGCAAGCTGGTGCCGACCCTGGTCGAGCAGATGGGCGAGGCCTATCCGGAACTGCCGGCTGCGGTGGACACCGTCACCCGTGCGCTGCAGGCCGAGGAAGAGCGTTTCGCCGAGACCCTCGATGCCGGCATGAAGATCTTCGAGGACGTGGCCGGGAAGGCCAGCAACGGCGTGATCCCGGGCGTTGACGCGTTCCGCCTGTACGACACCTATGGCTTCCCGCTCGACCTGACCCAGGACATCGCCCGCGAGCGCGACCTGACCGTTGACATTGCCGGCTTCGATGCCGCGATGGAGCAGCAGCGCGAGACCGCGCGTGCGGCCGGCAAGTTCGGTGGTGGCGTGACCCTGCCGGCCGAGCTGGTGGCGACCCTGAGCCCGACCCGGTTCCTCGGTTACGACCGCCTGCAGGCCGACGGCCTGACCGTGCTGGCCCTGCTCAAGGACGGTCGTCCGGTGCAGTCGGTCGAAGCCGGTGACGCAGTCATCGTCATCACCAACCAGACTCCGTTCTACGCCGAGTCCGGCGGCCAGGTCGGCGACACCGGCGTGCTGACCGGCAGCGGCGTGCGCCTGGCGGTGGAAGACACCCAGAAGTTTGCCGGCCAGTTCCACGGCCATGTCGGTATCCTGTCCGAAGGCGGCCTGAAGGTCGGTGATGTGCTGTCTGGCCAGGTCGATGGCGAGCGCCGTGGCGCCACCATCCTCAACCACTCGGCCACCCACCTGTTGCACGCCGCCCTGCGCGAAGTGCTCGGCACCCACGTGCAGCAGAAGGGCTCGCTGGTCGCTCCGGACCGCCTGCGTTTCGACTTCTCGCACTTCCAGCCGATCAGCGCGGAAGAACTGGCCGTGATCGAGCGCAAGGTCAATCAGCAGGTGCGCGCCAACAACGCCGCCGAAGTGCACAACATGGGCATGCAGGAAGCTCTGGACTTCGGCGCGATGGCCCTGTTCGGCGAAAAGTACGGCGAGCATGTGCGCGTGCTGAAGATGGGTGACTACTCCACCGAGCTGTGCGGTGGCACCCACGTCAACCGTACCGGCGACATCGGCCTGTTCAAGATCACCTCCGAGGGCGGTGTCTCCGCAGGCGTGCGCCGCATCGAGGCCGTTACCGGCCAGGGCGCCCTGGACTACGTGGACGCCGAAGAGGCTCGCCTGGTCGAGGCCGCTGAACTGCTCGGCGGCAGCGCCGCCGACGTGGTCGAGAAGATCCGTGCCCTCGGCCAGCGCCAGAAGCAGCTGGAGCGCGAACTGGAAGCCGTGAAGGCCAAGGTTGCCGCGGGTGCCACGGCCGACCTGTCCGGCCAGGCCGTCGAGGTTGCTGGCGTGAAAGTACTGGCTGCCCGCCTGGAGGGCTTCGATGCCAAGGCCCTGCGTGACGCCATGGACCGCCTCAAGCAGCAGCTGGGCGACGCTGTGATCGTGCTGGCCGGCGCCCAGGACGGCAAGGCCGCCCTGGTCGCGGGTGTGAACGGCAGCGCAATGGGCAAGGTCAAGGCTGGGGAACTGTTGTCCCATATCGCCAGTCAGATCGGGGGCAAGGGCGGCGGACGCCCGGACCTCGCCCAGGGTGGTGGCGAGGACGGGCCCGCCCTTGCCACTGCGCTGGCTGCAGTCGTCGAATGGGTCAGCCCCCGCCTGTGATGAACCTGGCCGTCCCCCTCCTTGTAGGAGCGGGACGGCTGACGGTACCATTGCGAATCTTTTCCCTTTGTCGTGGTAGCGCTTCTTGACGGAGCGTCAAGCCGGTGGGGGATACCCTTCCACACGGTTCCATGGAGACTTACAAAAATGTTGATCCTGACTCGCCGCGTCGGCGAAACCCTGATGATCGGAGACTCGGTGAGCGTCACCGTGCTTGGCGTCAAGGGTAACCAGGTGCGTATCGGCATCACCGCGCCGAAGGACGTCGCTGTGCACCGCGAAGAGATCTATCAGCGCATCCAGCGCGGTGACGAAGCCGGTGGCACCGGTAGCGAAAATTCTGCCGAATAACGCTTTACCTTCGCACTCGATTAACGTTATGATTCACGCCCCGCTGAGGTGCAACGCACCAGACGCGGAGAAAACCCCGGAGTGATGCCCGAGTGGCCGAAGGGGCTCCCCTGCTAAGGGAGTATAGGGTCAAAAGCTCTATCGAGGGTTCGAATCCCTCTCACTCCGCCAGATACAAAGAAGCGCCTGCAGATCCTCGATCTGCAGGCGTTTTTCTTTATCCGACACTCGCAGCGTGGAGCTGACTATCCTGGCTGATCGGTGCGGGAGGCAGGCGTTGGCATGGGCGTGGGTGTCATCGCCGGTGCCGGAGCGGGTGTACCCGGCAGCTGTGGCGGTTCAATGTGGCGAGGTGGAATTTCCCGCCACAGCAACGCGAGCGTGCAGTCATTGGCACGTTGCCTGCACATTCTTTCGGCCTTCCGCTGCGCGGCGTCCGCAGTCTTCTCGCCCAGTGCAAAGCCCAACGCAATCGTGCCGGTCGCTATGGCCGAATAGCCTTCGCTGGTGGTGCTGGCGGACTGACCGCAATTGCGCGATCGCGCTCCGCAGTAGTGCAGCGACTGCTGCATCGCAGTGGTGAGGGAAGACTGGTTCATCGAATAGCCGTAGCGGCCATCCTTGTCGTAGGTGATCGCAGACGCAGCACTTGCGGCTGATGAAACGGACAACAACAGCGCCAGTGAAACCGCATGCTTCCAGTTCATCACGCTCTCCTCTTTTGCCGATGGTGAATCAACCGGTGCGTGTGGCGCAACCACGCAGGGGGGGCGGGGGAGAACGCCTGCAGGCCATTTGCCCGCAGGCGCGTACCGATGCGTTCGATCCTCAGAGCTTCACCGTCACGCCCACCTGGAAACCGCGCCCGGGCAGCGGCGCGATGTACTTCAGCGGCGAGTTGTGCGGCCGTGCTTCTTGATTGAGCAGGTTGCTGCCGTTGACGAACACCTCCATGCCGGCGATGTAGCTGTTGCGTACCGGCAGCTCACGGCTGACCTGCAGGTCGACCAGGTTGAATGCATCCAGCGGCACTTCCTCGCTCACGTTGCGGCCGAGGTACTTCTGCGTGTCGTAGTAGGTGCTGGACAGCCGCGCCTTCCAGCCCTCGCGCTGCCACTGCAGGGTGGCGCCGTAGCGGTTGGTCGGCATGTTCGGCAGGTACTCGCCGTCATTGTGGGCACGCAGCGAATCGGGGCGGTCGGCCTTGTTCTTCACCAGGTCGGCGAAGGCGGACACGTTCAACGTGCCGTAGCGGCCCAGGTCCAATGCCTGCGAGGCATCGATCTCGAAGCCCTTCACCGTGGTGTCGGTCTGCTTCCAGTACTTCAGCGGCAGGCGGTTGGCGGTCTGCACGCCCGAGTAACCCAGGTACAGATAGTTCTCGTACTTCATCCGGTACGCGGTGGCCGACAGTTCGAAACCACCGAGGTGGAACAGGCCGGTCAGTTCCAGGTTCTTCGCGCGTTCCGGCTCGAGGTTCTGGTTGCCTTCTTCCTGGGTCATCACCGAATAGTGAGCATTGCTCGCATACAGCTCGTTGATCTCCGGTGCGCGCTGCGAGGACGAGTAGCGCACCTTGGCGGCGAACAACGGACCCAGCTCGACATACGAACCCAGGCTGTAGCTGTTGAGCCGGTAGTCGCGGTCCTGCAGTTTCGTGTTGGCGGCATTGCGCGCGGTCTTGAAGCGGCTTGGTTGCAGGTCATGGTCAACGCGCTCGTGGCGCACGCCAGCGTCGAAGCTGGCCCAGCCGACGTCCAGCGTCTCCTTCAGGAACACCGCGTTGCTGCGGGTGTCGACGTCAGGCAGGTAGCGCAGCGAGCCGCTGCCGGTGACAGCACGCGACTGGTGGCTGAAACCGAGCAGGCCGCTGAGCGGACCGACGCGCTGATGGCTGAGCAGCAGCTCGGCCTGGGTGCTCTCGAAATCGTAGTCGTTGGCCCGGGTGGCGCCCAGCCGTTCGCCCGAGGTGTTGTCCAGCTTCGAAACACGCAGTTCGGCGCGCTCGAACCACGGCAGCGGATCGCGCAACAGGGCTTCCAGTGCGTAGCGTTCCTGCTTGATCACCACGCCCACCGGCAACGCGTTGGCGTAGCTGGAACCGAACGACAGGTTCTGCATCGAGAACCCCGGCACGCCGTATTCGCTGTCCTTGGCATCGATGCTGACGCCGACGTAGCCACGGTCGAAGAACAGGGTCGACCCGAGCGCCACCTGCGAATTTCTCGCGTAGCTGTTGCCCAACCGGTGATGGTAATCGGGCGTCACGTCATTGTTGATCTGCTTCTGTACGTATGACGGCGTGCCGGCGACATAGGCCGGATTGACCGGATTGATATAGGTACGGCGCTGCCAGACCGAAGTCGGGTTGTTGGTGTAGAAGGAGAAATCGCCATCGGCCCAGTCCGGGTTCTCGGTCATGAACTGGTCGATGTAGGGCTGCGAGGCCTTGTTGTAGATCTGCTGGACGCGCGCTTCCTTCTGGCAGCTGTCGGCCAGCGCAGAGTTCACGCCACCGGTCGGCGGGAACAGGCGCGTATTGCAGACACTGGCCTTGCTGTTGCCGGGAATGTCGTAGTGCGAGATGCGCTGGCGCGAGACCTGCAGGTTGGTCGAGACGTTGCGCTGGTTGTTGAAGTTCATGCGGAAGCCCTGCGCGTCGGCGGCATTGAAGCCCTTGCGCAGGACCAGTTCCATCGACTGGTCCTTGTCTTCCATGCTGCGCGAGATCAGGCCCGGATCGATCTCCACGCTGCCGCCGATCGCATTGCCGCCGTAGCGCACGGTGTCGGAGGACTTGTTGACGGTGACGCTGCGCACGAACAGCGGGTCGAACGGAATGCTGATATCGCCGCTGATCGCGTTCATGCCGAGGATGGACTGGCCGTCCTGCAGGATCTGCACGCGGTTGCCGCTGAGGCTGCGGATGACAGGAGCGCCCGCGTTCGGCCCGAAGGCACTGCTTTGCACACCGGAGACATGTTCGAGCAGGTTGCCGAGGGTGCGGTTCTGGGCTTGTGGATTGTCGACAGTGGCCCGGCTGTCGATGCGCGAGGGCTGGGAGGCCTGGACCTGGAGGGTGGGGAGGGTAGGTTCGTCCGCGGCCTGAGCGGTGTGGACGGCGAACAGAATGGCAGCAGCAAGCAGGTGGCGACGCATGGCACGATCCGTGAAAAAGACGTGAAATGTTATAACGTAACTATTTGTATCGACAAGGGTGGAACGGGCCTTGCGGCAGGGGCAACGCGCGCGGTGGAGCGAACGCGGTCGCCGCCCGTTCAACGCTTGGTCTTGTGCTGGGCTGCCAATGCCGCGCACGATTCGGGCGCTGCCCCCGATCGCGTCACGCAGCGCCTTCTTCACTGGAACGGAGCAACGTATGAAGCTGTTGTCCGCTGTATTGTTGTCTGCGCTTTCGCTAACCGCCGTTCCGGCGCTGGCAGTCGAAGCTTCGCCTTCACCGCTGCTGGGGCGCTGGTCGCTGGATATCGCCACGTCTGCGCTTCCCGAAGCGCAGCGCCCGAAGCACGTGGTGCTCGAGTTCAAGGACGCCGGTGCGGGCCGTTGGAGTTCACACGTGGACATCGTCCTGCACGACGGCAAGACCATGAAATCCGACGGCACGTTGGCGCTCGACGGTACGCCGGGGCCCTTGTCCGGCACCTACGGCGCGGACAAGGCCAACCTGAAACTGCCGGCGCCGAACACCCTGGTGATGCAGCTGGTGGACCACGGTACGCCGGCCTCCACCCGCATCTACACCGTGGCAGATGACCAGGCGACGATGACCGAGACCAAGGCGTTCTACGGCCACGACGGTACGCCGATCCTGCAGACCAACCTGTTCAAGCGGATACCGTAGTGGCGCCGCCTGCGCCATGCCCACGGGGAGGGAATCCGCGGGCATGGCGCCGGCACCTTACACTGCCGCCGGGTCGCGCTTGCCGGTGTCGATGCCGTACCTGTCGATGGCCTCCTGCATCCGCGAGCGCTCGATGCGGCCTTCGTCGGCCAGCGACTTCAGGGCTGCCAGCACGATGAAGTGGCGATCCACTTCGAAGAACGTGCGCAGCGACTCACGCGTGTCGGAACGGCCGAAGCCATCGGTACCGAGTGCGATGAAGCGGCGGTCGTTGATGAAGGGACGGATCTGGTCGCCGACGATCTTCATGTAGTCGGTGGCCACCACCACCGGGCCGTCGTGGCCCTGCAGGCACTGCTGCACGTAGGGCAGTCGCGGCTGTTCGGCCGGATGCAGCAGGTTCCAGCGCTCAGCGGCCAGGCCGTCGCGGCGCAGTTCGGTCAGGCTGGTGGCGCTCCACACATCGCTGGCGACGCCGAAATCCTGCTGCAGCAGTTCTGCCGCAGCTTCCACTTCGCGCAGGATCGAGCCGCTGCCCATCAGCTGCACGCGTGGCTGCGAGGCGGCATCGGCGGCTGCCGGGTGCAGCAGGTAGAGGCCCTTCAGGATGCCGGCTTCGGCGCCTTCGGGCAGTGCTGGCTGCGGGTAGTTCTCGTTGAGCACGGTGATGTAGTAGTAGATGTCTTCCTGGTCGACATACATGCGGCGCAGGCCGTCATGGATGATTACCGCCAGCTCGTAGTTGTAGGTCGGATCGTAGGACACGCAGCTCGGAATCACCGACGACAGCACGTGGCTGTGTCCATCGTCGTGCTGCAGGCCTTCGCCCATCAGCGTGGTGCGGCCCGACGTGGCACCGAGCAGGAAGCCGCGGGTACGCGCATCGGCAGCGGCCCAGGCCAGGTCACCGACGCGCTGCAGGCCGAACATCGAATAGAAGATGTAGAACGGAATCGTCGCCAGGCCGTGGTTGCTGTAGGCGGTGCCGGCGGCGATCCACGAACAGATGGCACCGGATTCATTGATGCCTTCCTGCAGGATCTGGCCGTCCTTGGCTTCCTTGTAGTAGCTCAGCTGGCCGGCGTCCTGCGGGGTGTACAGCTGGCCCAGGTAGGAGTGGATGCCGATCTGGCGGAACAGGCCTTCCATGCCGAAGGTGCGCGATTCATCGGGCACGATCGGAATCACCAGCTTGCCCAGTTCCGGGTCCTTCAGCAGGCTGGTGAGGATGCGCACGAAGCCCATGGTGGTGGACTGGCCGCGATCACCGCTGCCCTGCAGCTGGGTGTTGAAGATCGACAGCGGCGGCAGCGGCAGCGGATCGACCTTGGCCAGGCGCGCCGGCAGCCGCCCACCCTGGATGCGGCGGCGTTCGGCGAAGTAGGCAGCCTCGGCGCTGCCGGGTTCCGGGCGCAGATAGGGCATTTCCTCCAGCTGGTCGTCGCTGACCGGCAGGTTGAAGCGGTCGCGGAAGGCGCGCACCGCATCGGCGCTCATTTTCTTCAGCTGGTGGTTGATGTTCTGGCCTTCGCCGGCCTCGCCCATGCCGAAGCCCTTGACCGTCTTGGCCAGGATCACTGTCGGCCGGCCGCGGGTGTTCACCGCCTGCTGGTAGGCGGCGTACACCTTCTGCGGATCGTGGCCACCACGTGCCAGCGCCCAGATGTCGTCGTCGCTCATGTGCGCGACCAGCGCCAGCAGCTCGGGGTAACGGCCGAAGAAGTGTTCGCGCACGTAGGCGCCGCTCTGCGACTTGAAGGTCTGGTAGTCGCCATCCACGCATTCCATCATGCGCTGGCGCAGCAGGCCGCTGTGGTCGCGGGCCAACAGGTCGTCCCAGCCACTGCCCCAGATCAGCTTGATCACGTTCCAGCCGGCCGCGCGGAAGGTGCCTTCCAGTTCCTGGATGACCTTGGCGTTGCCGCGTACCGGTCCATCGAGGCGCTGCAGGTTGCAGTTGACCACGAACACGATGTTGTCCAGCCGCTCGCGGCCGGCCAGGGAAATTGCCGCCAGCGATTCGGGCTGGTCCATCTCGCCGTCGCCGAGGAAGGCCCAGACCTTGCGGCCCTGGTGTTGTTTCAGGCCGCGGTATTCCAGGTAACGCATGTAGCGCGCCTGGTAGGCGGCGGTCAGCGGACCCAGCCCCATCGACACGGTGGGGAACTGCCAGAACTCCGGCATCAGGCGCGGGTGTGGATACGAGGACAGGCCTTCGCGGCCGGCTTCTCGGCGGAAGTTGTCCATCCGTGCCGGATCGATGCGGCCTTCCACGTATGCGCGGCCGTAGATGCCCGGCGCGGAGTGGCCCTGGATGTAGATCATGTCGCCGTCGAAGGTGTCGGTGCGGCCACGGAAGAAGTGATCGAAGCCCACGTCGTACAGCACCGCCGCAGACTGGTAGGTGGCGATGTGGCCGCCGACGTTGGAATGCTTGCCGGCACGCAGCACCATCACCATCGCGTTCCAGCGGATCATCGCGTTCAGGCGGCGCTCGATGGCCAGGTCACCCGGGTAGGCCGGCTGGCGCTCGGGCGGGATGGTGTTGACGTAGGCGGTCCAGGCACGGGTATGCAGGTCGCCGTGCTGCTGGGCGTCCAGATCGCTCAGCTGGTCGATCAGGTAGTGCGCGCGCGGCCGGCCGCCGGCCTGCATCACCGCCTTCAGCGATTCACGCCACTCCCGCGTTTCCAGCGGGTCGGTATCGAAGGGGATCAGGGCTTGGTTCATGGCTTTCTCCAGAGGGCGCCGGTCGGACGTCTGCCTGGGCGACAACACCGGCAGGGCGCACAGCACTGGAGCGGGGTCGCAACGGCGGGGGCCGTGACGCGAAGGGCGACCGTGGCGGCCACCGAGAAGACAAGCGTAGGCCTGCCCCCCAGGCTTCGGTAGGCGGGCGGGGCTTGGGTCTCTGGCAAGCAAGGGTTGGTGCCGCGCGCCGTATCATGGGCCGATGCGCTGGGTGCGGCCGCTGATCAGGCCGGGGACAGCCCCGGCAGGAACACCGGGATGATCGCCACGCCGACGCCCAGCAGGCACCAGGCGACGATGGGCAGCCAGCGCGCCAGGCGTTGGGCGGGTTCCGGTACACCACGGCCGCCGGAACATTGCAGGGGCTGCACTCCAGCGGCTGCCTGCCGGTCGTTGAAACGCCACTGTCATCGATGGCGGTCACCCTGCGGGGCTTTCCAGCCTCGGGGTGGTTGGCCGGCCGTGAACAGCGTGAGGATCTGGGAGAAGAGCTACGCGCTGCGGCGCCGGCTGCTGCGTGGCTTCTTCCTGCGTCGCGGTTCGGCCAGCGAGGATGCCGAAGACCTGGCGCAGGAGGTCTACCTGCGCCTGCTGCGCAGCACCGGCGAAGATGCCGATGCGGTCGAGAACCCGGAAGCCTACCTGTTCACCGTGGCGGCCAACCTGGCGCGCGAGCATGCGCGCGCGCGGTCGTCGCTGCCGCCGCTGGAAGACGTCGACCTGCTGGCCGAAGTGCTGAAAAGCGAAGAAGACATCGAAGGCGAATTCGAGCGTGCGCAGCGCTGGAACGATATCCGCAGCACCATTGCACGACTGCCGGCGACCACGCGTCGGGTGATGGAGCTGCACTACCGCGACGGGCTGGATTGCCCGGCCATCAGTCAGCAGCTGCAGGTGTCGGTGCATATGGTGCGCAAGCACATCGGCAAGGGGCTGGAGGCCTGCAGGAACGCGCTGGGCGCCAGGGAGCTCACATGAACCGGACCTCATCGCCCGTGGCCGACGACACGATCGCCTGCGAGGCCATGGACTGGTTCCTGCGCAATCGCGACGGAACACTGGGCGAGGCCGAGCGGGTTGCGTTCCTGGACTGGATGAAGCGCTCGCCGGAGCACGTGCGCGCCTACATGCACGCCCTTGCGTTGCACCGGCAGGTGGGTGAGGCGCTGCAATCACCGTTGCCTGAAGAGGCGCTGGTACCGCCACGGCAGGCGGCCGCCAAGGTGGTGCCGCTGTTCGGTAGCGCGCACGCGCCGCCGTGTGTTGTGCCTCGTCGCGTTCGTGCACGCTGGTGGGTGATGGCCGCCGCAGCCTGTATCACCCTGCTCGGCGTAGGCCTGGTTCCGCAGCTGATGCCTACCGGGCAGCTGTACAGCGCCGATCATGGTGAACTTCGCGACCTGGTGCTGTCCGACCAGACCCAGGTGCGGCTGAACGCGAACAGCCGCCTGCGCGTAAGCATGGGCTGGTTCAGCCGCAAGGTGGAGTTGCTGCAGGGTGAGGCCACGTTCGATATCGCCGGTGACCGACGGCCGTTCGAGGTGCAGGTGAACGGCTTGCAGATCCGCGATATCGGCACGGTGTTCGATGTGTCCCGACGGTTGCAGGGCACGCGCATCGGCGTGGTTTCCGGCGAGGTGGAGGTATGGAGCCAGGGCGCGGACGCCCGGCGCCTTGCGCAACTGGGCGAAGGCCGGGTGGTGCAGGTCGACGCGCGCAGCCATGCGGTGGAGTCGCTGGATGTACCGTTGTCGATGCTGCTGGACTGGCAGCGGCGCAAAGTGTCCTTCCTGGATGAGCGGCTGGACGAGGTGGCCGCTGCCTTCAACCGGCACAACCAGGTGCAGGTGCGCGTGCTGGACGAAGGTGCGGCATCGGCACGGTTGTCGGGCAGCCTCGATGCGCATCGCATCGGTGCGCTGCAGGCCTTCCTCGAACGCGACCCGCGCTTCGTGGTGAGGCGCGAAGGCGACACCGTGCGGGTTGGCAGCCGCTGAGGCCCGTGTGGTCGTGGACTGTCAGAAAAAATTCATCGAATCCGCGTTCTCCACTTCGGTGGATGCGGGCTCTTACTTGGGAGAAGCCGCTGCCGATCCGCGCAGCGGCACCCGCTGCCTTCTCTCTTCCAAGGACCCGTGATGCGCAACACGCTCTACCTGTCGATCATCCTCGCCCTGTCTCCCTGCAGCGTGCCGTCGGCGGCTGCGGCCACTACCGATGGTCTCGAGGCCCGCGTTTCGGCGCCGATCGAGGCGCAGCCGTTGGCGCGTGCGCTGGAGCAGTTGTCGCGCAGTTCCGGGGTGCAGTTCCTGTACTCGGCCGGCGGTAATGCCCGCATGGCCGGTGCGGTGCCGCGCGGTGCCACCGTCAAGCAGGCGCTGGATGCACTGCTGGCCGGTACCGGCCTTGGCTACACCGTGGTGGATGGCAATGTCATCGCAATCGATCCGGCACCCGTACGCAACGCGCCGAAGCCGGCCCCGCCGAAGCCGCGCGAGGCCGAGGCGATGGTGGCGCCGACCCTGGACACGGTGAAGGTGATTGCCGCACATGAGGTCATCGACCAGAAGAAGTCGTCGCCGGTGATCAAGGATTCGGTGGTGTATGACGAGATGGACAGCTACGGCGACGAGACCCTGGCCGAAAGCCTGATGGCCGCGCCAGGCCTGAGTGCGGTGGAGGATGCCGGTGAGCCACGTTACGTGACCGTGCGCGGCGTACAGGCCAACCTCAACTACACCACCATCGATGGCATCGCGATTGCCAGCGTGGGAGGCAGTGGCTCCGGCGAGCGCATGAACAACCTGCAGCTGATTCCCAGCGACATCGGCACCCGTACCGACATCTACAAGAGTTTCAGTGCCGAGCAGGCCCCGGATGCGATCGGCGGCGTGATCGACATCATCAGCCGCAGCGCCTTCGATCGGTCCGGCAAGTACGTGTTTGCCGATGTGGCAGGCATCTATTCCACTGCCGAGACCAACGTCGAGCGCAGCGCTGGCGGCAACCACGAGACCCTGGGCCACTTCGGCAAGAGCGCCAAGATGGTGTTCTCCAACCAGTTCGGCGTCGACCAGTCGTTCGGCATCGTTGCAGTGGCACGCTATGAGCAGCGTTCGCGCAACAGCGTCAAGCGCTGGGTGGAGTCGAACTACTACTACAACGACGCTGGCAAATACCTCACCGACGGTACCACGGGTCCGGACGAGGCCAAGGGCTGGAACGGGTTGCGTGCGCCTGGCAACTTCAGCACCGGCACCTATACCAACTTCATCACCAACTTCGGTGGCTCCGCCAAGCTTGAGTGGAAGCCCTCGGATGATCCGTTCTACGCATCGCTGCTGCTGTACTCGTACCGGTTCTACGAGAACTCGACGATGAACAAGACCGATCTGTACGGCAACGCCAAGTTTCCGATCCGCAACCAGACCGAAGACAGCGGCACCACCCAGATCAACAGCATCTACATCAAGAACCGGCACGACCGTTGGGACCGCAACAACCGCGGTGCCATCGCCAGCTTCAACTGGGATATCGGTGATCGATCGCAGCTGACCCTGCGCGGTGGCCATACCGAAGAGACCTTCCACAACAACCAGGTTTACTGGGGGGTGCGCGCCTACCCAAGCAATCTGTTCGTCGATTACGAGAATGACAGCCACGGCTTCCCCAACGCGGTGGCCGTTTCCGATTCCAGCCTGCTGACCAGTTCCGCATTCAAGCTCAATCCGGCGCAGGCCTACGTCTCCCCGCGCGATGCCAAGGAGAGCATCGACAACCTGCGCGCCGACTTCAGCTACAACATCGATGCCGATGCGAGAGGTTTCGGCCTGGCCGCCGGTGCCGAGTACCGCCATCTGAAGATCTGGCAGGACATCGACTTCGACTATTTCAAGAGCAGTGCCACGCTCAACGATTACCTGTACCCGGGTTCGACGCTGCTGGGCAGCGTGCCGGGCTTTCCGCTGATCGACAACCGCAAGTGGAACGAGGAACTGCTGCCAAAACTGGGCAACAACAATGCGGCGTATCCGAATGCCAACGTCACCAGTGACTACAAGTACGTGGAGGACATCACCAATGCCTATGTATCCGCGCACTACGCCTGGGACCGGCTGCTGCTGATCGGCGGCCTGCGTTACGACCACACCCGCTTCGATGCCTACAGCCCGTTCAGCGATGATGGCGGCACTACCTATACCTCCGCCTTCCGCAACACGAGCGGTGGCTACAACAATCTGCTGCCCTCCTTGAATGCAACCTTCAAGCTCACCGAGAACCAGCGCCTGCGCTTCTCCGCCAGCCGAACGCTGGGCCGGCCGACGCCGAGCAACATCGCCCAGGCCACCAGCACCAGTTGCGGCGATGACGAGGAGGGCAGGGGCTTCTGCAGCATCAAGCAGGGCAATGCCAACCTGCAGCCGCGCCGTTCCACCAACATCGACCTGGCGTGGGACCTGTATTTCAACGGCAACAACGGCCTGGTCTCGGTGGCGCTGTTCGACAAGGTGATCAAGGACGACATCTACACCCTGACCACCTTCGAGAACGTGGGTGATACCCGCTACCGGGTGACTCAGCCGATGAACACCGATGAGTCCACGCTGCGCGGTGTCGAGTTCGCGGTGGCCAACCGCAACCTGCAGTGGGGCCGCCAGCGTTTCGACATGTACTTCAACGCCACGCGGCTGGAAGGCCAGACCAACTACCGCATCAGTGATGGCACCGAGCGCCGCCTGGACCGGCTGCTGTACCAGCCGGACTGGTCGCTCAACGGTTCGGTGATCTGGCGCATGCCGTGGAAGAGCGCGCAGCTGCGCCTGTCCGGCACCTACCGCAGCCGCATGCTGGTCGACTTCGGCGACACCCGGTGGCTGGATTCGTACTACGACCCTTACATGACCTTCAACATGGGCTTCAGCCACAAGGTCAGCAGGCACGTGACGCTGAAGTACGAGGCCAAGAACCTGTTCAACACCCAGCCGACCTACAGCACCGGCCCGAACGGGCGCTTCCGTACCGAGATCGACGACTACGGCCGCTTCTTCTACTTCCACATCATCTACAACTGAGGGCACAGCCGTGGATACGATCAATCGCAGGCGATTCCTGGCCCTGGCCGGCCTCTCTGCCGCCGGCGCCTGGATGGGCACCGCACACGCGCTGGCCGCGCAGGCCGATGCCACCGCGCTGAACCCGCGCAACCTGCTGGCCAAGCCGCGCTTCGCCAGCACACCCTTCACCCTGGGCGTGGCCTCGGGTGATCCCTCGGCCGATGGCATGGTGCTGTGGACACGGCTGGCAACTGAGCCACTGGTGTTCGGCGGCGGCATGCCGACCCGGCCGATGGTGGTCGAATGGCAACTGGCAGCAGACGATGGCATGCGCAAGGTGGTACGCCAGGGCTCGGCAATGGCGCATCCCGAGCTTGGGCACGCTGTGCACGTGGAGCTGGACGGGTTGGCGCCTGGACGGCCCTACTGGTACCGCTTCACCATCGGCGGCCACGCCAGTGCGGTCGGTTGCACCCGCACGCTGCCCGCAGCCACGGCCGTGGTGGATCGCGTGCGTTTTGCGGTGGCCGGTTGCCAGCACTACGAAGAAGGCCACTACACCGCGTGGCGGCGTATTGCCGAGGAGCCGCTGGATTTCGTCTTCCACTACGGTGATTACATCTACGAAGGCGAAAGCCAGCCGGGCCTGCGGAAGATGAACGGCCAGCCGTTCACCAACCTGCGGAATCATGTCGGGCCGCAGACCTACACGCTGGACGATTACCGCCGCCGCTACGCCCAGTACAAGAGCGATGCCGACCTGCAGGCCGCGCATGCGTCGGCACCCTGGTTCGTCACCTTCGATGACCATGAGGTGGACAACAACTGGGCTGGTGCCGAAGACCAGGACGATACTCCCACCGAAGTGTTCCTGCTGCGCCGCGCACAGGCGTTCCAGGCCTACTACGAGAACATGCCACTGCGCCGTTCGGCATTCCCTCGCAATGGCCACATGCAGATGTACCGGCGCGCACGCTACGGCACGCTGATGGATCTGCACCTGCTCGATACCCGCCAATACCGCAGCAAGCAGGTGAACATGGCGCTGCGTGAGGAGGTGGAATCGCCGGAGCGCAGCATCGTGGGGGCGAAGCAGGAGCGCTGGCTGTTCGACGGCCTGGCCGATGCCGCACCGCGCTGGCACACCATCGCCCACCAGGTGGCGCTGGGCAACTACATGCGCGAGAAGGACGGCGTGGTGCAGTCGTCCGATGACCAGTGGTCGGGCTACCTGGACAGCCGCCGGCGCCTGCTTGACCACATCCAGAAGGTGGGCTTCGGCAACGTGGTGACCGCCTGCGGCGACGCGCATCGGCACTATGCCAGCGATCTGGTGCAGGACTACCGTGACTCGGGCGTGGTCTCCAGCGAGTTCCTCGCCACGTCGATCACCTCCGGCGCCGATGGCCAGGGTGTGGACGCGTATGCCAGGAACCAGCTTGCGCACAGCCCCTATCTGAAGGCGACCACCGACAAGCGTGGCTACGTGCTGTGCGATGTCACCCGCGACGCGTGGATCGGCGACATGAAGACGATGGACACCGTGATGCAGCCGAATGGCGCGGTGCAGAGCTGGAAGCGCTATGCGGTGGAACACGGCCGGCCGGGGCTGCAGGAGGCCTGATCAGGCCAGCCCCCTTGTAGAGTCGAGCCATGCTCGACTGCTTTTTCCGATCAATGATCGAAGCACGATTGAAAAGCAGTCGAGCATGGCGCGACTCTACAACGGCCGGGTTGCTCAATCGTGTTCGAACCGCAATGGCTCGCTGCCCATCGCCGGGTCACTGGTGCCGGGGCGCCCATCCTCGGCGCGGCCGGCCAGGCGCAGGGTACTGTCGCCCGCACCGATGTGCAGGTCGTACCAGCCTGCGGTGGGCGTTGCGTCCCACGCCAACGTGGTCTCCGAGCGCGCCGGCAGGGCCACCGTCTGCTCGGGCATGTGGCCGGCATAGGCGCCCGCCTGCACACGCACCTGCTGTGCGCTGTCATCCAGGTTGCGCAGGTGCAGCCGCAATTGGCCATCCGCGCGATCGATTGAAGCCTGCAGGGCAGGATCCTTGGCCGCCCCCTGGAAGTGGCGGTGGAAGCCGTTTGGGCCCAGCAGCCACAGGTCATAGCGGCCCTGCGCATCGAGCGGCCAGCGCTCGCGCAGCGGTATGCCCGGCAGCAGCGTGTAGCGGCGTGGCACCGCATCCAGCCGCAGCCGGTCGTAGACATGCAGCACCGCCGCTGCACCTTCGCAGGCCAGCGCCAGATCCACACCCGAGGCGTCCACCGCAGCGATCGATGCCTGTGGTCGATAGGGCAGGGCGCGCGCCGGGCGTACGCCGATTTCCTGCTTTGCTGGTTTCAGCCCCTCCGGCAGCGCCGGCACGGTACGCCCTGGCAAGGCAGCGGCACGTGCGGCCACCGCGCTCACATCGGGCAGGCTGCGGACGAACGGGCGGGTATCGCGCTGGGCGAAGTCGAAGGCACCCGTCAGGTCACCGCAGACCGCGCGGCGCCACGGCGAGATGTCCGGTGCGGCCACGCCAAAGCGTCGTTCGATCAGCCGCATGACCGAGGTGTGGTCGTACACCTGCGAATCGACCCAGCCACCCCGGCTCCACGGCGAGATCACATACAGCGGCACGCGCGGGCCGAGTCCATACGGGCGGCCGCGCAGTTCGGCGAGGTCGTACTTCTCATCACCCGGCGCAGGATAGCGGTGGTACTCGCCTTCGGTACTGACCGAAGACGCACCCGCCCAGCCAGTGCCCACTGGTGAAGGAGGAGCCGGCGGAGGCATGTGGTCGAAGAAGCCGTCGTTCTCGTCGAACATCAGCAACAGCGCGGTGCGGCTCCAGACTTCCGGATCGGCAGTCAGCGCATCCAGCACGCGCGCGGTATAGGCCGCGCCCTGCGCCGGGCTGGAGGGCCCGGGGTGCTCGCTGCCGGCCGCGTCGGCGATGATGAAGCTGACCTGCGGCAGGCGCCCGTCGAGTACGTCCTGGCGCAGCTGTGCCAGGACACGCGTGCTGACACCGCGTGCGCGCAGCTGCGGATCATGCCCGGGTGCAGCGCTGTACGCCCGACGGAACGCCTCGAAGCCGGCCAGCGGGTTGTCGGTGAAGTTGTCGGCCATGTCCTGGTAGATCTGCCAGGACACGCCGGCCTTCTGCAGGCGCTCGACATGGCTGGTCCAGCGGTACGACGCCGGATGCCCGCCGTGTTCGGGGAAGTTGTCATGCGAATTGGCGATCACCGGGCCGCCGGCGCGGGCCTGTGCATCGTTGTGGCCGGTCCACAGGAACACCCGGTTCGGGTTGGTGCCTGCCTGCATCGCGCAGTGGTAGGCGTCGCAGATCGTGAAGGCATCGGCCAGGGCGAACTGGAAGGGCAGGTCGCTGCGCTGGAAGTAGCCCATCGAGTGGTTCTGCTTGGCCTTCGGCCAGTGCCCCATGCGGCCGTGGTCCCAGGCACGCTGCGCGTCGGGCCAGGTGTGCGGCGTGCCTTCCACGCGCATGTAGCCGAAGTGCGCGGCGGTATCCAGCGGGAACGGTGCGATCGCGCGCGTGCCGCTGGCATCAGGCTGCAGCCACAGACTGCGGGTGCGGCCACCGGCCTGCAGCGCCGGCGCCGGGGCCACGAAGCGGTCGCCGAAACCACGTACCCCCGGCAGCGTGCCGAAGTAGTGGTCGAACGAGCGGTTCTCCTGCATGAACACCACGATGTGCTGCAGGTCTTCCAGACTGCGCGTCTGCGCCGCAGGGGCGATCGCTGCGGCCCGGGCGATGCTGGGCAGCAGCGGTGAAAGGCCGGCGGCAACGCCTGCCTGCAACAACCGGCGTCGGCCGATATCGGTCACGGGCTCACTCACAGGTCCACGCGGAAGGAGATGCCGACGGTGCGCGGGGCGCCGATGAAGGCGTTGTCGCGGCCGTCCACCCCTGCAAGATACCGCTTGTCGGTGAGGTTGCTCACCACCAGGTTGGCGCCCATGCCCTTCAGGCGCGGCGACAGGCCCTGCAGGTCGAAGCCGATGTTGGCGTTGAACACGGTGGCCGAGGGCAGCTTGTTGACGTTGGCGGCGTCGAGATAACGCGTGCCCAGGTAACGGCCGGACAGGCCGAAATTCCAGTTCTCGCCCTGCCAGTCGGCCGACAGCACCAGGGTCTGTTCGGGCTGGCCGATCACCTTGGCGCCATCGACGATGCCCAGCTGGGTATCGCGCGCGGCATCGCCACTGCCCAGGTACTTGGAGCGGTTGTAGGTATAGGCGGCGTTGAGGCGCCAGCCGTTGTCCCAGCCGTAGCCGAACGCGGCTTCCAGGCCGTTGCTTTCCACACCGCCGAAATTCTCGTAGACGCCGTCGGTCTCGCCGAGATAGTCGATGCCACTGACGAAACCTGCAGGCAGGTAGACGATGCGGTTGTCGAACTTGATGTTGTAAAGGGTCACCGAGGCGGTCAGCGGCCAGCGGCTGATGCGCATGCCCACTTCGATGTTGTCGGCGGTCTCCGGCTCGACGTTGCGGAAGCGTTGCGGATCAGTCTCGCCAAGCACGCCGGAGGGAATGGCGGCGAAGTTCTGCGAGAAGCCCGCGAACAGCTCCATGCCTTCCACGCCCGGCGCCCAGGTGAAGCCGGTGGAGAGCAGTGGATCGGACCTGGAATCGGATTTGACGTGCTCGCTGGCACCGATCACGCGGCGGCGCGACTGGTCGACGAAGAACTGCTTCACGCCCAGGCGCGCGCTGAACGGCCCGAAGCGGGCCACGTCCTCGACGTAATACATCTGCTCGTCAACCTTGTACTTGTCCTCGAACTGCACCCAGTAAGGCTGGTGGTCGAAGGCGATGTCCTGGCCGACGTTGAGCAGGCGGTGCCAGTCGCGGCGCGCCGAGCGGTCCAGCTTCTCCACCCACAGGCCGCCGCGGATCGTGTTGTCGACTGCGCCGAAGGTCTGGCGCCACTCGACGTCGGCGGTCACGCCCATGCGGTCGTTGTCGTAGTGGGTGTGGCGGTAGGACTGCGCGCCCAGCACGTTGCCCGCGTAGCAGTTCGGATCGTACTCGGCGGTGAAGCCCAGGCGCGGGGTGCAGCTGGCCAGGCGCTGCGCGGCGCTGCCATCGGGATTGACGAAGAAGATCTGGCCACGGTTGCTGCCGCCGTATACGGTCTTGCCACCAAGATATTCCGATTCGGGGCGGCCCGCACCCTCATCGCTGACCTGCGCCAGGTAGGGGGGCAGCCAGTCGCCACGACCTTGCATGCGGTGCCCGTAGGCGGCCACCGAGGCCTTGAAGCCGTTGCCGCCGTCGAAGGCCGCGCGCAGGTACCCGAAGGTGTTCTCGCGCAGTGCACGCGAGCCGGAGCGGTAGTTCTGGTCCAGATAGGGAATGCCGGTGAGGGTCCCCACCAGGTTGTCACGATCCGGATTGGTGGCGAAGCCCTTCGGTGAGACGCTGGTGTATTCCGGCTCGTCGGCATCGTTGTAGGACAGGTAGCCGGTCAGCGTCCAGCGGTCCAGTTCGGTGATGAACTTGCCGGCGATGTGGTCGTTGCTGGTCTTGCCGCTGCCATCGATCCAGTCATGCACGCGCGCCGACGAGGCGCTGACCCAGGCACGGGTGTGGCCGCCGAGCAGGCCGGTGTCGTAGCGCACGTAGTACTTGCGCGCCTCGTTGTCACCGGCGCCGACCACGAAGCGCAGGCGGCTGTCCTGCAGCGGATCGCTGGTGAGGAAGTTCAGAGTGCCGCCGAGGGCCTCGTTCGAGCGCGAGGAGATATCAGCGGTGCCCTGGCTGACTTCCACCGTTTCCAGGTCGAGGGTGTCGATGTAGCGGTTGGCCAGCGAGCCGCCGCCGTAACCTGAGCCGCCATTGGGCAGGCCGTCGATGGTGGTGCCGATCTGCTGGGTGTCGCGGTTGGTGACGAAACCGCGCATGCTGATCTGCGTGCCCCACACCGACGAGCCGGTGGCATCGGCCTCGCTGACCACCACGCCAGGTACCTCGTTGAGCGCGTCGTTGACGCTGCTCATCACCGTCTGGCGGTTCAGTGTTTCCGCGCGCACCGAGGTCTTGGCGTAGCTGGTGGCCTGGCCGATCACCTGCACCTGGTCGAGGGTGCGGGCTTCACTGCTGCGCGCTTCAGCGGCATCGCCCTGCGGTGCTTCGGCCAGGGCGTCCAGTGCGGGGGCGATCAGCAGGGCAAGCAGCGAGACACGGGGAAAGCGCGCAGACGTTCGCATCGAGACCGGACCTTCAGAGGAGGGAAGCCCCGGAGTGTCGGCAGCGCCAATGACATCGGCATGACGTAGAGATGCAGGAACCGTGTTGTGTGACGGCCGGTGCCCCCGGCCGCCTGCTGTCAGTACCGCGCGTCCTTGGGTTTCGGGTCGCGTGGCCAGTCCTTGCCCTTGTTGGCGAAGTCCGGCCGCGGCTGGTTGATGAAATAGCCGGCGATGTCCACCGCGTCCTGGTCGCGCATCACCTGCTGGCCCAGTGGCGGCTCGCGGGTCACCGCCGGTGGCATGTTGTGCTTGACGAAGCCGGCGGCCTTGTACAGCCGCGCCATGCCGGCGCCGATGTTGAAGCTGTGGTCGCCCCACAGCGGCGGGAAGGCGATGTCACCGCTGGCGTCGCGCCGTCCTTCGCCATTGTCGCCATGGCACGCGGCGCACTGCACGGCGTACAGCGCCTGGCCGCGGACCGGGTCCGGGGTCAGCGTGCTGTCGATGGGCCCCTCACTGGGGGCGGCCACCTTTGCCCCCTCTGGCACAGGACTGCTCAACCACGCCATGTAATCGAGCATGGCGCGCATCTGCGGCGAGTCCTTCGGCAGCGGCTTGCCGTTCATCGAACGCTGCAGGCAACCATTGATGCGCTCGGTCAGCCCGATCACCTTGCCCGGACGCGGCATGTAGCGCGGATAGGCGCCGCCGCCGGTATTGAAGTAGTGATTGCCGAAAGGCCGCTTGCCCTCGGCCATGTGGCACGAGTTGCAGTTCAGATCGTTGCCGACATTGTCCGGCAGCAACCGTGCGGTCTCGTTGAGGATGCGGCGGCCGAGCATTACCGATTCGGCATTGCCGAGCCCGGCGATCTCCTCGGCACTCGGCGCATGGTAGTAGCCGACCACCGTGCCCTGCGCATCGAGCATATCGATTGTGCTGGCCACGGCGGCATCCAGGTCCGGATGGAGATGGCGGTAGGCGAGGGTACCGGCGCCGGCCAACAGCACGAGGGTGATCGCACTGCCGATCAGCAGGCGGGAACGCGTGCGCGAACGCTTCATCGTGCGGCCTCCTGCGGAACGTAGTGCACTGGCTTGTCGCGCACCACCCGGCGCATGCGCGCCACGTCGACCTCGCTCACGGCGCTGGCCTGGTTGCCCCAGCTGCTGCGGATGAAAGTCAGGATCTGCGCCAGCTGCGCGTTCGGCAGCTGTTCGAAGCCGGGCATGGTGAAGGCCATCCGGTCGTGCGGGGTATGCGGCGTGCGGCCACCGATCAGGGTTACCTGCACCAGCGAGCTGGGGTCATCGGCGAACACGATCGAGTTGCCGGCCAGCGCCGGATAGACGCGGGGCATCCCGCGCCCGTCGGCGCGGTGGCAGGCCTGGCAGTGCTCGGCATAGGCCAGCGAACCGGCAACACGGTAGTCGCCGCTGCGCAGTGCGGCGGTGGTGGTGTCGGTACCGGGGGACCACTGTGCGCTACGTCCTTCGCGGGCCGGCAGCTGTTTCAGGTAACGGGCCATGGCCAGCAGATCGGCGTCGGACAGGTACTGCGTGCTGTGCTCGACCACGTCGGCCATGCCACCGAAGGCCGCAGAGCGATCGGTGCGGCCAGTGCGCAGGAAATCGACGATCTCACCCTCGCTCCAGCTGGCCAGGCCGGTCGATTCGTTGCGCAGGTTCTTCGCGTACCAGCCTTCCAGTACCGAGCCGGACAGAAATTGGCGACCGCCATCGTCGGCCATCGCCTTTTCCTGGAAGGCCAGCCCGCGTGGCGTGTGGCAGGCGCCGCAGTGGGCCAGGCCTTCCACCAGTTCGGCGCCGCGCTGCTGGCCGGCATCCAGCGACGGATCCGGGTTGAACGTGCGCGGGCGTGCGAACAGCAGCTGCCACCAGGCCAGGGGCCAGCGCATGTTGGCCGGCCATGGAATCGTGCTGTCGGCGTTGCTTTGCTTCACCGGCTGCACCGAGCCCATGAAATAGGCATACAGCGCCTTGATCTCGGCATCGCTGGCGATCACGTACGAGGCGTACGGCATGGCCGGATACAGCGGCTGGCCGTCGTGGCGGATGCCGCGGCGCACCGCGCGTTCGAAATCGGCGTAGTCATAGGCACCAATGCCGGTGTCCGGATCGGGCGTGATGTTGGTCGAGTAGATCGCGCCCATCGGCGTCTGCATGCCGAGGCCACCGGCGAACGGCCTGCCGCCCGGCGCGGTGTGGCAGGCCGCGCAGTCGGCGGCGCGCGACAGGTATTGCCCCTGCGCGATCAGCGCCGGATCGTGGATGTCGACCTGCGCCGTCTGTCGTGGTGCGAACCAGTAGGGCGTGGTGCGGGCGATGCCGTAGGCGGCGGCCAGCGTGGCGGCCAGGGCAATGGCGAGCTTGAACGAGGTGCGCATGGCGGCACTGTGGGCAATGCCGCGCGCGCGTTCATTGATCCGGATCAATGACTGAACGGATACAGCGTTCACACCAAGCTGAATCGTTCCTGCGTTGTCATCAAGCCGTCATCCGCGCGCGATAGATGGCCCACGCCCGCGTCGCTAACCTGCCACGCTGTCGCACCTTTTCCCTGATTGCCCATGAAGCGCCTGCTGCTGTTGTTGCTGGCGTGCGCCGGCCTGTGGCTGGCTGCATGCTCGTCCTCGATCAATGCCTCGTCCACCTCGCTCGCCGATCGGCTGATCGCGCCGGGTGGCGTATCGACCCTGCTCGATCGCCCGCGCATTGCTGCGGCCATCGCTGAGCTGCCCAACCGCCACGGTTTTGCGCCCGGCCGCGATGGCGTGCCGATCTTCTGGCGTGTGTTCGATCCTGGCGATTACGGCGCGCGTTACCACTACCTGCCGCAGCGCCACGAGAACGGCCTGCCGCTGGATACCGGCCTGAGCCTGGCAGTACCGCAGCCGTTCCGCGCGCAGGCACCGCGCGGCACCGTGGTGCTGCTGCACGGCTGGATGATGAACGGTGATTCGATGCTGCCATGGTCGCTGCAGCTGGCCGAATCCGGCTACCGCGTGGTCACGCTCGACCTACGCAACCATGGACAGTCCGGTACCGGGCCGTCGGGCTATGGCACCTATGAATCGGATGACGTGGTCGATGTGATCGGCGAGCTGCGTGCACGTGGTGAAGTGACCGGCCCGCTGTACCTGTTTGGCGTGTCCTATGGTGCAGCCACGGCGGTGTTCACCGCCGACAAGCTCGGTGACCAGGTGGAAGGCGTGGTGGCGATGGAATCGTTCGCCAATGCCGGCGTAGCGATCCGCACGATGATCCCGCACCTGATGGGACTGCAGCCGGAAGGCCTGAAGGCGCAGGCGGTGGCGTCGTACGCGCGTTGGCGCTATGGCGGCCAGGACATCAACCAGGTGATCGCCGCCGCCAGCCGCCGCATCGACGTCGATCTGGACCGCGTGGATGTAGCGCGCGCGCTGGCCGATACCCGCGCCTGCGTGCTGCTGCTGCACGGGCAGGGCGACCAGCACATTCCGGTCAGCCAAGGGCGCGAACTGGCCCAGGCCAACCCGCGCGCGCACTACATCGAGATGCGCGGCGAGGACCACATCACCCTGCCGCTGCGGCTGGACCTGCTGGCCGGCGTGGTCGATGACTGGATGGCGCGCGACGAGCACCACCCGCAGAGCGTGTGCCCCGCACCGCAGCTGCCGGCCCAGGCCGAGTGGCTGACGCGCAGCTGAGAAAAGGGACGGAGGGGATTAAGTCGTTTCCCGCACACCTGGGCCATAAACGACTTAATCCCCTCCGTCCCCTTTTTCTGTCAGGCCACCCGTCGTGCCAGCGAGCGGGCAGACGCCGCGACGCCCAGCAGCAGCGCGGCTACGCACAGGAAGGCGAAGCCGAGGCTGGTGCCGTGTGCCAGCGCACCGATCGCTGCGGGGCCGGCGAGAATGCCGGCGTAACCCAGCGTGGTCACTGCGGTGATGGCGATGCTCTCCGGCATCACCCGCTGCTGGCCCGCCATCGAGAACAGTGCCGGCACGATATTGGCGCAGCCCAGCCCGACCAGCACATAGCCCGCCAGCGCCACCGGGAACGACGGTACCAGCGTGGCCAACGTGAAACCGGCTGCGGCGGTGATGCCGCCGAAGACCAGGGTGCGGGTGCGGCCGAGGCGCTCGACGATGCCGTCGCCGAACAGGCGCATCGCGGTCATCGCCAGGGTGAACAGCGCGAAGCCGGCGCCGGCCTGGTCACGCGGCACCTGCCGCACTTCGGCCAGGAACACCGCGCTCCAGTCCAGCATCGAGCCCTCGGCAAGGAACACCACGAAGGCCAGCACGCCGATGAACAGCACGACGCCGTGCGGCAGTGCCAGCAACGGTCCTTCGTGCAGGATCCGTTGCGGACGCCAGTGCGGCGCCGACAGCACTGCGACCAGCAGCAGCGCCGCCACCGAAACCAGCGCGGCCAGCCACAGCGGTGTACCCAGGATCAGCAGGCCGGTCATGCAGCCGGCGCCGACGAAGCCCCCGATGCTGTAGAAGGCATGGAAGCCGGACATCATCGCGCGCCCGGCGTCGCGCTCGACCGCCACCGCCTGCATGTTCATCGCACAATCCAGCGCACCGACGCCGGCGCCGAACACGAACAGTGCCGCGCCCAGTGCCACCGGCGAAGGCGCCAGCACCAGCAGGGGCAGGGCGCACAGCATCATCGCGCAGGTGATCACCATCACCCGGCGGCAGCCCAGTCGCCCGGTCAGCGCACCCGCCAACGGCATCGCCAGCAGCGAGCCGAGCCCGAGGCACAGCAGCACGGCGCCGAGGCTGGCGTCGGACAGCCCGGCCTTGGCCTTGGCGTAGGGCACCATCGGCGCCCACGCGGCGGTGGCGAATCCGGGAATGAAGAAGGCGGCGCGGGTGGCGTGCTGCTGGGCACGTGGGGATGAAGGCGTCATGCGCGGTGCGAAGCTCCAGGGGACGTTTATGGAAACGTTTGCAGGTCGACTCGGCAAGTGCCATGCGTGACATCGGGCGACGCATACGATTGCAGTGACCCGATCGCGTCACTGGCGATTAACGTGGCCCACGGACAGTGGCTGCACGGTCGGCATCCCGCCGGCCGCTGCCGGAGATCCGTACATGAGCACGACACCGACCATCCTCCTCGTCCATGGATTCTGGGGCGGGGCCGCACACTGGGCCAAGGTGATCCTGGAACTGCATCGCAACGGCCACGACCGTGTGCAGGCGGTGGAGCTGCCGCTGACGTCGCTGGCCGACGACGCAGGGCGAACCCGGAAAATGATCCGGCAGATCGACGGGCCGGTACTGCTGGTCGGCCACTCCTATGGCGGCGCTGTGATCAGCCAGGCCGGCAACGAGCCCAACGTGAAGGGCCTGGTCTACATCGCCGCGTTCGCGCCTGATGCCGGCGAGAGTCCCGGTGGCATCACCCAGCAGCACCTGCCGGAGGCGGCGCCGAACCTGGCACCGGACAGCGATGGCTACCTGTGGCTGCGTGCGGACAAGTTCCATGAGAGCTTCTGCCAGGATCTGAGCGAGGACGAGGGCCGGGTGATGGCGGTGACCCAGAAGGCGCCGCTGGCCAGTACCTTCGGTGATGCGGTCAGCGATCCGGCGTGGAAGCACACGCCGAGCTGGTACCAGCTGTCCCGCCACGACCGCATGATCGCGCCGGAAAACCAGAAGGCCATGGCCGCAAGGATGCAGCCCAAGCGCCTGCTGGAGCTGGATGCCAGCCATGCCTCATTGGCCTCGCAGCCGAAGGAAGTGACGGCGCTGATCCTGGAGGCGTGCGCCGCCATCGGCGGCTGATAGCTGCGGCAGCGCGTTGCACGACAGCCGGGGCGCAGGGGAGTACACTCCTGCGCTTGCGGCTATCCGGCCGCGTCCCTCTCTTCCCTCCAGCCGCCGCCAGAGGATCCCACCCTATCGTGGAGGTCCTGCCGTGCTGTCCGTGCCTGTTGCCCATGCTCCGTTTCCCTTGCCGCGTCGCCGCGCGTTGCCGCAGGCGCTCGCGCAGGGCCTGCTGATCGCTGCACTGGCCAGCAGCAGTATTGCTGCTGCGCAGTCCAGTACGGATCCAGGCAAGGATTCCCAGGCGCCTGCATCGCAGACCCTGCAGACGGTACAGGTCACCGCCAACCTGCTCGGTACCATCACCGAGGGCAGCGGCGCCTATACGCCCGGCACCATTGCCACCGCGACCCGCTTGGTGCTGACGCCACGGCAGACCCCGCAGACCATCAGCGTGATCACCCGCGCACAGATGGATGACTTCGGCCTGCACGGCATCGACGACGTGATGCGGGTGACCCCCGGCATCAGCATCGTCACCTACGACAGCGAACGCACCGAGTACTACGCGCGTGGTTTCGCGATCCAGAACTTCCAGTACGACGGCATTCCGATGTCGCGCAATTCGGCGTACTCCGCCGGTAACACGCTCAGCGATACCGCCATCTACGACCGCATCGAGGTGCTCAAGGGCGCGACCGGCCTGTTGACCGGCATGGGCGATCCGGGTGCGACCATCAACCTGGTGCGCAAGAAGCCGGGCAAGGACTTCGCGGGCAGCGCCTCACTGGGTGTCGGCCGCTGGGACGACTACCGCGCCGAGCTCGATGTCGGTGGTCCGCTGACTGCCGATGGCCGCCTGCGTGGCCGTGCCGTGGGGGCCTGGGAAGACAAGCACTCCAACCTGGACAACTACCAGCGCACCAGCAAGGTCGGCTATGCCGTGCTGGAAGCCGATCTGGGCGAGCGCACGCTGTTGTCGATCGGTGGCGACGTGATGGACAGCGACCCGAAGGGCTCCACGTGGGGCGGTATTCCGCTGCTGGACAGCGCCGGCAACTTCAACCGCATGCCGCGCTCGTTCAACAATGGTGCGCAATGGGCCGGCTGGCGCCAGTACGTGCGTACCGGTTTCGCCACGTTGGAGCACACGTTCGCCAACGATTGGATTGCCAAGCTGCAGCTCAACCATCAGGTCAACGGCTATGACGCCGCACTGGCCGGTGCCGCCGCCGGCAATCCGGATCCGTTGACCGGCGAGGGCGTCAGCCTGTGGCTCGGCAAGTACGTCGGCAAGACCGTCAGCAATGCCGCCGACTTCTATGTGAGTGGGCATTTCGGCCTGTTCGGCCGCGAGCATGAGCTGGTGGTGGGTGGCAGTGCCTCGCGCAAGCGCTGGACCAATACCGGCTACGGCCCTCAGGCGGGTTTCCCGGATACCGTGCCGGACTACCGCAGCTGGAATGGCGACATTGCCGAACCGCAGTGGCAGCGCACCTATGACAACAATGAAGTGACCCGTGAGAACGGGCTGTACGTGGTCGGCCGTTTCGACGTGGCCGATCCGTTGAAGCTGATCGTCGGCAGCCGCCTGGCCAGCTACCGCTCGCCGGATACACGCGAGACCGGCGTCTATGTGCCGTATGCCGGCGTGGTCTACGACCTCGGTGAGCACTACTCGGTGTACGCCAGCTACAGCACCATCTTCAAGCCGCAGGGCGAGCGTGACGAGCAGGGCAAGGCACTGGATCCGCTGGAAGGCCGCAGCTACG
The DNA here is from genome assembly GCF_032911525.1 of Stenotrophomonas veracruzanensis. Taxonomy (NCBI): domain Bacteria; kingdom Pseudomonadati; phylum Pseudomonadota; class Gammaproteobacteria; order Lysobacterales; family Lysobacteraceae; genus Stenotrophomonas; species Stenotrophomonas veracruzanensis. The sequence goes on from NZ_JAWJTI010000024.1 coordinate 55,542, forward strand.
AGATGGGGCTGAAGGCCGAGTTCTTCGATGGACGCCTCAATGCCAGTGCGGCGCTGTTCCAGCTTGATCAGGACAACTTCGCCCAAGCCACCAGTGGTCGCACGCCGTCCGGTGACATCGCCTACCGCGCCTTGATGGGCGTGCGCACCAAGGGTTACGAGCTTGAAATGTCGGGTCAGCTGGCCGAGGGCTGGCAGGTGCAGGGTGGGTTCTCCCACAAGATCGCCCGCCAGGCGGGGACCAAGGTGACCACGCTGGAACCGGAGAACCAGTTCAGCCTGCACACCCGCTATCGTCTGCGCGGTGCCTGGCAGGCGCTGACGCTGGGTGGTGGCGCGCGCTGGCAGGATTCGACCTTCGGCGAGATCACCAATCCGGCCACGCAGGCCAAGGTGCTGCATCGCACGCAGCCTTACTGGTTGCTCGATGCGATGGCGCGCTACCAGTTCAACGATCGCCTGTCGGCCACGGTCAACGTCAACAACCTGCTCGACAAGCGTTACTACACGATCTTCAACTGGTACAGCACCTACACCTGGGGTGAGCCGCGCAATGTACGACTCACCTTGAACTACAGGTTCTGACGCTGGTCCTGTAGAGCCGAGCCCACGCTCGGCTGGCTGTCGCACCGCAGCCGAGCATGGGCTCGGCTCTACAGAAAAGCGCCCGCGATGCTCTGCAGCATCGCGGGCGTTGTCGTTACAGCGGCAGGTCGAACACCAGCACTTCAGCGTCGTTGCCGTTTTCCAGGGTCAACTGCGCTTCGTCGCTGACCTGCAGCGCATCACCGGCTTCCAGGGTGATGCCGTTGACCTGCAGCTGGCCACGCGCCACCTGCACATAGGCGCCACGACCGTTGCCAAGCGCATGGTGCAGCTTCTGGCCGCCATCGAGGATGGTGGCGAAGATGCGGGCATCCTGGTGGATGCGCAGCGAACCGTCGGCACCGTCCGGCGAGGCGATCAGGCGCAGCTGGCCGCGCTTGGTCTCCGGCGCGAAATGGGTCTCCTCGTACGACGGCGTGATGTTCTCGGTGTCCGGGAAGATCCAGATCTGCAGGAAGTGCACGGTCTCGTCGGCCGAGTGGTTGAACTCGCTGTGGCTGACGCCACTGCCGGCGCTCATGCGCTGCACGTCGCCGTAGCGCAGCACCGAACCGGTGCCCATCGAGTCCTTGTGCTCCAGCGCGCCGCCCAGCACGTAGGAAATGATTTCCATGTTGCTGTGGCTGTGGGTACCGAAGCCTTGGCCGCCGATCACCTTGTCTTCGTTGATCACCCGCAGCGGGCCGAAGCTGACGTAGCGCGGGTCGTAGTAGTTGGCGAAGGAGAAGGTATGGCGCGAGGACAGCCAGCCATGCTCGGCCAGGCCACGGGTAGCGCTCTTGCGGATCTGCAGCATGATGGAATCTCCTTGTTCGATGGTTTCGATGGGGCGGGGTGGGCCGGTAGCCGCTGTGTTTCCCCGTTGGAGAGAAGTATCCGCTTGCGCCCGGGGTTTGAAAAACGGATAGTTTTGACAGCCATCATCGAAAAATTCGAATGCTCAAACTCAGCCTCGATGCCCTGCAGATCCTGGATGCCATCGACCGCCGCGGCTCGTTCGCCGGCGCCGGCAAGGCCCTGCACAAGGTGCCCTCGACCATCTCCTACACCGTGGCCAAGCTGGAGGAGGACCTGGGCGTTCAGCTGTTCGACCGGGTCGGCCCGCGCGCCGAACCGACCGAGGCCGGTCGCGCGCTGCTGGACGAGGGACGGCACCTGCTGCGCGCCGCCCGCGAGCTGGAGCTGCGGGTGCGCCGGGTGGCGTCGGGCTGGGAGACCGAACTGACGCTGGCGGTGGACTCGGTGTTCCCGACCTGGCTGCTCGGCCCGGACATCGCCGCGTTTCGTGAGGCCGAGGCGCCGACCCGGCTGCGGCTGATCGGGGAGGCCCTGTCCGGCACCTGGGAGGCCCTGCTGGACCGCCGTGCCGACCTGCTGGTCGGCGCGCCGGGCGAGGGGCCCAGTGGCGGCGGTTACGTGGTCGAGCCGCTGGGCTCAGTGGAGTTCGTATTCGCGGTCGCACCCCATCATCCGTTGGCCGCAGTGCCGGGTGTGCTGGGTCGCGAGCAGCTGGTCGAGCACTGCGCGATCGCGGTCTCTGATTCCGCGCGCAGGTTGCTGCCGCGCACGGTCGGCTTGTTGATGGGGCAGGAGATGCTGACGGTGCCGGACATGGCCAGCAAGCTGAAGCTGCAGTGCGAAGGCGTGGGCTTCGGCTTCCTGCCCGAGCCGTGCGCGCGCGCGGCGGTGGCACGTGGCCAGCTGGTGATCCGCGAGGTGGAGGAACACAAGCCGGAAGAGACCTTCTGGCTGGCCTGGCGCACCGGCGAGGATGGCGCTGCACTGCGCTGGTGGCGCGAGCGCCTGCGGAGGCCGGAGCTGCTGTCGCAGTGGTGGCAGGCGATGGCCAGGGGGTAGGTGTACGGCAGGGCTGCGCCCTGCACCCGCTAGGAGCAACAGCAGCAACAGCAGAAGCAGAAGCTGGTTTGCTGAGGGATGGCGGGGTGGGTCCGGTTGCGGGAGACGCCGCAAGTACGTCCATGTAGGCTTGGCAGCCGCATCCATGCGGCTGACACTCCCGCAACCGGACCCACCCCGCCTTCGACAGATTTTCGCGATCTGCGGGAATGGCATGGCCGGCTCTTGGTGGGTGTCGACCTTGGTCGACACGGTAGATCCACGCCATGCGTGGATGCTCTTCGATCAATTGTCGAAATACTCGAACTCGATGGAGATTCATCCACGCATGGCGTGGATCCATCAGATCGCGAGAATCTGTCAGAGGTGGGGCGGTGTCGGAGTGCGGGGTGGCAGCCGCATGGATGC
>NZ_JAWJTI010000025.1:0-57849 GCF_032911525.1 Stenotrophomonas veracruzanensis
ATCCATGCGGCTCACGCCCCCTCAACCGGACCCACCCCGCCTTCGACAGATTTCCTCGATCTGTCGGGAATACTCTTGGGATCTGACCCCGGAATTTCTTTCGATATCTGACAGATGTGTCGACCAAGGTCGACACCTACCAACAGCCGCGCGAAATTTGTCTGAAGCGGGGTGGTGTGGGTTGGCAGGACCGTTGGCGCCATGGATGGCGCCATCGAGCCCCCATGGATGGGTTCACGGCGTGTCCTGCCAGCCCACATCGCCCCGCCATCCCAAGGATGCTCGCTGTTGCTGTTGCTGTTGCTGTTGCCTTGGCTTGAAGCCTCTGCGGGTGCAGGGCGCAGCCCTGCCGACCAACCTACCTTCGCGGCAGGTAAGTAACCAGGGAAAGATCGTGCCGGCTCTCCGGCACCAGCGCCACGTACTGCAGGTCCAGCAGCCCGCGCGTGGGGTGGTTGAGCTTCTTCGCCCCTTCGTCGAACCGCCGCACATCGTGCTCCGGCCACCATTGGCGGAACTCTTCGCTGTGCGCGGCGATGTCCTCCACCAGCGCCAGGAACGGCGCCTTGTCCGGCGCCTGCGCCATCGCCGCACGGAAACCCGCCAGCAGGCCGCGGGTCATTTCTTCCCAGTTGAGAATCAGCGTGCGGTACGGCGGGTACAGGAACATCAGCCGCAGCGTATTGCGCTCATGCGGCGCCAGCCGGCTGTAGTCCACGAACAGCTCGGCGATGGCCGGGTTCCAGGCCAGGATGTCGAAGCGGGTGTTGCGCACGTAGGCCGGGATCGGCTGCATCGCCTCCACCAGCTGGCGCAGGCCGTCGGTCACGCTCTCGTCCGGCGATTCCAGAGGCACGCCGTAGCCGGACAGCGCGAATGCATAGGCGCGTTCGTCGTCGCTCATGCGCAACACCTGCGCCAGGCGCTCCAGCACCTCGGGCGAGGCGCGCACTTCGCGGCCCTGCTCGATCCAGGTGTACCAGCTGACGCTGACTCCGATCGCCAACGCCACTTCCTCGCGCTTCAGGCCCGGGGTGCGCCGGCGCCCGCCCGGCAGGCCGAGCGTGGCGGGGTCGACACGGGCGCGGCAGGCCTTGAGGAAGCCGCCGAGTTCCTTGCGTTCACTTTCGCTGCGCATCATCGCTACCGCCGTACCCGTTCTAGCGTCGAGCCATGCTCGACGCATCTGCTACTGCGCCAACAGCAGCCGAGCATGGGCTCGGCTCTACCGGAAGCGTGACCAGCCGCCCTCGGCGTTGCGCACGAGGGTGACGATATCCGCGCAGGCGCCTCGATCAGGCATCGACGCGCTTGGAGCCCACGGCCAGGCCGGCCTTCAGGCTGGCCTCGACGAATTCGTCGAGGTCGCCGTCGAGCACCTTCTGCGTATCCGAACGTTCGATGCCGGTGCGCAGGTCCTTGATACGGCTCTGGTCGAGCACGTAGTTGCGGATCTGGCTGCCCCAGCCGATATCGGACTTGGTGGCTTCCACCGCGTCCTTCTCGGCGTTGCGCTTCTGGATCTCCAGCTCGTACAGCTTGGCGGCCAGCATCTTCATCGCGTTGTCGCGGTTCTGGTGCTGGCTGCGGCCGGTCTGGCAGGCCACGACGATGTTGGTCGGGATGTGGGTGATTCGCACCGCCGACTCGGTCTTGTTCACGTGCTGGCCACCGGCGCCGGACGAACGGTACACGTCGGTGCGCAGGTCGGCCGGGTTGATGGTGATGTCGATGTTGTCATCGATCTCCGGCGACACGAACACCGAGGTGAAGCTGGTGTGGCGGCGGTTGTCCGAGTCGAACGGCGACTTGCGCACCAGGCGGTGCACGCCGGTCTCGGTCTTCAGCCAGCCGTAGGCATAGTCGCCTTCCACGCGCAGCGTGGCCGACTTGATACCGGCGACGTCGCCACCGGAGACTTCCATCAGCTCGGTCTTCCAGCCGCGCGATTCACACCAGCGCAGGTACATGCGCAGCAGGATCTCGGCCCAGTCCTGGGCTTCGGTGCCACCAGCACCGGCCTGGATGTCGACGAACGCGGCGGCATTGTCCATCTCGCCGGAGAACATGCGCTGGAATTCCAGCTTCTCGACGTGCGACTGGTGCTTGTCCAGGTCGGCGACCACGGCCAGCGCGGTGTCCTCGTCCTGCTCGGACTCGGCCAGCTCGAGCAGTTCGGTGGCGTCGTTCAGGCCATCCAGCACCGATGCGATGCCGCCCACGGTCTTTTCCAGGCTGGAACGCTCGCGGCCCAGGTTCTGGGCATACTCGGCGTTGTTCCAGACGTCGGGGCTTTCCAGCTCCCGCGTTACTTCTTCAAGACGCTCTTTCTTGGCGTCGTAGTCAAAGATACCCCCGAAGCGACAGCACGCGATCGGTCAGATCGGTGATGCGCTGGCGGACAGGATTCAGTTCGATCATGTCGGCGGTTATGCATTCAAAAGATGACTGGTAATGATACCGCAGGCGGGCGACTCCCGGCATGAGCCCCCCCGCCCGCCCGCGCCTCGGTAGAGTCGACTGTCAGTCGACTATCGCGCGCAGCGCGGGCTTCACCAGAACCTGAACGAACAGCAGTCGACTGACAGTCGGCGCTACCCTCCGCCCAGCGCCTGCCGCAGCAGCGGCAGCTGCCGCCGGCTGCAGGGCACCTTCGCCCCGTCGGCCATGTGCAGCAGGGCCTCGCCCCCGTCCAGCGGCTCGATCGAGCGCAGCTGGTCACGGTGGATCAGCCAGCTGCGGTGCGGGCGCAGGAACACTGCCGGATCGAGCCGCTGCTCCAGCACCGCCATGGTGATCCGCAACGGGTAATCGTGGCCGCGCACCCGCAGGTTCACGTAATTGCCCGCCGCCTGCGCGTATTCCACGTCGGCCGTGGCAACCAGGAACTCCTTGCCCAGCTTGCGCACCAGGAAGTGCTGGGGGCGCTCGACCGGCTCCACTGGCGGGCCAACGTCGGGCTCGGCCAGCAGGCTCGCCTCACCCTGCCTGCGCCGGCCGAACCAGCTGGCAAAGTGCTCCAGTGCCACGAACATCGCAAACGTGCGCACATCCTTCAGGTATTCGTAGGCAAAACGCTCCAGCCAGCCGGCATCGTCCTGGTAGCGGTGGCCCAGCGACGCATAGGCCAGGTGCCGCAGCAGCATCATCCCCACCACATGCAACAGCGACCAGCCAACGCTTGCCAGCAGGTACAGCGGCAACCGCCGCTTCCAGGTATCGGCATGCAGCGGCCAGCGCTCGCAGCCCCACCACAGCAGCGGCAAGGTCAACAGGATCAGACCGAGGCTGCTGAACTCCCAGATCATCGGCTCCCACAAGCCGAGATCGGCGCCGCGGCGACTGGCATCCATCACTTCCACCAGCGCATTGGTCACTGCCGAGGCCGACAGGATCGCCGCCCATACCAGCAGGCGGGTTGAAGTACGCCAGCGCGATGGTCGGCCCTGGGTCATTGCTGCATCCATGTCGTTGCGGTGCTCCAGCCTGCCTCAAGGGACCAAGGGTAGCGGCTCCATTGGTCCCGCCACCCCCGCCATTGGTCACTGCGCGGGTTCCGGCGGCCCCTCGGCAGTGGCTGCACGGGCCGGGCGGCGTCACGTTGGCTCGACCTTCCGGCACACCACCACCATGACCCGACGCCACGACATCGACGCCCTGCGCGTGTTCGCCTTCGCCCTGCTGATCCTCTACCACACCGGCATGGCCTATGTGGACGACTGGGGTTTCCACCTCAAGAGCGTGCATACCGCCGAATGGCTGCAGTGGCCGATGCTGTTCGTCAACCGCTGGCGGATGTCGCTGCTGTTCCTGATCTCGGGTATCGCCGTCGCGCTGATGCGGCCGGAAGGCAGGCTGCTGCGCTTTGCCGGCCTGCGCACGTGGCGGCTGCTGCTGCCGCTGCTGTTCGGCATGTTCGTGATCGTGCCGATCCAGCCCTACTGCGAAGGGGTGGCCAACGGCCACGTGGCACCCGGCTTCGGCCACTTCCTGCTGCGCTATTGGCAGGTGCGGCCGTGGCCGGAAGGGAGTTTCGCCGGCTGGCAGTACGGCATCACCTGGAACCACTTGTGGTACCTGGCCTATCTGTGGAATTACACGCTGGCCCTGGCCCTGTTGATGCCATTGCTGGGAAGGCCGGTGGTGCGCCGCGCGGTGGCGTTCTGCGCTGCATCGCCGATGCTGCTGATCGGCCTGCCGTCCGCCCTGCTGCTGGCCTGGGTAATCTGGCTGGAGCCGATCTATCCGTCCACCAATGCCCTGCTTGGCGACTGGTACCAGCACGCCAAATACGCAACGGTGTTCCTGGCAGGCTACCTGCTCGGTCGCGAGCCGGTGTTCTGGCAGCGTGTGGTCGCCCTGCGCCGCACCACGCTATGGCTGGCGCTGGCCGCGATCGCCTGGTATCTGGGGTTGCGCATCCTCGGCCAGGTACTGCCGGCTGACTCCTCGCTGCGGCAATGGCCCGAACCGTTCTGGGATTTGCAGGGCCGCACCAGCCAGTCGCTGTACGTCTGGACCGCGCTGCTGACCATCCTGGGCTGGGGCAAGGTCGTCCTCGATCGCCCGTTCCGCTGGCTGCCGTACTGCACCGAGGCGATCTATCCGTGGTACATGCTGCACCAGAGCCTGATCATCGCCCTGCTGTTCTGGCTCAAGCCGCTTCAGTTGGGACCGTGGATGGAACCGGCCCTGCTGCTCGGCGGTACCGTCGGCGGCTGCCTGCTGATCCATGAACTGCTGATCCGTCGCGTGCGTTGGCTGCAGCCCCTGTTCGGCCTGAAAGCCGATCCGCTATCGTCACCGACGGTACACGCCGCGACGGCGCAATGAGATCGCACGCGCCGCGGTAGTGTAGAGCCGAGCCCACGCTCGGCTGCCTCTGCCATGAGCCGAGCATGGGCCCGGCTCTACATCAAGGCAGTCGAGCCAGCTCGACTCTACACGGGTGTCCGAGCGTTCAACGCACCTCGAACTCGCCCACCAGCACAGTCTCGGCACGGTCCTTCAGCCGCATCGTCACCATCTGGTCCTTCTGCTTGGCCGTGCCCCAGTGGGTGGTCAGGCGCAGCATCAGGGTCGTGGCGCCGGTCACCAACTGCTGGCGGCTGCCGAAGTAATTCGCTTCCACCTTGTATTTGCCCGGCTTGGCGTTACGCAGCGAGAACTGCTCTGGACCATAACCGCCGGTGAAGTCCTGCGACATCTGCCCGCCCTGGTAGGTCAGGCGGTTGCCGTAATACGCGCGCTCGCCGTTCGGGTCGGTCACCCACAGGTCCATGTCACTGTTGTCGGCATCCCACGACAGCACCACGCGCAGGTCCAGCGGCATCGCCTGCAGCAGGCGCGGGTCGATGCCGGTGGTATCCAGCCGGGGCGTGCTGCGGGCCACCAGGTTGGTCAGCTCATCCAGTGCGATCAGGGCGATGCCATCGAAGCGGCTGTCCCACGGCCGCACCACCACCTGGTACAGCGGCGCAAGCGCCTGCTGCGGCTTGCCGGCCGCCGCCAGCGCCAGGCCAAGATCGCGGAAGCTCTGCGGCTCTTCCTGGCCCATCATCAGCACCTGCTCGAACACCGGCACCGCCAATGCGGGGGCATCAGCCTGCATCAGGCGGTAGCCGAGCACGCGCAGCAGGTGGCGATTGTCCAGGTCCATCTCTGCCAGATTCGACAACACGCGCAGCGCCAGGTCGCGTTGGCCCTGCTCCAGCAGCAAGTCGGCCACATCGAGGAAGAATGCGCTGCTGTCGGCGTGGGCATCGCGCTCGGCCAGATAGCGGTCATACAACTGCGACGGCGGCCCCTCGCGCAGGCGCTTGGCGATGGCCGAGTCCGGCTGCCAGGCCGCCAACTGGATGCCGAGCTCGCCCTCGTTGGCGGCAGCGGGCGCAGCGACACGGCCACCAGTGACCGTGATTGAATCGAGGGCCATGTTCGATGCAGGTGCTGAGCGACGCGCACGCGCGCTGCTGGCTTCCATGCGCTGCCCGGCGGCGGCCATCGGTGCCGGGGCGGGTGGTGCCGCCGGGGCCGGCGCGGCGAGCATCGCCACCGGCGCTGATTCCATCGCGTGGTCCGCGGACGCCACTTCCAGTGCCCCGCCCTTTGCCTGCGGCGGCATTCCCTTCGGCCAGCTGCGGTTCCACCACTGCTGGCGCTCCTTCCAGCGTGCCGCCACCTCATCCAGGCGCTGGCGATCAGCAGCGGCGCGATCTCTTACCTGCACTGCGAACCTGGCGTCGTACTCGGCGCGCAGCGTGCCCGAAGGGCGGATCGCATAGCGCAGGTAGTCCTCCAGTGTCTCCAGCACGATCAGCGAGGTATCCGGCCCCACCAGGCCAAACTGTTGAGACAGGCGCTGCATCGCCTCGCGGTTGCCACGGCGATCGGCGGCCAGCTGCTGCAGGCGCGCCTGCGCCCACAAGCCCGCCAGCAGTTCTCCGTCGGTGCTCTTCTGCGTGGCGGGCAGCGCCTGCCATTCGCCGCCACCCACGCGCACCCGCATCGGCACACCGTCGGCCGCCAGTCGTGCATGCAGCCACAACCAGCCCTGGGCTTCACTGCGACGATCGATCACCACGTCCTGCACGCCGCGCCCTGCATCGACCTGCACATCCAGCGGCAACGACAGCATCTCACGGGCGGCCAATTCGACATCCTTCCCCAGCGCGACGAAGCGACCACCATGCGCTTCGCTCCAGCCACGCAGTCGCACGGCATCGGTGCGCGCACCGGCGCTGCTGACCGCAAACAGGCGTTGGTCCGGCGCCATCGCCGGCAGCTGTTCCGGCCCATAGGTCAGCAGGCCATCGCTGACCAGCAGGTATTCCTTCACGCCCGGCTGCGGCTGCCACTGCGCCAGCGCGCTGGCACCGTCCGGGCGTACGGCCTGCAATGCCGCACGCAGCTCACTCCAGTTACCGGCACGGATGCGGAAGCGCCTTACCGGCTCGGCGCGATCGCGCAGCACGGTCAAGGCCACGGTGCCGTCGCCCATCGCGGCGAAGTAGTGATCCAGCAGTGCGAACTCACGCGTGCGATCGCGCTGCCCCGCCGAACCGGAGCCGTCCCACAGCAGGCCGATCTCGCTGGGCAGCGTGCGGGGCCTGCTGCTGGCCGCCACCGGCAGTTGCGCCAGCAGGTAATGGCCATCCTCCCAGGGCGCCACCTGCACCTGCGCCTGGCGGGCTGCCGGCAGGCTCCACTGCAGCTGCTTCGGCAACTGCGCGCCCTTGCCCTGCCACTGCATCTGGCCCGCGCTGATGCGGAATGGCGCGGTACCTGCAGTGGTCGCGCCGGGCGCCTGCAGCTTCAGTTCAACCGAGGCTGCACCGGCGGCGAACTGCAGCGGCAGCGTCCACTGCCAGCCTTGGCCGGTGAAGGCCAACGGCTCGCGAATCACCAGCTGCACGCGTCGGCTGCCACCAGCCGGCAGCGGGTAGATGCGCAGCCGGAACTGGTTGCCGGCGGTCTGTTCCAGCAGGCCCGGGTCGACGCCGCGGCGGGCGATTTCCTCGAACACCTGGCGGCCGCGGTCCTTCGGCACCGGCACCGCGTCACGCATCTCGCCGTTGATATCCAGCGCGAAGCCGCTGATCTGCTGGCCATCGGCCAGCGGGAACTGCAGCTCGCCCTCCAGCACGCGCCGGTTCGGGTTGTGGAATTCCAGGGTGATCCGGGTCTGGGCGATGCCGGCCTGGACCTCGCCCTCGATGCGGGCACGCTCCAGCTGCACCGGTCGTTCGGCAGCGGGCGCGATCAGCAGAGGCGTGCCGGCCTGCGGCCGGGAGATCGGCGGCGACTGCGCGCCAGCGGGCCAGGCCGCAAGGGCCAGCAACAACACAGTGCAGCAACGGGCGAAGACCATGACCGGACTCCAGTGGGATCGTGAACCGTTGAACGCACGAGCTACCGGAACGGGGTTGGCGGGACCCCAAAAAGGGGACGGAGGGGATTAAGTCGCAATTGGCAAACAAGGCAGAAACGGCTTAATCCCCTCCGTCCCCTTTTTCTAGGCGGGCAGGCAGTGCTCCACGATCAGCTGGATGGCGCTGCCGCCGCGATAGTCGTCGCAGGCGAGACGGTAGGCGAGATGCACGTGGCGACCCGGCGCGTTGCCGTGCCAGCCGCCGAAGTGGATCGCGTTGATCGTGCCGGGCACGCCCGGCTGACGCAGTTCCAGCTTCAGGTGGCGCTCCTTCAGCACGCGCCAGTTGGCCACTTCGAAGTGGCCGTCGAACAGCGGCTCGGGGAAACCCTGGCCCCATGGGCCTGCCAGACGCAGCGCATCAGCGTGGCGATGGTCCAGTTCGTCCGCGGCCAGTTCGCCGTCGCTGAGGACCTGCTGCTGCAGTGCCGCCGGGTCGAGCATTTCCAGTACCACGGCGACGAAGGCGGCCTTGAAGTCATCGACGTGATCCAGCCGCAGGCTCAGTCCAGCCGCCATGGCATGGCCACCGAAACGTTCGATCAAGCCCGGATGACGCGCGTCGACCAGCGCCAGTGCGTCACGGATGTGCAGGCCGGGAATCGAGCGGGCTGAGCCACGCAGGGTGTCGGCGCCGGGTTCGGCCGGGGCGAAGGCGATCACCGGGCGATGCAGGCGATCCTTCATCTTCGACGCGACCAGGCCGACCACGCCCGGATGCCAGTCCGCATCGAACAGGCAGGCCGCCACCGGGCGCTGGCCGGCCATGTCCAGCACCACGCGGGTCAATGCCTGCTCGGCGTCGTCGGTCATCGACTGCTGCACGGCGCGCCGTTCCGAATTGATCTGCTCCAGCGTCTGCGCGATCTCGCGCGCCTGGCGCGGGTCTTCGGTCAGCAGCAGCGCAATGCCCAGCGCCATGTCTTCCAGCCGGCCCGCCGCGTTCAGGCGTGGGCCGAGTGCGAAGCCGATATCGGTGGCGGTCAGTCGCGTGGCGTCACGGCCGCTGGCTTCGATCAGCGCACGCAGGCCGACACAGCCCTGCCCTGCGCGCAGACGGCGCAGGCCCGCACTGACCAGTGCCCGATTGTTCGGATCCAGCGCCACCAGGTCGGCGACGGTGCCGACCGCCACCAGGTCCAGCAGCGTAGTCAGGTCCGGCCCCTTGCCATCGGCAAAAACGCCGGCCTCGCGCATCTGCCGGCGCAGCGCCATCAGCACATAGAAGATCACGCCGACACCGGCCAACGACTTGCTGGGGAAAGCGTCGCCGTCGAGATTGGGATCGACGATGACATCGGCCGGCGGCAGCTGCGGACCGGGAAGATGATGGTCAGTGACCAGCACCTGCCAGCCACGCGCCTTGGCCGCGATGACACCGGCGTGGCAGGCAATGCCGTGGTCGACCGTGACCAGCAGGTCCGGCTGCAGCTCGGCCAGCTCCTCAACCAATGACGGCGACAGGCCGTAGCCGTGCACCATGCGGTTCGGCACTGCGTGGAAGACATGCTGCGCGCCCAGCATGCGCAGGCCGCGCACGCCGACCGCACAGGCAGTGGCGCCATCGCAATCGAAATCGCCAACCACCAGGATGCGCCTGTCGTTGGCGATGGCCTCAACCAACAGGCCCACCGCATCGTCGATGCCGGTCAGCAGCTCAGGCGCGTGCAGATTGCCCAGCTTCGGCTGCGCCAACTCCGGTGTACCTGCGCCACGGCTGGCATAGAGCCGCGCCAACAGCGGCAGCGTGCCGTCCGGCCAATTGCCGGGTATTACCGCATCGCGGCGGCGGATCGTCGGCGTATCAGAGGCGGGCTGCACAGCATCGGCGGCAAGGGACATCGGCATCGCCGGGTTACGGAAGACCCGGGCATGATACCCCGCCCGCCTGGTCCGGCTCTTCCCCGGCTTGGCGCAGAGGTGGCGATCGCCCATGCTTGTCCGCTTCTGAAACAGAATTCGCCATGCATCGCCCGCTGTCCGCACTGATTCTCGGCCTGTTGCTGCCACTCGCCTCCCACGCTGGAAACACGCCGGTCACACCCGGTATCGAGTTCGCGCACCACGACTGGTTCCTGGCCTGCGACAACACCGGCACCTGCCGTGCCGCGGGTTATGGCCCGGAAAACGCAGGCAGCCTGCTGGGCCTGATGCTGGAACGTGCAGGCGGCCCCGGTACGGCAGTGAAGGCGCGGCTGCGGGTGGGCGAGGATGGCGAAAGCGCAATGCCTGAAGGCGCGCTGCGCCTGCAGGTGAACGGCCGTGATCTGGGCCCGGTGCAGGACACCGGTGCCGACGAGGCCGTGACGCTGCGGCAGGCGCAGGTTGAAGCACTGCTTGCCGCCCTGCCCGGCCAGGCCCGCATCGAGGTCATCGACAGCAACGGCACGCGCTGGCCGATTTCCGACCGTGGGGCTGCCGCCGTACTGCTGAAGATGGACGAGGCGCAGGGGCGGATCGGAACACCCGGCGCCCTGGTGCGGCGTGGCACGCGTGCCGAAACGACTGTGCCGGCTGCGCGTGCCAAGCCGGTGATCGTGAGCGCGGCGCTGGCGGCGCCACGTTCCGGTGACCGCGAACTGGGAAGCAGCGAAGCGCTGCGCGACGCCCTGATCGCCACGCTCGGCGACAGTGACGACTGTCCGCGCCTGATCGAGTACACGGGCACCCCGGAAATGGTGATCGAGCGGCTGGACGAGCACCACGTACTGGTGCAGGCGCTGTGCCAGATGGGCGCGTACAACTACAGCAATGGCTTCTGGATCGCGCGCGACCGGCCCCCGTTTGCCCCGCAGACGGTCACGATGGAAGCAGAGGGCTTCTCGCGCGTCGAACGCACGCTCTACGCGCGCTACAAGGGCCGCGGCATCGGCGACTGCGTTTCCGGCTCGGACTGGGTATGGGATGGCCAGAGATTCCGGCCCAGCAGTGCGTTCAGTACCGGCCTGTGCCGTGGCATGCCGGGCGGGCACTGGATGCTGCCAACCCTGCTCAGTGAGGTGCGTTGAATGCATGCATCTTCACTGTCATGCACGCCGCTGCTGCTTGCGTCGCTGACGATGGCCTCGGTTGCCCCGGCTGCCGAACCGGCTGGCACGTCGTTGGTGGAGGGCGACGGCGTGATGGCCTGCGACAACACCCGCACCTGCCGGCTGGCAGCCTACGGCCCACTGGCGCCGTTGATGCTGAGCGCGCTGATCGAACGCAGCGGCGGGCCGCGCACGGCGGTCACCGCCCGGCTGTCCATGGCCGCGGGCGGAGAGGACGCGCCTGCGACCCCTGCGGCGGTGGCCCCCGAAGGAACGTTGCGACTGCACGTGGACGGAAAGGACCTCGGTGCCATCGGCCACAGCGAAGCGCTCGACTCTGGCCTGGAGCTGCCCACTCGCTACGTGACCGCCATGATCAAAGCACTGCTGGCGGGTAAGCGCGTCGAGATGAGCGATGCCTCGGGCCACGCGTGGCCGCTGTCCGATCGCGGTATCCGTACGCTGCTGCTGAAGATGGACGAAGCCCAAGGTCGGCTGGATACGCCCGGCGCACTGGTGCGCAAGGGCTCACAGCCGGAGTCGAAGGTCCCGGCTGCGGTTGCCGCGCCGCCCCTGAAGACACCGCCGCTTCTGGTCGAAGCACAGGAAGACGATGCGCAGCTGGCCGAACGGGCGGATCTGCTGCAGCAGCTGCAACCGGTAGCCGCCGCGGGAAACGCGTGCGACCGGATGTCGTCACGCCAACTCCGCATCGAACGGGTGGATGCCAGCCATGTCCTGGCCCTGTTGAACTGCGCAACCGACCGCAACATCGTGCCGGCGGGCACCTGGTTGATCCGCGACCGTCCACCGTTTTCGCCCACGCTGATCGCCCCGAGCACGCTGTTTCCGCTCTACCCGCACGCCGTATTCCTGGAAGAAGGCGTTGTGACCGACACCGATGCCTGCGGCACGAACCGGCATTGGGCGTGGGACGGCTCGCGCCTGGTCCTGAGCGCGACGTATCTGGGTAATGACTGCTCCACCCGGAGCCGCGGGCACTGGGCGTTGCCGACCTACGTTACGGACGTCCAGTAGTGATGAAGCCGAGCGTGGGCTCGGCTCTACAGGGAAATCACTCGTGAAGCTGGCGCGGCTTCTTCCAGAACTGCCAGCGCTGGCCGCGGTCCAGCTGGAACTGCAGGCCGTCCTCGAAATCCAGCACCAGCCGCTGCAGCTCGCCGCGCTTCAGCGCGGCCAACAGCGGACGGATCGCATCATTGCCGAGCTGCTGCAGGGAGCGCAGCTGGCGCAGGTCGACCAGTGCATCCACCGCCTGCTCGCCATCCACGGCTACGCCAGCCGCCAGAGCCAGGCCCTGCAGCAAGGCATCGCGGCTGCGCACCTGTGCGTGCGGCGTGCTGACCGACACCGGCATCACGCCACCGCCCCAGAACCACAGCGAATTGATCGGCTGCTGTCCCTGCGAGGCGCGCTGCTGGTTCCAGGAATGGTTGTGCAGCAGCACCTGCGCCTCGGTCATCAGCGCCCGCCAACGACGGCCGCCCTCGCCTTCCGGCAGGTGCGAGAACAGGTCATCGCCGAGAACCTCGTCCGGACTGTCGAAGTCCGGCAGGGCCAGGTCGATCGGCAGGCGCAGGTACCAGCGCGAAGGATCGGGTGCATCGAGCACGAACCCGGCATCGGCGAACAGCGGCTGCAGCACCGGCAACAGGGCCAGGCAGTCCGCCAACGTCGGCCGCAGCGTTTCGCCGTAGGCCATCATCCTTGCGCCGTGCATGTCCGGCACCATGCAGGCCGGATCGGCACGCAGCCAGCTGGCGCCGGCGGCATCGCCGACGTCGCGCTGGCGGGTCAACGCGGCCACCGGCCAGTGCGGCGCGGCAACCGTGAAATGGCGCGTCAGCTGTGCGCGTTCGCCCGCTGCAACCTGCACCGTCGTGGCGCGGCCCAGGGCACGCGCCACGTCATCAGGCAGCGCAGCCGCGGCAAAGCGGCTGCGTGCCGGCAACAGCAGGGTCGCCGTCGCCACGTGGTCAGTCCACGTAGCTGACGCTGACGATCTCGTACTCGCGCTGGCCGGCCGGTGCGTCGATCACGATCGAATCGCCTTCCAGCTTGCCGATCATCGCGCGCGCCACCGGCGAGGAAATCGCGATCAGGCCCAGCTTGATGTCCGCTTCCAGGTCACCGACGATCTGGTACTTCTTCTCTTCGTCGGTTTCCACGTCGGCCAGCGTCACGCTGGCGCCGAACACTACCTTGGAGCCGGCGTTGAGCTTGCTCACGTCGATGATCTCGGCGTGCGACAGCTCGCCTTCCAGCTGCTTGATGCGGCCTTCGATGAAGCCCTGCTCCTCGCGCGCGGCGTGGTACTCGGCGTTCTCCTTCAGGTCGCCGTGCTCACGCGCTTCGGCGATCGCGGCGATCACCTTCGGGCGCTTGACCGACTTCAGGTGATCCAGTTCATCGCGCAGACGCTGCGCGCCCTTCATCGTGATGGGGGCTCTCATGCATTCAACTCCTTGTGCAGCTCCTGCAGCGACCAGACGGGGCCGGTGCCGCGGAATTCCAGTGAATCCACCAGCGCCTTGGCGCCGGCAATGGTGGTCGAGTAGGTGACGCGATGCTGCAGCGCCTCGCGACGGATCGAGAACGAGTCGTTGATCGCCGAACGACCTTCGGTCGTGTTGACGATGTAGACGATCTCGCCGTTCTTGATCGAATCGACGATGTGCGGACGGCCTTCGACCACCTTGTTGATGATCTCGCAGTCCATGCCGTGCTGCTGCAGCCACGCGGCGGTGCCACGGGTGGCGACCAGGCTGTAGCCTCGCGCCAGCAGCGCCTTGGCCACCGGCAGCACGCGCTTCTTGTCCGGATCGCGCACCGAGACGAAGGCCTTGCCGACCGGCGGGGCCTTGATGCCACCGGCTTCCTGCGCACGCGCAAAGGCGGCGTTGAAGGTGCGGCCCACGCCCATCACCTCACCGGTGGAGCGCATCTCCGGCCCGAGGATCGGATCGACGCCCTGGAACTTGGCAAACGGGAAGATCGCTTCCTTCACCGAGTAGTAGTCGGGCACGATTTCCTTGGTCGCGCCCTGCTCGGCCAGGCTCTTGCCAGCCATGCAGCGGGCGGCGATCTTGGCCAGCGGCATGCCGGTGGCCTTGGACACGAACGGAACGGTGCGCGAGGCACGCGGGTTCACTTCCAGCAGGTAGATGGTGTCGGCACCTTCGTCACTGGTCTGGATCGCGAACTGGGTGTTCATCAGGCCGACCACGTTCAGGGCCTTGGCCAGCTCCACCACCTGGCGGCGCAGTTCGGCCTGGGTCTCAGCCGACAGCGAGTACGGCGGCAGCGAGCAGGAGGAATCGCCCGAGTGCACGCCGGCTTCTTCGATGTGCTCCATCACGCCACCGATCAGGACGTTGCCCTCCTTGTCGGCGATGATGTCGACGTCGCACTCGACGGCGTTGTCGAGGAAGCGGTCCAGCAGCACCGGCGAGTCGTTGGACACCTTCACCGCGTCGCGCACGTAGCGGGCCAGGTCGGCTTCGCCGTAGACGATTTCCATCGCACGGCCGCCCAGCACGTAGCTCGGGCGAACCACCAGCGGGTAGCCGATCTCGCGGGCCAGCAGCAGGGCTTCCTGGTCGTTGCGGGCGATGCGGTTCGGCGGTTGCTTCAGGCCGAGCTTGTCGACCAGCTGCTGGAAGCGCTCGCGGTCTTCGGCCAGGTCGATCGAGTCCGGGCTGGTGCCGATCACCGGCACGCCGTTGGCCTCCAGCGCGCGCGCCAGCTTCAGCGGGGTCTGGCCGCCGTACTGCACGATCACGCCCTTCGGCTGTTCCAGTTCGACGATTTCCAGCACGTCTTCCAGGGTCAGCGGCTCGAAGTACAGGCGGTCGGAGGTGTCGTAGTCGGTCGACACGGTTTCCGGGTTGCAGTTGACCATGATGGTTTCATAGCCATCCTCGCGCAGCGCCAGTGCC
Organism: Stenotrophomonas veracruzanensis; assembly: GCF_032911525.1. NCBI lineage: Bacteria > Pseudomonadati > Pseudomonadota > Gammaproteobacteria > Lysobacterales > Lysobacteraceae > Stenotrophomonas > Stenotrophomonas veracruzanensis. Next base: position 14,919 of record NZ_JAWJTI010000025.1, read on the forward strand.
GCGTGCACGCAGCAGTAGTCGAACTCGATGCCCTGGCCGATGCGGTTCGGGCCACCACCCAGGATCATGATCTTGTCGCGGTTGCTCGGTGCAGCCTCGCACTCGTCCTCGTAGGTCGAGTACAGGTAGGCGGTACCGGTGGAGAATTCACCGGCACAGGAGTCCACGCGCTTGTAGACCGGACGCACCTTGTGCGCACGGCGCAGCGCGCGGATGGCGGCTTCGTTGGTGCCGGTCAGCTGTGCCAGGCGCGCGTCGGAGAAGCCAGCGCGCTTCAGCTTGCGCAGGCGTGCGGCGTCCAGCGCGTCGATGCCACCGGCAGCGACTTCGCCTTCTGCAGCGATGATTTCCTCGATCTGGTCCAGGAACCAGTGATCGATGAACGACAGTGCGTAGATCTCTTCCACGCTCATGCCGGCGCGGAACGCATCGGCGACGAAGAACAGGCGCTCCGGGCCCGGCGCCTTCAGCTCGCGACGCAGGGTCTGCAGGTCTTCTTCGTTGGCCAGGTCCAGGCCGGTCGGGTCGAAGCCGACCTTGCCGGTTTCCAGGCCACGCAGGGCCTTCTGCACCGACTCCTGGAAAGTGCGGCCCATCGCCATCACCTCGCCCACCGACTTCATCTGGGTGGTCAGGCGGGCATCGGCGGCCGGGAACTTCTCGAAGGCGAAGCGCGGGATCTTGGTGACGACGTAATCGATGGACGGCTCGAACGAGGCCGGGGTCAGGCCACCGGTGATCTCGTTCTTCAGTTCGTCCAGGGTGTAGCCCACGGCCAGCTTGGCGGCGACCTTGGCGATCGGGAAGCCGGTGGCCTTGGAGGCCAGCGCCGAGGAACGCGACACGCGCGGGTTCATCTCGATGACGACCACGCGGCCGGTCTTCGGGTTGATGCCGAACTGCACGTTCGAGCCACCGGTATCGACGCCGATCTTGCGCAGCACGGCGATGGAGGCATCGCGCAGGCGCTGGTATTCCTTGTCGGTCAGGGTCTGCGCCGGGGCCACGGTGATCGAGTCACCGGTGTGCACGCCCATCGGGTCCAGGTTTTCGATCGAGCAGACGATGATGCAGTTGTCCGCGGTATCGCGGACCACTTCCATCTCGAATTCCTTCCAGCCCAGCACCGACTCTTCCACCAGCACTTCGGTGGTCGGCGACAGTTCCAGGCCGCGGCTGACGATGTCGACCAGCTCTTCGCGGTTGTAGGCAATGCCGCCACCGCTGCCGCCCAGGGTGAAGCTGGGGCGGATGATGGTCGGGTAGCCGACGCGGGTCTGGATCTCCAGCGCTTCGTCCAGGGTGTGGGCGACGGCGGCGGTCGGGCATTCCAGGCCGATCTCACCCATGGCGACGCGGAACAGCTCGCGGTCTTCGGCCATGCGGATCGCTTCGCGCTTGGCGCCGATCAGTTCGACGTTGTACTTCTCCAGCACGCCATGGTCGGCCAGGTCCAGCGCGCAGTTCAGCGCGGTCTGGCCACCCATGGTCGGCAGCAGCGCATCGGGCTTTTCCTTGGCGATGATCTTCTCGACCGTCTGCCAGTTGATCGGCTCGATGTAGACGGCGTCGGCCATCTCCGGGTCGGTCATGATCGTGGCCGGGTTGCTGTTGACCAGCACCACGCGGTAACCCTCGTCACGCAGGGCCTTGCAGGCCTGGGCGCCGGAGTAGTCGAACTCGCAGGCCTGGCCGATGACGATCGGGCCAGCACCGATGATGAGGATGGTCTTGAGGTCAGTGCGCTTGGGCATTTTCTTCTCTAAGTCAGTACAGCGTGACAAGGGGGGTGATCGCACGCTGTCGATCAGGAATCTTGATCCGCAGCGCCGCGCCAGAGGCAGCAGCGTTGCGGCGGTTTACGGTCCATCGCGACGCCACCGGGGGGCCGGCGGCGTACTGATCACGCCTTGGCCTGCTCCATCAGCACCACGAAGCGGTCGAACAGCGGACCGACATCGGTCGGGCCCGGCGACGCTTCCGGGTGGCCCTGGAACGAGAACGCCGGCACGTCGGTGCGGGCCACGCCCTGGTTGGTGCCATCGAACAGCGAACGGTGAGTCACGCGCAGGGTCGGCGGCAGGGTCGCTTCATCGATCGCGAAGCCGTGGTTCTGCGAGGTGATCATCACCCGGCCGCTGTCCAGGTCCTGCACCGGGTGGTTGGCACCGTGGTGGCCGTGGCCCATCTTCATGGTCTGCGCGCCCGAGGCCAGGCCCAGCAGCTGGTGGCCCAGGCAGATGCCGAAGGTCGGGATCTTCACGTCGATGAAGGTCTTGATCGCTTCGATGGCGTAGTCGCACGGTTCCGGGTCACCCGGGCCGTTGGACAGGAACACCCCATCCGGCTTCAGCGCCAGCACTTCGGCGGCCGGAGTCTGCGCCGGCACCACGGTCACTTCGCAACCACGCTCGGCCAGCATGCGCAGGATGTTGGTCTTCACGCCGAAGTCGTAGGCGACGACCTTGAACCGGGCCGGCACGCTGACGAAGGCATTGGCATCCAGGTCCAGCTGGCCCTCGGTCCAGGTGTAGGTCTTCTCGGTAGTGACGACCTTGGCCAGATCCATGCCCTTCAGCCCCGGGAACTTGCGGGCGGCTTCCAGTGCCTTTTCCACGTCGATGTCACCGGCCATCAGCGCACCGTTCTGCGCGCCCTTCTCGCGCAGGATGCGGGTCAGCTTGCGGGTGTCGATGCCGGCGATGGCGACCACGCCACGCTGGATCAGCCAATCCTGCAGCGACACCTGGCTGCGCCAGTTGCTGGGACGACGGGGAACGTCGCGCACGATCAGACCGGCCGACCACACCTTGGACGCTTCATTGTCCTGGTCGGTCATGCCGGTGTTACCGATATGCGGATAGGTCAGCGTGACCATCTGCCGGGCGTAGGACGGGTCGGTCAGCACTTCCTGGTAGCCGGTCATGGCGGTGTTGAACACCACCTCACCGACGGACAGGCCGGGCGCGCCTACGGATTCGCCCTCGAATACGGTGCCGTCTTCGAGGACGAGGATTGCGGCTTGGGTCACGGGAATCTCACTTTGGCTACCGAGGGGGCTGCCGAAGTCACGCCTGCGCTTCACGGAAATCCGGTTGCAAAAAAGCGCGGACGTACGGTCTGGGACCGGTCCGGCTTTCGTGATTCGGCGAGTGCGAATTGTAGCGCTGCCGGGCCGCTCGCGCCAGCGGTTATCGCACTTGATGAACGGGCGATTGCGCATTCATTTCAATCCGGCGGCGTATGCGGGGTCCGCCACCCGGTAGTGCCGGCCGCTGGCCGGCAATTCCCTTGCCGTCGGGCTTCATGAGGTTGCCGGCCAGCGGCGGGCACTACCGACTTACTGCAGCAGGTCCCTTACCCGATAGCTGCCCGGGGCCCGGCCCTGCAGCTGGCGGGCGGCGAACAGGGCGCCGCGGGCGAAGATGTCGCGGTTGGTGGCCCGATGCACCAGTTCAATGCGCTCGCCCAGCCCGGTGAACTGCACCAGGTGCTCGCCGACGATGTCACCGGCACGCAGGCTGGCGTAATGCGGTTCCGCCCCGCCCCGCTGCGCGGCCGCACCCAGGGTCAGTGCGGTACCCGACGGCGCGTCCTTCTTCTGGGTGTGGTGAGACTCGACGATGTCGCAGCCCCAGCCTGGCAGCGCCTGCGCCGCGCGCTCGACCAGTTCGTCCAGCACCGCCACGCCCAGACTGAAGTTCGAGGCCCAGACCAGCGGGATCTTCGCCGCCGCAGCCTCCAGCGCCTGGCGCTGCGTGCTGGAGATGCCGGTGGTCCCCGACACAAGTCCTGCCCCCCGCTCCACGCACAACGCCAGCAGCGGGTCGAAGCCCTCCGGCAGGCTGAAGTCGATCGCCACATCGAACACCGGCGCGCCGGGCAGCTCGCTGGCACCGAAGAACGGCACGCCGTCGACCACGCGCTGCGCCGGCGCACGGCCGGTCACTGCGGCCACGATCTGCAGGGTTTCGGGATGTTCGGCGGCCAACCGCAGCAGGGCCTGGCCCATGCGCCCGGAGGCACCGTGAATGAGCAATCGCAGGGGAGTCTGGTTCATGCCTGCAGGCTAGCGGCAGCACGCCCGCTCCGGCAAGCGCCATCGCTGCTACGCTGCATGCCCTTTCATGCAATGGATGGCAGCTCCCTCATGCAGATCAGCGAACAGCTGGTGCTGGTCACCGGCGCCGGCCGCGGCCTTGGCCAGCACATCGCCCGCGCGTTCGCTGCGCAGGGTGCGCGCGTCATCGTCAACTATCACCGAAGCGAAGGCGCCGCACGGGCGCTGGCCACCGAGCTGGGCGGACAGGCAATCGCACTGCCGGCCGACGTCACTGATCGCAGCCAGGTCGATGCGATGCTGCAGCATGCCCTGGCCCACTTCGGCCAGGGCGTCACCACGGTGGTCAACAACGCACTCGCTGCGTTCTCGTTCAATGGTGATGCCCGCGACGGCGCCGCCACTATCGGCTGGCCGGCCTTCCAGGCGCAGTTCGAGGGCAGCGTGCGCGGCGCGCTGAACACCGTGCAGGCCGCCCTGCCCGGCATGCAGGCCCGCCGCTTCGGCCGCGTGATCAACATCGGCACCAACCTGTTCCAGAACCCGGTGGTGCCCTACCACGACTACACCGCGGCCAAAGCCGCCCTGTTGGCACTGACCCGCACGCTGGCCGGTGACCTCGGCCCGCATGGCATCACCGTGAACATGCTGTCCGGCGGCCTGCTGCGTACCACCGATGCCAGTGCTGCCACGCCGGAAGCGGTGTTCGACTACATCGCCGCCAACACCCCGCTGCGCAGCGTCACCACCCCGGCCGAGTTCGCCGATACCGCACTGTTCTTCGCCAGCCCCTGGTCGCGCGCGGTGACCGGCCAGAATCTGGTGGTCGATGGCGGACTGGTGCGGGACTGAGCCGATGCGCATCTCCGAAGTCAGCCGCCTGACCGGCGCCAGTGCCAAGGCCATCCGCCTGTACGAAGCACGCGGCCTGCTGCCGCCGGTGCCGCGCCTGAACCGATATCGCGACTACAGCGAACAGGACGTGGCCTGGGTGCAGCTGATCCGCCAGGCGCTGGGGCTGGGTATCACGCTTGCGTCGATCTCACGCCTGCAGGGCCGCGACGGGCGGCTCGACTGGCCAGCGGTGCTGGCCTTGCTGGAGCAGCAGCGCGGCCGCGTTGCCAGCGAACGGGCACGACTTGCGCAGGTCGAGCGCGATCTGCAGCAGGTCAGCGACGAACTTCAGCGGTGGCTGCACTCCGGCAGCGGCGACTGCGTACTGGAACCCGGCGGCTGCACCACCGGGGTTTGACTCTGCCCCAGGGGCAGACCGCAGTCTCGCGCACTTTCCATTGCCCGAGGTTGCGCGTGTCCCGTTCCATCCTGATCCTGCTCGGCCATCCTGACCGTGACAGCCTGTGCGGCGCCCTCGCCCAGCGCTATGCCACGGCCGCCGAGAACGCCGGCCACCGGGTGCGCCTGATCGCACTGGGAGATCTCGAATTCGACCCGGTGCTGCGCCACGGCTACCGCCAGATCCAGCCGCTGGAGGCCGATCTGCAGGACGCCGCCGAGGCGATTCAAGCCTGCGATCACCTGGTCCTGGTCTATCCCACCTGGTGGGGCGCGATGCCGGCGCTGCTGAAGGGCTTTTTCGATCGCGTGCTGTTGCCGGGGTACGCCTTCCGCTACCGGCGCGATTCGGTGTGGTGGGACCGCCTGCTGGCCGGGCGCAGCGCGCGGGTGATCACCACGCTGGACACGCCGCCCTGGTACTACCGCTGGATCTACCGCGACCCGGGCATCACCCAGATCCGCGCCACCATCCTGGAGTTCTGCGGCATCCGCCCGGTGCGGGTCAGCCGCGTGGGCGCGGTGCGCAGCAGCATCCCGGCGCAGCGCAGCAAGTGGCTGGCGCTGGCAGCGGAGCTGGGAGCGCGGGCCGGCTAGATCCAGGCCACGGGCAAGGCGTGCGAACCAAGGTTCGCACCCACCTGGGGCGCTCGTTGCGCGTGTCGCATTTGCCAATTGACCTGAAATCACTGCGCCTCAAGGCTGTGGACCCTTCGTCCGGCCCAGGCAGAACGCATGAAATCCGCGACAGTCTTCAGCAGATGTGCCAGGAAAACAGGCTTTGCCGGAACAACGACCACACGCTACCGGTTGCTGGACGGCGCTTCGCTTGTCGTAAATCACCAGGCCGCCAGTCACGGCAGGGGCTTCTATGTAAATGCCGGGCTCTACTTTGCGGAGCTGCTTGAGTACCCGCTTGAACCGTGCGACCTCGAGAAGGCCTTCAGGTACCGCACCAGCATTCCCACCCCCCATGTGGACTGGCGGATCGAAGAGACGCCAGGGCTGCGCCGGGTCTTCACCCAGCAGCACCTTCATGACCTGCTCGAAGCTGGCGATCGCAACGCGATGAAGCGCCTGCTGCTCAATGCCCTTGCCGACGTGGCGGGCTTCGCGGCAATCCATGGAAACCGCGCCTCGGTACGGCGAATGCAGCAGGAGGGACGCTTTCGCGCGATCATCCGCAAAGAGGTCTGAACCCCGGGATTGTGCGAACCAAGGTTCGCACCCACCAGGCGGCCGCGGTCGAGCATGGCTCGACGCTACTTCTTCGTCGGCCCGCAGCTGTCGCAACCGCCACAGGCGCCACCACCCCCGCTCGCCGGCGGCGCGACCTTCCGCCCCAGCGCCTGCAGCCAGGCAGCGCGGCCCGGCTTGAGCAGCGCCAGCGCCAATACCCCACGCAGCTTGCGCACGGTGCCGGGAAACTGCTTCTTCAGCACCACCCAGGCACTGACCAGCACGGCCACCGCGATGATCAGGTACTGGATCAGCAGGCCGGTATCCATCAGCCGCCTCCCAGCGCCTTGGTCACCTGGTAGGTGATCAGCGCCGCCACGTAGGCTGCGGCAAACAGGTAGAACGCAGCAAAGCCCATCTGCTTCCACGAGTTGGTCTCGCGCTTGATGGTGGCCAGCGTCGAGATGCACATCGGGGCGTAGATGTACCAGACCAGCAGCGAAAGAGCGGTCGCCAGCGACCAGCCATCGCTGATCAACGGGGTCAGCGCCTGGCTGGCCGCATCGTCATCGGCGGCCGACAGTGCATACACGGTGGCCAGCGAAGACACCGCCACCTCGCGCGCGGCCAGGCCCGGGATCAACGCGATGCAGATCTGCCAGTTGAAGCCCAGCGGCGCGAAGAACACCGCCATCGCATGGCCGATCTGGCCGGCGTAACTGTAATCAATGGCTGGCATCGTGGCGTCGGCCGGTGCCGCCGGGAACGACAGCAGCACCCACAACAGGATGGTCAGCGCCAGGATGATGCCACCGACGCGCTTGAGGAAGATCATGCCGCGCTCGTACAGCCCCACCGCCAGGTCGCGCACGTGCGGCAACCGGTACGACGGCAGCTCCAGCATCAGCGGATGCTCGCTCTTGTCGCGGCGCCACTTCTTCATGATCCACGACATCGCCAGCGCGCTGAGGATGCCCGCCGCGTACAGGCCGAACAGCACCAGGCCCTGCTGGTTGAACACGCCCCACACCGTCTTCTGCGGGATGAACGCACCGATCAGCAGCGCGTACACCGGCAGGCGTGCGGAACAGGTCATCAGCGGCGCCACCAGGATCGTGGCCAGGCGGTCACGCGGATCCTGGATGCTGCGCGTGGACATGATGCCCGGCACCGCGCAGGCGAAGCTGGACAGCAGCGGGATGAACGAGCGGCCGGACAGGCCGGCGGCCGCCATCATGCGGTCGAGCAGGAACGCCGCACGCGGCAGATAGCCGGACTCCTCCAGCACCAGGATGAAGAAGAACAGGATCAGGATCTGCGGCAGGAACACCACCACGCCACCCACACCGGCGATGATGCCGTCGGTCAGCAGGCTGGCCAGCGGGCCTTCCGGCAGCACGCTGCCAACGAAGGTGCCCAGCCAGGCAAAGCCGGCCTCGATGCCATCCATCAACGGCGTCGCCCAGGCGTACACCGCCTGGAAGATCAGGAACATCACCACCGCCAGGCTGACCAGGCCGAACACCGGATGCAGCAGCCAGCGGTCCAGCGCGTCGTCGATCTTCGCGGTCCGCGCCGGCATGCGCACGGCCACCGACAGGATCTCGCGCACCTTGGCGTGGTAGTCGATGCCACCTTCCGGGCCCGGCACCGGCGCATCCAGGTGCGGCACCATCGCATCGAGGCGTTCGACCAGGGCCTTGGCGCCCTGCTTGCGCACCGCCACGGTTTCCACTACCGGGACGCCCAGCTCGCGCTCCAGCGCGGCCACATCCACCTGGATGCCACGGCGCTGGGCCGCATCAACCATGTTCAGCGCCACCACCATCGGCTTGCCCAGCTCGCGCAGTTCCAGCGCGAAACGCAGGTGCAGGCGCAGGTTGGTGGCGTCGATCACGCACAGCAGCACGTCCGGCGCGGCTTCGCCCGGGTAGAAGCCCCGGCACAGGTCACGGGTGATCGCCTCGTCCAGACTGGCCGGATGCAGGCTGTAGGCGCCCGGCAGGTCGAGCACCGCGAACTCGCGGCCGGACGGCGCACGCAGGCGGCCTTCCTTGCGCTCGACGGTGACGCCGGTGTAGTTGGCAACCTTCTGCCGGCTGCCGGTCAGCTGGTTGAACAGTGCGGTCTTGCCGCTGTTGGGGTTACCGACCAGCGCAACGCGCAGCGGGGCGGTAGTGGCAGTAGCAGTCATGCGCGTCGTACCTGGCTGGCGGCGTCGACGACGACCCGCTTGGCTTCACTGATCCGCAGCGCGAAACGGGTGAACCCGACCTGCACCAGCAGCGGCTCGCCCCCCACCGGACCCTTGGCCACCAGGCGTACTTCCTCGCCACTCACGAAGCCCAGCTCGCGCAGGCGACGGGCAATGGCATCGTTGGCATGCAGGTCCTGCACGGACTCGACCACGGCCGAGGTGTGCAGCGGCAGTTCGGACAGCGTCATCTAGCGTGTTCTCTGCTGGATGTAAATGGTTCTCGATTCTAACATTCCCGCGTCGCGTCATGGCCCATGACCAATGGCCCGCTATGATCCATACAGGTATGGAGTGACCCTGGAATCCCATGAACGATGCTTTGCAGATCGAGCGCAGCGGCGCCGTCCTCACCCTCTGGCTGAACCGGCCGGAGCTGCACAACGCCTTTGACGCCGGGCTGATCGCCCGGCTGACCGCCGCACTGGAGGCCGCCGGCCACGATGATTCGGTGCGCGCGGTGGTAGTGGCCGGCCACGGCGCCTCCTTCTCGGCCGGCGCCGACATGCAGTGGATGCGCGGCATGGCTGCGGCCAGCGAGGCCGACAACCGCGAGGACTCGCTGGCGCTGGCACGGCTGATGCGCACCCTGGACGAGCTGCCCAAGCCGACCCTGGCCCGGGTCCATGGTGCGGCCTTCGGCGGCGGCGTCGGCCTGGTCGCCTGCTGCGACATCGCCATCGCCAGCACCTCGGCCCGCTTCGGCCTGACCGAAAGCCGCCTGGGCCTGCTGCCGGCGGTGATCTCGCCCTATGTGATCGAGGCCATCGGCCCGCGCCAGGCCCGCCGCTGGTTCGCCACCGGCGAGCATTTCGACGCCGACACCGCGCTGCGCATCGGCCTGGTCCACCAGCTGGTCGAGCCCGAACGCCTGGACGAGGCACTGCAACGCCAGCTGGCCCTGCTCGACAAGGCCGGCCCGATCGCCTCGTCCAGCGCCAAGCAACTGGTGCGGCAGGTCCGCGACAGCCATGACCGCGACACGCTGGATCGCGATAATGCCGCCCTGATCGCGCGCCTGCGGGTGTCCGCCGAGGGCCAGGAAGGCCTGGGCGCCTTCCTTGACAAGCGCGCCCCCCATTGGGTCACGGAAGCCTGAACATGCTCGATCATCTTGGTTTGACCAGCGCCGACCTGGCGCGCAGCAAGACCTTCTTCCTGCAGGCGCTGGCGCCGCTGCAGATCGGCGTGGTGATGGAAGTGACCGCCGAACAGACCGGCACCCACGACCACATCGGCTTCGGTAGCGATGGCAAGCCATTCTTCTGGCTCGGCAATGGCGGCACCGCCAGCCACGGCGTGCACGTGGCCTTCGCCTGCACCAGCCGCGACCAGGTGGACGCCTTCCATGCCGCCGCCCTCGCCGCCGGCGGCCGTGACAACGGCGCGCCGGGCCTGCGCCCGTGGTACCACCCCCACTACTACGCCGCCTTCGTGCTCGATCCGGACGGCAACAACATCGAGGCGGTCTGCCACCTCCCCGCCGCCGGGGTGGCCGCATGAGCGACTACGTCCGCATCGTCGAGGTCGGCCCGCGTGACGGCCTGCAGAACGAAAAGCAGTCGGTCTCCACCGCCGACAAGATCGAATTGATCAACCGCCTGTCGGCTACCGGCCTGCGCAGCATCGAGGCGACCAGTTTCGTCAGCCCGAAGTGGATCCCGCAGCTGGCCGACGCCGCCGAGGTCTATTCCGGCATCCAGCGCCGGCCCGGCATCCATTACCCGGTACTGGTGCCGAACGAACAGGGCTACGACCGCGCCCGTGCGGTGGGCGTGGAGGAAGTAGCGGTGTTCACCGCCGCGTCCGAGGCGTTCAACCGCACCAACACCAATGCCGGCATCGACGAGTCGCTGGCCCGCTTTGAACCGATCCTGCGCCGCGCCGCCGCCGATGGCGTGCGCGTGCGCGGCTACGTCTCGACCGTGCTCGGCTGCCCCTACCAGGGCGAAGTGCCGCTGGCCGACGTGGTGCGTGTTGCACGCGCCCTGCACCAGATGGGCTGTTACGAAATCTCGCTGGGCGACACCATCGGTGTCGGCACCCCGCGCAAGGCGCGCGCGATGCTGCTGGCGGTGGCGGCCGAGATTCCGATGGCGGCGTTGGCCGTGCACTTCCACGACACTTACGGCCAGGCCATCGCCAACATCGCCACCTGCCTGGAGGAAGGCGTGCGCGTGGTCGACAGCGCGGTGTCCGGTGCCGGTGGCTGCCCATATGCCAAGGGCGCCAGCGGCAACGTCGCCAGCGAAGACGTGGTCTACCTGCTGCAGGGCCTGGGGCTGGACAGCGGCGTGGACCTGCCGGCACTGGCCGAGACCGGCCGCTGGCTGGCCGGCCTGCTCGGACGCGCCACCGCAAGCCGTACCGGGCAGGCGCTGGCCGCGGCCGGTTGACCACCGCACTGCGCCGCCCCGCAAAGGCGGCGCAGTGCACAACGGCGGCGGTCGCGGCTTCCGTTAGAATCGGCGGTTCTCGAACCTGCAGGACCGTTCAATGCAGCTGTCTTCCGTACGTGCCGTGATCACTGGCGGCGTCTCCGGCCTCGGCCTGGCCGTGGCCCAGCACCTCGTCGCCCAGGGCGGCAAGGTGGCCCTGTTCGACCTCAACGACGACAAGGGTGCAGCCGCCGTTGCCGCGCTGGGTGCCGACAAGGCCCGCTATTTCAACGTCAACGTCAGCGATGAGGCGGCCGTGGCTGCGGCCATCGACCAGGCCCACGACTTCCTCGGCGGCCTGAACGTGGCGATGAACTGCGCCGGCATCCTCGGCGCCGGCCGCGTGCTCGGCAAGGAAGGCCCGATGCCGCTGGCCGGCTTCCAGGGCACGGTGATGGTCAACCTGGTCGGCAGCTTCAACGTCGCCAAGGCTGCGGCCAACCGCATGCAGCACAACGAAGCCGGCACCGACGGCGAGCGCGGCGTGATCATCAACACCGCCAGCATCGCCGCCTATGAAGGCCAGATCGGCCAGGCCGCGTATGCCGCCAGCAAGGGCGGCGTGGTGTCGATGACGCTGCCGATGGCACGCGAACTGTCGCGCTTCGGCATCCGCGTCAATACCATCGCTCCGGGCGTGTTCTGGACGCCGATGGTCGACGGCATGCCCGAAGCCGTGCAGCAGTCGCTGGCCGCCTCGATTCCGTTCCCGTCGCGCCTGGGCAAGCCGGAAGACTTCGCCAGCCTGGTCGGCTTCATCCTCGGTAACACCTACCTCAACGGCGAGACCATCCGCCTGGACGGCGCTACCCGCCTCGCTCCGAAGTGATTCCCCACGGGCGCCGGGACGGCGCCCTCCCCCAACGACCTAGATCACCATGAAAGCCAACGACATCAAGAAGGGCAACGTCGTCGAGTACAACAACGGCGTGTACCAGATCCGCGACATCGAGCGCAGCTCGCCGCAGGGTCGCGGCGGCAACGTCCGCTTCCGCTTCATCATGTACAGCGTGCCGGGCGGCAACAAGCTCGACGCCAGCTTCGATGCCGACGACAACCTGGTCGAGGTCGAACTGCTGCGCCGCCAGTCCACCTATTCGTACAAGGACGGCGACGCGTTCGTGTTCCTCGATGACGAGGACTACACCCCCTACACCCTGGACGCAGACGTGATCGGCGACGATGCCGGCTACATCACCGACGGCCTGACCGGCATCTACGTGCAGGTGATCGACGAGCAGCCGGTGGCGATCCAGCTGCCGGCCTCGGTGGTGCTGGAAGTGATCGAGACGCCGCCGGAACTGAAGGGCGGCACCGCCACCAAGCGCCCGAAGCCGGCCAAGCTCAACACCGGCATCGAAATCATGGTGCCGGAGTACATCGTCAACGGCGAGCGCGTGCTGGTGAACACCGCCACCGGCGAATTCGCGGGCCGTGCCGACTAAGCGCCTCGCGCTGATCGGCTGGCTGTCCCTGCTTGCGGCGTGTTCGCCGCGGGCAGGGCATCGGATGTAGCGATCGTGTAGAGCCGAGCGTCGGCTCGGCTCTACAGAAGGCTTACGGCTGCTTCGCGCCGAAGTTGCCGCAGCCGTGGTACTGGCGGGTGCCGATGGTCAGATTCACCTTGGCCTCGAACGCCTCGCCACTCATGTCATCCTGGCAGGTGGTGCGCTGGAAGCTGAGCTTGACGTCGGTGCCATCGGACGCCTTGCCACTCCAACCGTCAGCACCTTCGGTGGGCGCGGCGACGTCGAAGCGACGCTCGCCATAGTCAACTTCCACCTGCAGGCCCGGCGCGTCGCCATCGACAACCGCCAGCCAGCCGGGCTCATTGCCGGTGGCACGGAACGCGGCCTTGCCGGCACTGCCATCGCCTTCGGTGGGTTCGACAGCGTGGCACTCGCGATCGGCCTCACCCTTCAGGCTCAACAGGCCGTCATCGCTGCCCTTGGTCCAGAAGCTGTTGCCCTGGCCATCGCCATACTTGGCGCCGGATGCCGCGCGTTCGGAAGTCATGGCGAAGGTACGCTCGCCGATCACCACCGTGGCTGCATCCTCGCCATTGAAGGTCGCGCGCACGCTCAGATCACCACACTGGTAGGCGGTCTCGCTGCCACCTTCGGTGCCGGCCCTCGGCGGCGGCGTGGCACGCGGGGCATCGTTGCCACCCGCGGCGGGCGGCTGGGCTGGCTGGCACGCGGCGAGCACCAAGCCGAGGGAGGCTGCCAACAGACTGGGAACTACACGCATGGCTCGACTCCTTGTCGACACTACTGAGACCATCGACCCTACCACCTGCCGGTGAGTGGGGCCTGAAAGGGGCCTGACCGCACTCACGCGGCCAGCACCGCCATCGACAGCAGCTGTGCGCCACCGTCGCCGGAACTGCAGGTCCATACCCGCAGCAGGCGCAGCTTCACCACGCGCTCCTCGCCCTGCTGCAACACTGACAGCCGCACATCGCTGGACAGCAGTGCCAGGCGGCCACACAGAAGGGTTTCCACCGCCTGCAGCTGCAGGCTTCGTACCTGCAGGCCGCCGGCCAGCCAATCGCCCAGCCAGGGCAGATCGAGCATGCGGCCGCCGTGGCCATCCATCATGAACAACGCCGGCGATACCAGCGCGGTCAGCGCATCGTGATCATTTTCCAGCAGGGCCGCGCACAGGCGCTGCTCCAGCACCATCAACTGTTGCTCGTGCAGATCTTCAACGATGTTCCGTTCCATCCACGGTTCCTCCCGGCATCGGCCGGCGCCTGCGCAGGCGTTGCGCGATCCACTGCCGCGCACCCTGCACCACTACATAGAAGACCGGCACGAAGAACACCGCCAGCACGGTCGCACTGACCATGCCGCCGAACACACCGGTTCCAATCGCCTGCTGGGTTTCCTTCGACGCGCCCTGCGCCAGCATCAGCGGCACCACGCCCAGCGCGAACGCCAGCGAGGTCATCACGATCGGCCGCAGGCGCAGCCGCGCGGCCTCCAGCGCTGCTTCAACCAGGCCGCGACCCTGCTGCTGCAGCTGGCGCGCGAACTCGACGATGAGGATCGCGTTCTTCGCCGACAGCCCGATCACGGTGATCATGCCGACCTTGAAGAACACGTCGTTGGGCATGCCCCGCAACAACACCGCAGCAACCGCACCGAGCAGACCCAGCGGGACCACCAGCATCACCGCCAGCGGGATCGACCAGCTCTCGTACAGCGCCGCCAGCACCAGGAACACCACCAGCATCGACAGCAGCAACAGCCACGGTGCCTGCGCGCCCGATTCGCGTTCCTGCAGCGACTGGCTGGTCCACTGCAGGGCAAAGCCAGATGGCAGCTTCCCGGCCAACCGCTCCATCTCCGCCATGGCCTGACCGGTCGACACGCCGGTGGCTGGCGCGCCGGACAGGTTCAGCGCCGGGAAGCCGAGATAACGCTGCAGCTGCAGTGGCGCCTCGGTCCAGTGCGGGGTAACCAGCTCGGACAGCGCCACCATGCCGCCTTCGCTGTTGCGCACGTACAGCTTCAGCACGTCCTCCAGCTCCATCCGGTGGGGTGCGTCGGCCTGCAGGATCACCTGCTGCAGCCGGCCCTTGTTGGGAAAGTCGTTGACGTACTGCGAGCCCATCGCTGCCGACAGCGTGCTGCTGATGTCAGCGAAGCCCACGCCCATTGCCTCAGCCTTGGCGCGGTCGATGTCCAGCCGCACGCTGGTGCCTGCCGGCAGGCCATCGGCGTGCACCTCGGACAGCAGCGGGCTGGCCTCGGCCAGCCTCAGCAGCTGCTGCAGGGCCGCGCGCAGTTCGGCCTGGCTCTGCCCGGTACGCGCCTGCAGCGCCAGCGAGAAACCGGAAGAACGCCCCAGGCTGTCGATGGCCGGCGGCATCACGCTCATCACCTCGCCTTCGGCAACCGTGGCCATCGCCTTCTGCGCGGCCTCCACCTCACCGGCCGCAGTAGCACCTGCGCGCTCGCCCCAGTCCTTCAGCATGGTGTAGGTCAGCGCCGCACTCGGGCCGGAACCGGAGAAGCTGTAGCCGAGGATCGCCTGGTTGGAACCGATGCCCGGGCGCGAGGCCACATGTCGCTCGTACGCTTCCACCACCGCCAGCGTGCGTTCGGCGGTGGCTTCGGCCGGGAGCTGGATCGAGGTCATGAAGTAGCCCTGGTCCTCTTCCGGCAGGAAGGCGCCCGGCAGCCAGTGCAGGCCCAGCAGCAGCGCCGCCACCAGCGCGGCGAACACGCCCATGACCCGCCCGCTCCGCTGCAGCACCGACGCCACACCACGCTGGTAACGCCCGGTCATCCGCTCGAAGCCACGGTTGAAGGCGCCGAACAGCCCGCCACGACCATGATGGCCATGGGTGTTCGGGCGCAGCAGGGTCGCGCACAGCGCCGGGGTGAGGCTCAATGCCAGCAGCGCCGAGAACAGGATCGACACCGCCATCGCCACGGTGAACTGGCGGTAGATCGCGCCCACCGAGCCGCTGGCCAAGGCCATCGGGATGAACACCGCGGTCAGCACCAGGGTGATGCCGATCACTGCGCCGGTCAGCTCACGCATCGCCTTGATGGTCGCCTCCCGCGGTGGCAGCCCTTCTTCGGCCATGATCCGTTCCACGCCTTCGACCACCACGATCGCGTCGTCGACGATGATGCCGATTGCCAGCACCATGCCGAACATGGTCAGCACGTTGATCGAGAAGCCCAGCGCCAGCATCACCGCGAAGGTGCCCAGCAGCGCGATCGGTGCGACCAGCGCCGGAATCAGCGTGTAGCGCCAGTTCTGCAGGAACAGGTACATCACCGCGAACACCAGCAGCATCGCTTCCAGCAAGGTCTGCACCACCTTCTGGATCGAGATCCTGACGAACGGCGCGGTGTCGAACGGAATGCTCGATTCCACGCCGCGCGGCAGCAGCGGCGCCAACTCGGCCATGCGCTCACGCACCGCCGACGCGGTACGCACCGCATTCGCGCCCGGGCGCAGCTGCACGCCGGCGGCGGTGGCCGGATGGCCATCCTCACGGGTGCCCCAGGCATAGCTCTGCGCGCCCAGCTCGACGCGGGCGACGTCGCCCAGCAGCACCCGCGAGCCGTCGGCCCCGGCGCGCAGCACGATGGCGGCGAACTGTTCCGGCGTGGACAGCTGGCCATCGGCGCTCAAGGGCACGGTGATGCGTTGGCCCGGCACACCTGGCGAATCGCCGATGCGCCCTGGTGAGATCTCCAGGTTCTGCTGCTCGATGGCAGCCGCCACGTCACCCATGGTCAGCCCGTAGCCGGTCAACCGGGTCGGGTCCAGCCACACGCGCATCGCCTGCTCGGCACCGAACAGCTGCACGCGGCCGACGCCATCGATGCGGCGCAGCTCCTCGATGATGTTGCGCGCCATGAAGTCGCCCAGTGCGGCCTCGCTGACGCTGGCGTCCGGCGAACGCAGGCCGACCAGCATCAGGAAACCCGAATCGGCGGCCTCCACAAACAGGCCGTTCTGGCGCACGCTGCGCGGCAGGCGCGGCTCGATCGCCTTGATCCGGTTCTGCACGTCCACCTGCGCCAGCTCCGGGTTGGTACCCGGCTTGAAGGTCGCAGTAATCGAGGCTTCGCCGGAGGTGTCCACCGACGACTCGAAGTACAGCAGGTGCTTGACGCTGGACAGCTCGCGCTCGATCAGGCCGACCACCGCGTCATTCAGCGTCTGCGGGCTGGCGCCCGGGTAGCTGGCGTAGATGCTGACGCTGGGCGGCGCAACCGCCGGATAGCGCTCCACCGCCAGCCGCGGGATCGCCAGCACGCCGGCCAGAATGATGAAGATCGCCAGCACCCAGGCGAACACCGGGCGATCGATGAAGAAACGTGCCATGTTGGATTTTCCTGGAGGGACCGGCCCGGCAAAGGCTCAGCCCTTGCTGCCGGCCTGCACTGCACCGGCGCTGGCGACCGGCATCTGCCAGTCGCGCGCATCGACCACCACGCCTTCCTGCAGGCGTTCCTGGCCCTCGACCACCACCTTCTCACCCGCCTTCAGGCCCGTACGCACCAGCCACTGGCGATCAACGCTGCCATCGACCTCCAGCGTGCGGATCACCGCCTTGCCATCGCCACCGATCACCCAGGCATAGGCCTGGCCACCGGCGCTGCGCAGCACGGCCTGCTGCGGCACGGTCAGTGCACTGGCCGGCGCGCCACGCGGCACCTTCGCGCGCACGTACATGCCGGGCAGCAGCTGGCGCTGCGGGTTGTCGACCAGGATGCGCAGGATCACATCACCGGTACGCGCATCGACGTTGATGCCGGAGAACAGCATCTGGCCTCGCTCGGACAACGGCTTGCCGGCCGCACCGATGATCGTCACCGGCAGCTCGCCGCCGCCGGCAGCACTGCGCTGCAGCGACTCCAGCTGCGCGGCCGGCCGGCGCACATCGACGTAGACCTGGTCGATCTGCTGCACGACCGCCATCGGCTCGGTATCGGCCACGCCGACCAGTGCGCCTTCGGTCACCAGCGCCTGGTCGATGCGGCCGGCAATCGGTGCACTGACCGTGGCATAGCGCAGGTCGAGCTGTCGGCGGGCCAGGATCGCGCGCGCCTCGTTCACTGCCGCACGGGCCTGTTCGTACTCGGCACTGGCATCGTCGCGATGCTGCTGGCTGACGGCCTGTGCGGCGGCCAGTGCATCCAGGCGCTGCGACTGCACGCGGCTGCGGCCCAAGGCTGCCTCACTGCGCTGCAGCGCGGCCAGTGCCGAATCAACATCGGCCCGGAAGGCCGCCGGGTCGATCTGGAACAGGGCCTGGCCGGCACTCACTTCCGCACCCTGGTCAAACAGGCGGCGCTGCACGATGCCTCCCACCTGGGCACGGATCTGTGCGGTGCGCACGGCGGCCACGCGGCCGGGCAGTTCGTCGTCGCGCTGCACCACCTGCGGGCCGACGGTGATCACGCTGACGCGTGGCGTGGCTTCGGGGGTGGCCTCGGGGGCGGAGCAGGCCGTCATGGCCAGGGCGAGGGTCGCGATCAGCGCGGCCGGAGTCCTGAAGGTTCTCATTGCTGTGCACAATGCCGCGCAAGCGGCTGATAGGTTCTGAAGCGTGGAGTGTGCGTGGCGATGATGGGGTTTCGATGGAGGAACTGTGGAGATACGATGGAGGCAAGCACCTTAAGGCCCCGCCCCTGCATGCATGCCGCCCCTGCCCTCGCCGCCCTCGTCCTGATCGTCGAGGATGAGGCCGAGATCGCCGATATTCTCACCGCCTATCTGGAACGCGAAGGACTGCGTACGCTGCGCGCCGCCGACGGCCACAGCGCCCTGGACCTGCACCGCAGCGCCCGCCCCGACCTGGTCCTGCTGGATGTGCAGCTGCCGCGCCTGGATGGCTGGAGCGTGCTGACCCAGCTGCGCCAGCGCGGTGAAACACCGGTGATCATGCTGACCGCACTGGACCAGGACCTGGACAAACTGACCGCGCTGCGCATGGGCGCCGACGACTACGTGGTCAAACCGTTCAATCCAGCGGAGGTGGCAGCACGCGTGCGCGCCGTGCTGCGGCGTACGTTGCGCGCATCACGCGTGGACGCACCGACCGCGCTGCGGGCGGGCCCGCTGCTGATCGACTCGGCTACCCATGCCGTGCATGTGGAGGGCGAAGGCTACAGCCACGAAGTGCTGCTCACGCTCACCGAGTTCAAGCTGCTGCACTGCATGGCGCTGGCGCCGACGCGCATCTTCAGCCGCAGCGAACTGATGCACGAATGCCTGCCGGAAAGCGAAGCGCTGGAACGCACCGTCGACAGCCACGTCAGCAAGTTGCGCCGCAAGCTGGACGAAGTAGGCATGGTCAATGTTCCGGCCAGCGTGCGCGGTGTCGGCTACCGGCTGATGGCCGACCGCTGATGGCCCGCCTGCGCCGCTCCGGGCTCAGCCGCCACATCATCGTTTCGATGTCGCTGATGGTGATCGGCGTCATCGTGATGATGATCCTGTCGTCGTGGCTGCTGTACGCGGTGCTGGTCGAGTTCTTCCCCGGCAGTGCCGAAGAGCCGGAAAGCTGGCTGCCGACCGGGCCGGAGCTGGCGTGGATGGTCGGGGTGATCCTGACCGGCCTGGCCTTGGCCATCGCCGCCTCGTTCCGCCTTGCACATCGCATCCTGTCGCCCTTGAATTCACTGGTGGACAGCGTGCGTGCACTCGCCGGCGGCGACCTCGGTGCGCGCGCCAGCGTCGAGGAAAACTCACCGGGCGAAGTGGCAACCCTGGTCGAGGATTTCAATGCGATGGCGCGGCGCCTGCAGCACATGGAGAGCGAGCGCGCGATGTGGCATGCGGCCATCGCCCATGAACTGCGTACTCCAGTGACCATCCTGCGCGGGCGCCTGCAGGGGCTGGCCGAGGGCGTGTTCCAGCCGGACGAATCCCAGTTCCGCAGCCTGCTGGCGCAGGTCGAGGGCCTGTCGCGCCTGATCGAGGATCTGCGCGTGTTGAGCCTGTCCGACAACGCGCGGTTGGATGTACGCCGGGCCCGCACCGATGTAGTTGCCGAGGTGCATTCGGTGATGACGCTGGTCGACCCGCAGTTCCGCGCCGCCGGCTTCGTGCTGGAACTGGAGACCAGCCGCGAGGAACACAACGCGCACTGCGACCCGACCCGCCTGCGCCAGGCCCTGCTGGCGCTGCTGGAGAACGCGCGGCGCTATGCCAGCCCCGGCAAGGTGCGGATCGCCGTGCACGACACACCCGGCCACGTACAGGTGTCGATCGAGGACGAAGGTCCGGGCATCGACCCGGAACTGCACGCGGATATCTTCACCCCGTTCATGCGCGCCGATGGTTCGCGCTCGCGCCAAGGCGGTGGCAGCGGGCTCGGCCTGGCGGTGGTCAAGGCCATCGCCGATGCGCACGGCGGTCGCGTCTACTGCATCCCCGGCAGCACCGGCGGCAGCCGCTTCGTCATCGAACTGCCGCGCCAGTAGCCGGACTGGCTGCCTGCGTGCGCAGGTGTGCACCCAGTGCGGCCAGATTGGCATCGATCGCATCCATTTCGTTGCGCTGCTTCACCGGCAGCTGCTGCCGCAGCTGCACGCGCAGCGCCTGCCACGCCGGGACCGCCTGCGCACTGGCCGTGGCCACGGTTTCAGACAACAGCGACCGCTCGTCGGCCAGCGGCAGCCCATAGCCCCCCTCCTGCAGCAGCGTCCCCGGGCGCAGCCACTGCCCGCTCTGCTCCAGCAACCCACGCAGGCTGCGGGTCTCAGTGCTGTCCGGTGCGCCCAGCAGCTGCCGCTTGAGCACATCGCGCGCACGCAGATCGGCGCGCCGCTGCGCGGCCTGTTCCAGCAGCAACAGGCCGGCGCTGGCGCGCAGGTCGCCCTTCAGCAGCCACGGTGCCCGTTGCTCTGCAGGCAGCTTCAACCAGCCGCGCACATCGCGTGCGGGCAATGCCAGCTGGGCTGCGGCCACGCCGAACAACTGCTGGTAGTGGTCGCGTGCCGAGGCGAAGTAATACCCCTGTGCCTGCGCTGCGCTGCGGTCGGCCAGCACCTGCTGGTCGAGCGCGTCCAGCCGCACCAGTCGCCGCTTCAGGCCGCGCGGGCTCAGCTGGGCCAACCCGGCCTCGCCCAGCCGCGGCACCCCCGCCTGCAGCAGCTTTGCGGTTTCCACCGCGCAGTTGTTGCTGACGAAGTAATAGCGCCCGTCATAGCTCCAGTGCACTTGTGCAGTGCGCTCGAGCAGGCTGGCGATCTCGTCGCGTTGCAGCCGCAACGGCAGTGACTGCAACCCGCGCAGTTCTACCTTGGTGTATTCGTCCACCACCTGCTGCAGCGGCAGCACGAACAGGCGCGACGGGTAGCCGCCGGTCAGGCCGCGCCAGTTGGAAATCTGCACGTCGCCGACGAACGCGCGGAACGACAGCACTCGGTGATACTCAAGGTCCAGGCGACAGTCCGGCCCTGGTGCGCGGCCCGGCCGGCAGATCACCAGCCGCAGCATGCTGTGCCCCCAGCGACTCATCGGCTGCGCACTGCCTTCGGCGAACAGGTAGTCCACGGCGTAGACGCGCGCCGGGTCGAGTTGCAGCAGCGATGCTGCGCCTTCTTCCGATTCGGCCTGGAGCAAGGGCAGCGTCGTAGCGCACTGCGGCTGTGGCAGCGACGGCGGTGCTCCGAAATGGGCCTGGTACCACTGCGCCAGCGCCGGGCGCCGGCAGGCAAACTCGCCATCGAGCACGAAATGCTCGGCGTTCACCGCCAGGTACTCGGCCGGGTCCTTCAGCTCATAGGCATCCGGGCTGCGGTCATGGAAGTCATTGCCGCCGCGACCGAGATGCCAGGGCTTGCGCTGCCATCCGGCCAGGTCGCGCCAGCGCGCACTGCGCGACCAGTTCGCCCCCGTACGGTCGGCAACATGGGTCAGTTCGTGCACCAGCGCACTGCGGCGTGCCCGGCGCGCACCGGGCACGTCATCATCCAGAAGATCGCGGCGCAACGTGATGCGACCGGCGAAGGCGCGGCCATGCACATCAGCCGGCAGGTCATCACTCCAGTGCACCTGAACCCGTGCCGGCAACGCGCGCCGCAGGCCCTCAGGAAGCAGTGACTGCACGTCGGCCAGGGTCTGACTGGCGAGCTGCTGCTGCGCCGGATCGAGACCGGCGGGATCGAGCTGCAGGCGATCAGCCGCATGGGCGGAAGGGATGAGCAGCCACGCCAATGCGGCGATCCACCCGCAGCGCCCGCTGCGCCTCTGTGGAGCCGAGCCATGCTCGGCTGCTGTTGGGATCCGCATGCGCCGGGCATCCAGCCGAGCATGGCTCGGCTCTACAGAAAGCGATGACGCCGAGGTCATGCAGCCCGGATCAACGTGCGAGCAGCGCGCGAGCCAGTTCCAGATCGCTCTGCTGCTGTGCGGCAGCGCTTTGCTCACGCAGGTGGACCAGCGCGGCCTGCAGGCGGGCGCCACGGATCTGGCCGTCGCTGGCAACGAACGCAGCGGCATCGTCGCGTGCAGCCAGCACCACCTTGTCATCACCCGAGCTGCTGCCCGAGGAACCGGAGGAAGCACCCGTGGCCGAACCGGCCGACGTGCCGGCGAAGCTGGAAGCGAAGCCGGCCAGCGGCAGGGACAGCAGGGCGAGCAGCAGAAGCGGACGGGTCATCGGTTCTAAGCCGGTTGTGAGGATCCGTGGAGCGTAACGGGTGCGTGAAGGTTTTGCCCGGCTCAAACGTCGAACAGCTTGCCGGGATTCAGCCGCGCTTGGGGATCGAACGCGCGTTTGACCGCCTTCATCAGGGCAATCTCGGCCGGGCCACGGGTGCTGTCCAGGTAGCCCTTCTTGACCAGGCCGATGCCGTGCTCGGCCGAGATGCTGCCGCCGAAGCGCGCCAGCACCTGCGCCAGCAGCTTGGTCACCTGCTCGCACTGCGACACGAAATCGGCGTCGCTGGTGTCATCGGGCTTGAGCACGTTGATGTGCAGGTTGCCGTCGCCGATATGGCCGAACCAGACCACGTCGAAGTGCGGATAGGCCTGCCCGATCAGTGCCTGGGTCTCGGCCAGGAACGCCGGCATCGCGGAGATCCGCACCGAGACGTCATTCTTGTAGGGCTTGTAGCGCGCCAGCGATTCGGTGATGCCTTCGCGCAGGCGCCACAACTGGGCCGCCTGGGCATCGCTGGCACTGATCACGCCATCGCTGACCCAGCCGTTGCCCATGCAGTCTTCAAAGGCGGCCATCGCCGCCGCTTCCTGCGCTTCGTCGTTGGCGGCGAACTCGGTGACCACGTAATACGGATGCACCTCGTCGAACGGCGCCTGCGCACCGTGCGCCAGCACATGTTCCAGCGCGCGGTCGGTGAAGAACTCGAAGGCCTGCAGCTGCAGGCGCGCGCGGAACGCAGCAAACACCTGCATCAGCACTTCGAAACTGGGCAGTGCCAGCAGCATCACGTTGCTGGCCGGCGGCGGATCGGTCAGCTTCACCGTGGCTTCGACGATCACGCCCAGCGTGCCCTCCGAGCCGATCAGCAGCTGGCGGAAGTCATAGCCGCTGGAATTCTTGATCAGGCCCTTGTTGAGCTCCAGCAGCTCGCCGCTGGCGGTGACCACCTTCAGCCCGGCGATCCATTCGCGGGTATTGCCGTAGCGGATCACACGGATGCCACCGGCATTGGTGGCGATGTTGCCGCCGATCGTGCACGACCCGCGCGCGGCGAAATCCACCGGGTAGATCAGGCCGTGGTCCAGCGCAGCGTTGTGCACGGCTTCCAGCGGCATGCCGGCCTGCACCACCAACGTGCGATCGACCGCATCGTAGGCCAGTGCCTTGTTCATCCGTTCCAAGCTGAGCACCAGCTCGCCGTTGGCAGCCACCGCGCCACCGGAAAGGCCGGTACGGCCGCCGGATGGCACTACGGCCACGCCCTCGCCGGCACTCCAGCGCATCACCGCCTGCACCTCCTCGACCGTGGCCGGCAGTGCGATCGCCAGCGGCGCCGGCGTCCAGCGCCGGGTCCAGTCGCGCCCGTAATGCTCCAGGTCGGCCGGGTCGGTCTTCAGCTTCAGGCCGGGACAGGCCTGCTGCAGCGAGGCAATGCGGGAATCGGTCATGACGGTCCAGCGCGGTGCGTGAAGAACGGGCAAGCGTGCCAGCGGCACGCGTCAGCGTCCAGCCCCCGCAGCCGTACAGATAGCTACGGATGCAACCAATTGCGCACTGCACCATGGCCGCTGCGATCTGGCATAGTGGTCAGCCCCTGTCCCACTGGCCGTGTCGCCCCATGTCGCCGAAGAAGACCTCGTTCCCGAAGCAGGATATCCGCGTGCTGTTGCTGGAGGGGGTCAGCCAGACCGCCGTGGAGGTGTTCAGCGCCGCCGGCTACAGCCAGATCGAAGCGCACACCAAGGCACTGCCCGAGGACGAACTGAAGGCGCGCATCGCCGAGGCGCACATCGTCGGCATCCGTTCGCGCACCCAGCTCAGCGCCGAGGTGCTGGCCGAGGCCAAGCGCCTGATCGCGGTGGGCTGCTTCTGCATCGGCACCAACCAGGTCGATCTGGACGCGGCCGAGCTGGCCGGCATCCCGGTGTTCAACGCGCCCTACTCCAATACCCGCAGCGTGGCCGAGCTGGTCATCGCCGAAGCGATCATGCTGACCCGTGGCATTCCGCAGAAAAATGCCGAATGCCATCGCGGCGGCTGGTCGAAGTCGGCCAGCGGCAGCCATGAAGTGCGCGGCAAGACCCTGGGCATCATCGGTTACGGCCACATCGGCACCCAGGTCGGCGTGCTGGCCGAATCGCTGGGCATGCAGGTGATCTTCCACGACGTGGAAACCAAGCTGGCGCTGGGCAATGCCCGTGCAGCGGCCAGCCTGGACGACCTGCTGGCGCGGGCCGACATCGTCACCCTGCACGTGCCGGAGACCCCGTCCACGCAGTGGATGATCGGCAGCACCGAGCTGGCGAAGATGCGCAAGGGCGCGCACCTGATCAACGCCGCGCGCGGCACCGTGGTCGACATCGATGCACTGGACGCGGCCCTGGCCAGCGGCCACGTCGGTGGCGCCGCGCTGGACGTGTTCCCGGTCGAGCCGAAGGGCAACGGCGATATCTTCGAATCGCCGCTGACCCGCCACGACAACGTGATCCTGACCCCGCACGTGGGCGGCAGCACGCTGGAAGCGCAGGACAACATCGGCATCGAAGTGGCGGCCAAGCTGGTGCGCTACAGCGACAACGGCAGCACCCTGTCGGCAGTCAACTTCCCGGAAGTGACCCTGCCCGAGCACGCAGACAGCCTGCGCCTGCTGCACATCCACCAGAACGTGCCGGGCGTGCTGTCCAAGGTCAACGAGATCTTCTCGCGCCACAACGTCAACATCGACGGCCAGTTCCTGCGCACCGACCCGAAGGTGGGCTACGTGGTGATCGACATCACCGCCAGCGAGGCCCAGGCCGCCGCCGTGCGCGACGAGCTGGCCGCGATTGCGGGCACGCTGCGCACGCGCATTCTGTATTGACGCGGATCCCGCCGATCCCGCCATGCACTTGTAGAGCCGAGCATCGGCTCGGCTCCACAGGTCGCTAGCGCGCCAACCACCGGCGCGCCATGCGCTGCATCGATTCATCCGATTCCGGATCGGCGGCGACCTCGGTCACCGGCCGCCAGGCCAAGTCAAGTGACTCCTCGCTGAGCACGAAGGCCTCACCACCCAGCGCCCGGATCACGAAACGCACGTCGTAGTGCCAGTGCCCCGGTACGTCCTTGCGCTCCGGAATCCAATGCTTGTCCAGATCGAAGATGGCCGGGTCTTCCAGCACCAGGCCGGTCAGGCCAGACTCTTCCTCGGCTTCCTTCAGCGCCACCCGGGCCAGGTCGCGGTCGCCGTCGGCGTGACCGCCCAGCTGCAGCCAGCGCTGCAGCTTGCGGTGGTGGGTCAGCAGCAGGCGCTGACCGTCGGCGCTGACCAGCCAGCAGCTGGCGGTGAAGTGGCCAGCCAGCCGTTCACGACGGAACGGATCTTCCGGATCGTCCAGCAATGTGCCGAATTCGGCAGCCAGTGCGTCGTGGGCGGGCTCGCGGCGGGCGTAGTCCCGCAGCAGGCCGCGCAGGCGATCGTCAAGCACGGCAAGGGTTTCGGCGGCGTGGCTCATGAATGGGCGGCGTTTGGAAAAATACTGCTCATTATCGCCGTTCATTGTTGCGATTGCGCTTGTGCGTTGGCTTCAGCTTTGGCTAAGGTACAGCGGGCCGTTCGCGCGGCCTTCACCATTCCAGGGTTGCCGGCAACGTATCGGCGGCCCACCCAATCCGATCACTAGGAAGTACTGCATGCTGAAAGCTCTGTTGAGGGTCAAGCCGGTCCAGCCGGCCGGGCACGTCGATGCCGGCGAACCCATCGAAGGCAGCCTGGACGGCGAAGCCACGTTGAAACGGACCCTCACGGCTAAACACCTCATCCTGCTTGGCGTGGGTGCGGTGATCGGCGCTGGTATCTTCGTGCTGACCGGCCAGGCCGCAGCCAACCACGCGGGCCCGGCAGTGATGCTGTCGTTCGTCATCGCTGGTTTCGCCTGCGCCCTGGCGGGCCTGTGCTACGCCGAGTTCGCAGCGATGATGCCGGTCTCCGGCAGTGCCTACTCCTACTCCTACGCCACTCTCGGCGAAGGCATGGCCTGGTTCATCGGCTGGTGCCTGGTGCTGGAATACCTGTTCGCCTCGGCCTCGGTCGCGGTGGGCTGGTCGGCGTACCTGATCAGCTTCATCACCACCACGCTGCACATGCCTTTCCCGGATGCACTCAGCGCAGCTCCCATTGCCTGGACCGGCAGCGAGTTCATCGCCTCCGGCAAGCTGTTCAACCTGCCGGCGGTGCTGATCGTGGCGGCGGTGTCCGGCCTGCTGTACGTGGGCGTGACCCAGTCGGCCTTCGTCAACGCGATCATCGTGGCGATCAAGGTCACCGTGATCTGCCTGTTCATCGGCATCGGCGCGGCCCACATCGACCCGGCCAACTGGCAGCCGTTCATTCCGGAAAACACCGGCGTGCCGGGTGAATTCGGCTGGAGCGGCGTGTTCCGCGCGGCCACCATCGTGTTCTTCGCCTACATCGGCTTCGATGCGGTCTCCACCGCCGCCGGCGAAACCAAGGACCCGCAGCGCAACATGCCGATTGGCCTGCTCGGTTCGCTGGCGGTGTGCACCATCGTCTACATCATCGTCTGTGCGGTGTTGACCGGCATGATGCCGTACCACCTGCTGGGCACCGACAAGCCGGTGGCCACCGCGCTGGAGCCCTACCCGACCCTGTCCTGGCTGAAGACCCTGGTCGAGATCGGCGCCATCGCCGGCCTGTCCTCGGTGGTGCTGGTGATGATGATGGGCCAGACCCGCATCGCCTACACCATCTCCCGCGACGGCCTGCTGCCGAAGTTCTTCGGCAAGGTCCACGCCCGATTCCGCACCCCGTACGTCGCCACCATCGTGGTCGGCGTGATCGCCGCCGCGCTGGCCGGCCTGGTGCCGCTGAACGTGCTGGGCGAACTGGTCTCGATGGGCACCCTGCTGGCGTTCGCCACGGTCTGCATCGGCGTGCTGGTGCTGCGCTATTCCAAGCCGGAGATCCATCGCCCGTTCCGTGTGCCGGCAGTATGGATCATCTGCCCGCTGGGCGCGGCCACCTGCCTGTTCCTGTTCTGGCAGGCGTTCGTGGTCCACTGGCATCTGTTCGTGGGCTGGACGCTGCTCGGCCTGTTGATCTACCTGGGCTACGGCATCCGCAACAGCAAGCTGGCCAAGTCGCCCTGATCCGCCTACGGGCCGGCCTCGCGCCGGCCCGTCCGTTTTCCCCGCGCGCCGCCCGTGGCGCGCTTCGACAAGACCACCACACATGTTCAAGCAACTGTGGGCCACCAAGCACCCGCATGCCGCCCATGAAGACGCCAACGGCCTCAGCCTGCGCCGCCACCTCGGCCCCTGGGGCCTGACCGCCCTGGGTATCGGCGCGGTGATCGGCGGCGGCATCTTCGTCATCACCGGCCAAGCCGCCGCCAACCACGCCGGCCCGGCGATCATGCTGTCCTTCGTGCTGGCCGCCATCTGCTGCGCTTTCTGCGCGCTGGCCTACGCCGAATTTGCCTCGATGGTGCCGGTCTCCGGCAGCGCCTACACCTACACCTACGCCACCTTCGGTGAGCTCTCGGCCTGGTTCATCGGCTGGATGCTGGTGCTCGAATACGGCGTCTCCGCCTCGGCGGTGGCGGTCAGCTGGACCGGCTACTTCCTCAGCCTGCTCAGCCAGTTCGACATCCATCTACCGGCCGCGCTGGTCAGTGCCCCGCTCGACGCACAGCTGCGCCCGACCGGCGCGATCGCCAACCTGCCTGCTGCGGCCCTGGTGCTGCTGCTGACCTGGCTGTGCTACGTCGGCATCAGCAAGTCTTCGGCGATGAACATGGCGATGGTCGTGCTCAAGACCGGCCTGATCGTGCTGGTCATCGTGGTCGGCTGGAAGTACGTGGACACCAGCAACTGGACCCCGTTCATCCCGGCCAACGAAGGCCCTGGCAAGTACGGCATGGAAGGTGTGCTGCGTGGCGCGGCGATGGTGTTCTTCGCCTACATCGGTTTCGAGGCGGTGTCGGTGGCCGCGCAGGAATCGAAGAATCCGCAGCGCGACATGCCGTTCGGCATGATGCTGTCGCTGGTGATCTGCACCGTGCTGTACATCGCGATGGCCGCGGTGATGACCGGCCTGGTGCCGTTCCAGCTGCTGGGCACCGATGAGCCGGTGGTGACTGCCGTGGCGGCGCACCCGCAGCTGGGCTGGCTGCGCTGGGTGGTCGAGGTCGGCGCGCTGGTCGGCCTGTCCTCGGTGGTGCTGGTGATGATCATCGGCCAGCCGCGCATCTTCATGATCATGGGTCGCGACGGCCTGCTGCCGCCGGTGTTCACCAAGATTCATCCGAAGTACCGCACCCCGCACATCAACACCGTGATCACCGGCATCGGCATCGCCTTGCTGGCGGCGCTGTTCCCGCTGGACATCCTCGGCGAGCTGACCTCGATGGGCACGCTGATCGCATTCGCGGCGGTGTGCGCCGGCGTGCTGATCCTGCGCCGCACCCAGCCCGACCTGCCGCGGCCGTTCCGCATGCCGATGGCGTGGCTGATCTGCAGCCTGGGCGTGCTGAGCTGCCTGGCGCTGTTGTCGGCGATGACGATGCACAACTGGATGCTGATGGGTGTATGGACGTTCGTCGGCTTCGTGATCTATTTCTGCTACGGGTTCCGGCACAGCCGCCTGCGCGCGAAATAAAGGGATTGCAGGGCCTGCGGCCCTGCACCCGCCGGAGCCGGAGCAACTTCCAGAGCAACAGCTGGGTTGAGGGTTTGGCGGGGAGACATGGGTTAGCGGGGGACGCCGTGAATCCATCCCTGGAGGCTTGGCCGCGGCATCCATGCCGCGGACACCCCCGCGAACCCATGCCTCCCCGCCCCTGACACTTTCCCGGCACGTCCGGTAGATCCACGCCATGCGTGGATGATGGTCATTCCCAGCGACCAAGGCGCCCGACGATGATCATCTGCGGCCAAACCAGATGGTCTTCTGTATCCAGCCTGCGCCGCCCATGCAGCCCATGAAGTGCTCGTGATTCTCCTTGGCGTTGACGTCCACGGTGTAGCGCTCGGTCTTTGGCATCAGCATCTTCTTGTATTTGCCATCCACGTCGCATGTCTCGCCTTCCTTGCAGACCGTCAGCACCTCGATCTCCTCGGTGCGCTCGACAACGTCCATCTTCTCCGGCCACTTCTCGTTGGCCTCTGCCCTGCAGCGCCAACGCGACTCATCCAGCGGATCGGCATGGTCGCTGAAGCGTGCCCATTCGGTCGCACAACCGCCGGTCAACAGCGCAAGCCCCGCAGCCACGGCCATTCGCATACACGTACCCATCTCCATCATCCTTTCCCTGCCATGTCGCGGTGCTAACGCGCCGCTTCCGGTTCCGGTTGCCACAACCAGCGCTCCTGTTACGACCGGTTCCCAGTTCCACATGCTGCAGGTGCGTGCGCCACGGTAGCGGCCCTGGTTCACGTCCAGGACGCCGCTCTCGATTTCCGGCCGCTGCACGCGCTCATACTTTCCATCCACGTCGTACGTGTTCTTGTCCTGCTCCCTGCTCGTCTCCAGCCTCAACGCCTAAACGGTTCGCAGAGCCACGTCATTCTCCGCTGGCCACTGTTGCCTCGAGTCCGTTGAGCAGCAACCTGTCGAGCAGCCGTCGTCCGCTGCGCCGGCCCCGCCTAGCGGCGATTGAACCAGATGAGCTGCTGCTGCCAGCCGGCACCGGCCATGCAGGCATTGAACTCGCTGCTGCGGTCGGACGCATTGACGTCCACGATGTAACTCTCCTCTTTCGGCATGGGTACCATGTTGTACTTGCCGTCAATGGCGCAGACTTCATCAAGCCTGCAGGGCACCCGCTGGTCCTCGTAGACCGTGCGCGTGGCCACTTCGTTCCGCACCGGCCAGTGCTCGCCGGCCTGGGCCCGGCAGCCCGCGTGGGTGGCACCGAACGGCGGCGCCGCTGCATCCATCCTCACCCATTCCATCGCGCAGCCACTGCTGGCCAGCACGACACTGATCACCCCCAGAAACACCATCGCGCGCGTGATCATCGTAGTTCTCCTGTCCTTGATGCTCGCCCGGAACTCCTGCGGCACTCCGATGGTGTTTGCCGACAGCAAGACTGTCCACGACCGGAATCGCTTCCAGCGCGAACGCTAACCTCCCCATTCAGCCAGCGCTTGGCCTGCCTCGATCCAAACCCAACCCGGCCCCTTCCAGCGCACTGTGCGGCCTCGCGCGTGCAGCAGACCAACAGCTTTCGAGCAGGCCCAGCTACGGGCCGGATCACGTAAAATGGCGGCCATGGACACCCCCACCTTCCCGTACGACACCGCGCGCCTGAGCGAACTGGCCCAGCTGCTGATCGACAACGTCCGCGAACTGGCCCACGCCGGCTGGACCCCGGCCACAAGCAGCAACTTCTCCCACCGCCTGGACGACCGCCATGCGGCGATCACCGTCTCGGGCAAGGACAAGGGCCGCCTGATCGAGGACGACATCATGGTGGTGGACTTCGACGGCCAGGCCGTCGGCCGCCCGCTGCGCCCGTCCGCCGAAACCCTGCTGCACACCCAGCTGTACCGCCGCTTCCCCGAAGTGGGTTGCGTGCTGCACACCCATTCGCCGGTGCAGACCATCGCCTCGCGGCTGTATGCGCCGCAGGGCCACATCCGCCTGGAAGGCTATGAACTGCTGAAGGCCTTTGCCGGCAACAGCACCCATGAGATGGCCATCGACGTGCCGGTGTTCGCCAACACCCAGGACATGAACGTGCTCTCGGCGCAGGTCGATGACCTGCTCGATCGCCAGCCGCTCTGGGGCTACCTGATCGACGGCCACGGCCTGTACGCCTGGGGCCGTGACATGGCCGAAGCACGCCGCCACCTGGAAGCGTTCGAGTTCCTGTTCCACTGCGAACTGGAACTGCGCAAGCTGCGCGGCTGAACCCGCGCGCATGCGCAGATGCCGATCCGGAATCTGCGCCTCGCCCCCACCCTGCTACCCTGTCTTCCCCCCGAGACGTTCAAGCTGCCGCCATGAGCCGACTGCGCATCTACGACGACACCCGCCCCGAATCGCCGCTGCTGGACACCCAGGACGGCGCGGTCATCGCTGCCGAACTGCAGAAGATCGGTGTCACCTTCGAACGCTGGCAGGCCACCGCACCGGTTGCGCCGGGCGCCAGCCAGGATGAAGTGTTCGCGGCGTACCGCGCTGACATCGACCGCTTGGTGGCGGAGCGCGGCTTCAAGAGCGTGGACGTGGCCTCGATCGCCCCGGACAACCCCAACCGCGCCGAGCTGCGCAAGAAGTTCCTCGACGAGCACTTCCACAAGGAAGACGAGGTGCGCTTCTTCGTCGCAGGCTCCGGCCTGTTCACCCTGCACGTGGGCGACAAGGTCTATGAGATCGAGTGCGTGAAGGACGATCTGATCGCGGTGCCCGATGGCACTACCCACTGGTTCGACATGGGCGATGAGCCCAGCTTCGTGGCGATCCGCTTCTTCACCGAGCCGGACGGCTGGGTCGGCCATTTCACTGGCACCGACATCGCGCAGAAATTCCCCCGCTACGTACCTACCCAGGCGTCCTGATCCATGCAGCCCCGCGTCATCCTGACCGACATCGAAGGCACCACCAGCAGCATCTCGTTCGTCAAGAACGTGCTGTTCCCCTATGCCCGCAAGGCCTTGCCGGCGTTCGTCGCCGAACATGGCCAGCAGCCGGAGGTCCGCCGTTGGCTGGACGCGGTGGCTGCCGAGATCGGCGGCGCCTGCCAGGACACCCTGGTGGCCGAGACGCTGCAGGGCTGGATCGACCAGGACCGCAAGCACACCGCACTGAAGGCACTGCAGGGCCTGATCTGGGACGAAGGCTACCGTCGCGGCGATTACACCGCGCACTTCTACCCGGAAGTGGCGCCGGTGCTGAAGGGCTGGCACGCTGCCGGCCTGCCGCTGTACGTGTACTCCTCCGGCTCGGTGCCGGCGCAGAAGCTGTTCTTCGGTTTCAGCGATGCCGGTGACCTCAGCCCGCTGGTGTCGGGCTGGTTCGATACCGAGATCGGCGGCAAGCGAGAGGCCGACAGCTACCGCCGCATCGTGCAGGCGATCGGCGTGCCGGCCGGCGAGATCCTGTTCCTGTCCGATGTGGTGGAGGAATTGGACGCCGCCCGCGAAGCCGGCCTGCAGACCCGCCTGATCGATCGCCTGGATGATTACCCGATGCCGCGCATCGGCCAGGCCGCCAACGGCCATGAGCGGGTCGAGAATTTCCAGCAGATCCAGTTGTAAAGCGACGGGTAGATGCCAACCTTGGTTGGCATGTTCCGGGTGTGCCAACCAAGGTTGGCACCCACCAATGCGGGATGCGCCGCCCTCAACGATCGTTGAGGGTCTTCAGCTTCATTGCTTCGCGCAGGGTCGTAAGGTCCACCGGGCCACGCACCGCGATATCGCGGGTTTCGCCGGGCAACAGGTCCAGCAGGTTCTCTTCGACCTGCACATCCAGCGCACCGAAATCGATCCACGTCGCGCGCACGTAGGCCGCGCTTTCCAGCCGCAGTCGATAGTGGTCGCCTTCGATGGACAAGGTGGCCTTGAGCTTCTGCCGCGGCAGCACCTGGTCCTTGGCCTCGACGAAACCGACCACCTGGCTCGCACTGACCTTGCCATCCTGCAGCAGCTCGAATACCGCCACGGTGCGCTTCGGATCGGCACCGGCCAGCAGCTCGGCATCGCCGAAATCACCGATCGAGATGACGCCCGCCGCCGGCAACGTCACCGCGTCCTCGCGACGGCGCAGCACCTTGCCGTCCACATCCATCACCCGCAGCCGCCAACGTGCATCCAGCGCGGCACCGTCGTTGAGCAACCGCACCCGTGTGCTGCCCTCGTCGCGCAGCACGGCCACCGTCACCGGCGCAAAGAAGCGCCGGGCCGCGAAGTGCAACGCCTTCCAGCGACCGAAGTAGTCCACGCTGGACCACGAGGCCCCCGGCCAGACGTCGTTGAGCTGCCAGTACAGCGAACCCATCGTGTACGGCCGCGAGGCACGATGATGCAGCGCCGCCAGCGCGATGCCATCGGCCTGCATCACCTGGCTGAGGTAGACGAAGTCCTCGAAGTCCTTCGGCGTGCCGTAACCCAGTTCGATGTAATGCAGCAGGCGACTGTTGCCCTCGCCCGCCATGAATTTCTGGTGCGCGCGGATCACCGGGCTGTCGATGCGCTGCTCGGCACGGGTGGCGATCTGGTCCACCGTCGCTACCGACGGCCACGCCTGCAGCCCGTACTCGGACATGAAGCGCGGCGTCTCGCGCAGGTAGGCCTGCACCGGCAGTGCCGGATTGCCCCAGACCTGCCAGTAATGCTTGTCGCCGCGGGTGGAGTCGTTGGCTTTCTCGTCCAGATCGTTGCTGGGCGAACTGGACCAGTACGGCACGCCCAGCCCCTCCTCGCCCACCACCTGGCGCAGGTCGTTGCCGAACAGGTCGACATAGCCCTGCCACACCTTCGCTGCAAACGCCGGGTCGGCCGCCTTCAGGTCGCGGCCGTGGCCCCAGTCCTTCCAGGCGGTTTCTTCCTCGTTGTTGCCACACCACAGCACGATGCTGGGGTGATGGCGCAGGCGGCGCACGTTGTCGCGCGCCTCGGCCGTCACGCTGGCACGGAAAGCTGGATCGTAACCCGGCTGCATGCCGCCGCCAAACATGAAGTCCTGCCAGACCAGCAGGCCCAGTTCGTCGGCGATGTCGAAGAACGCATCGTCCTCGTAGTAGCCACCGCCCCAGTTGCGCAGCATGTTCATGTTGGCGTCGCGTGCGGCGGTCAGCACCTGGCGCAGGCGTGCGGCATCGACGCGTGCGGGGAACGCATCGAACGGAATGACGTTGGCGCCCTTGGCGAAGATCTCCACACCGTTGATGACGAAGGCGAAGCCCTGTCCACCCTTGCCGTCTTCCTCACGGCGCAGCTCAACCGTGCGCAGGCCGATGCGCTGCTCGCGCACCCGCGTTGCATCGGCGCCATCATCCAGGCGGGCCTGCACGGTGTAGCGGTCCTGTGCACCGTGGCCGACCGGCCACCAGCGCTGCGGCTTGACCAGTTCGACTGGTACTTCGACAGCGTTCTGGCCGCGCTTCAACAGCACCGTGCGCTGCACCTGGGCCACGCTGCGGCCTTGCGGATCGCGCACATCGACATTGACCACCGCAGAACCGGCAGCGTTGCCCTGCTCCACCTGCAGCAACACCGCCAGCTTCGCCTGTTCCGCGCTTAATGCATCGGTGCGCACGGCAAGATCGGTCAGGCGGTGCGTATCCCAGGCCTGCAGGTCGACCCCGCGCCAGACGCCGGCGGTGACATAGCGCGGGCCCCAGTCCCAACCGAAGTGGTAGGCCGGTTTGCGCGCGAAGTTGCCGACCATCGCGTCTTTGGGCTCATCCCCATAGGGCGAAGGATAGTTGCCGGCAATCTTGTGCGGCATCGCCTGCACGCCCGGCAGCAGGGTGCGGATGGGCGATCGGAACACGATCTGCAGTTCGTTGTCGTTCGCGCGCAGACGCCCTTCCACGCGCGCACGCCACGTGCGGTGCGCGTTGTCTGCACGCAGCAGCGGCTTGCCGTTGAGGCTGACCTCGGCATAGGTATCCAGCCCGTCAAAGCGAAGCTCGGCATTGGGCTTGGCCAGCGTCGCCGCATCCACGTCGAAGCGGGCCCGGTATTCCCAGGCCGCCAGGCCGATCCATTGCAGCTCGGCCTCAGGCGCACCGACGTATGGATCGCGGATCAGTGCATGCGCCAGCAGGTCGGTGTGCACGCTGCCCGGCACCTTCGCCGCACGCCATTGCTGCAGGCCCGGATGGGCAGCACCCTGGGAATCGCC
The DNA here is from genome assembly GCF_032911525.1 of Stenotrophomonas veracruzanensis. Lineage (NCBI taxonomy): Bacteria > Pseudomonadati > Pseudomonadota > Gammaproteobacteria > Lysobacterales > Lysobacteraceae > Stenotrophomonas > Stenotrophomonas veracruzanensis. The sequence continues at coordinate 50,148 of NZ_JAWJTI010000025.1, forward strand.
AGGCAGCATGCGGAACTGCCATTGCGCCTGCAAAGGCGCCGCCGTTGCCGGGAAAGCGGACGCTGCAATCAGCAGCAGGAGCAGACGGACAACGAGGGAAAGACGGTGCACGCGGAGCTCCTGTTTTTCCGCCGGGCGTCGCCCGGCGCTACCGATTTCGGATTGCCAGGCATGGCCTGGCACTGCTGCATTCGAACGATCTTCAGCGCACCACGTTCAACACTTCGTAGCACGCGCCCATGGTGTGGTAATCCACCTTTCCGGCCGGGCTCTTCTCGTCGCTGTACTTGCGGTTGTCGGCATCGAGGATGCGGAACCAGGCACCGTACTGGTGGTCGACGAAGTGTTCCCACGAATACGCCCAGATGCGTTCGTACCACTGCCAGTAGCGGTCATCGCCGGTGCGCTTGGCCATCAGTGCGGCGGTGGCCAGCGTTTCGGCCTGCACCCAGAAGTACTTGTCGTCGTCGCAGACGAAGCTGTCGCCACCGATCGGCGCGCCATCCATGCCCGGCTGCCGGCGCGATTCCGGCGCGAAACCGTAGTACAAGCCGCCCCGGGCGTCGTCCCAGCTGCGCGCCACGGCCACATCGAACAAGTGCTGCGCGGTCGGCACCAGCCAGTCCGCCTGCACGTGGCGATCGAGGATCAGCAACAGCTTGGCCCATTCGGTCTGATGGCCCGGCTGGAAGCCCCACGGGCGGAACAGGTGCTTGGGGTCGTCCAGGTTGTAGTCCCAGTCGATTTCCCAGTTGGAATCATAATGCTCCCAGACCAGGCCACCGGCCTTGGCGGCCTGGCGGCGGGTCATGTTGTCAGCCAGCTGCAACGCGCGCTCGACATAGCGCTGCTCGCCACTGGCCTCGAACGCCGCCAGCATCGCCTCGCACATGTGCATGTTGGCGTTCTGGCCGCGGTAGCCGGTGAAGTTCCACTGGCCATCGGCCTCGTCCTTGTACAGGCCGTACTGTGGCTCCCAGAAGCGCGCTTCCAGCAGCTGCCAGGTCTCGTCCATCCACACACGCGCCTGTTCGATACCGGCCTTCAGCGCGCAACTGTAGGCCAGCAGCACGAACGCCACGCCGTAGCAGTGGTTCATGTCGTCCTCGACCTTGCCATCGCGCAGGGTCCAGGCATAGCCGCCGGTGGCCGGGTTGCGGTGCACCTCGCGCAGGTAGCGCACGCCGTGCTCGACGGCCTCGCGGTATTCGGCATTGCCGAACTCGCGGTAGGCCATCGCGTAGTTGAAGACGAAACGGGTGCTGCTCACCAGGTGGCGGTGGCTGGCATCGTAGATGCTGCCGTCATCACGGAAGTAGTGGAAGAAGCCACCGTCCGGATCGATGCAGCGCGGGTGGTAGAACGCCATCGTGTCGGCGATATGCGCGCGCAGGAACGCGGGCGAACGGAAATCGGGCGAGGCGCTCATGCGGTAATGTCCTGGGCCTGCAGCAGCTGCTGCACTTCATCGAGCGAGGGCATCGCGGCGAACGCGCCCTTGCGGGTAACAGCCAGCGCTCCCACGGCGGCGCCGAAGCGCAGCGTGGCGGTGATCGCCTCCGGGTCCTGGCAGAACGCGGCGAAACCAGCGCCCGCCCCACCGCGCTCCAGCAGGCCGACCAGCACGCCACCGACGAAGGCATCGCCAGCAGCCGTGGTGTCGACCGTGGCCACGCGGAAACTGGTGACCGTGCCGTGGTTGTCGCGGGTGTACCAATGCAGCGTAGCCGCACCGTCGGTAACGATGACCCAGCGCGCCTGCGCGGCCAGCAGGCGCCGCAGCACCGTCGCCTCGCCATCAGCGCCCAGCGGCGCGGCCAGGTAGTCCAGCTCCTCGCGCGCCAGCTTCACCAGATCGGCGCGTTCCAGCGCCTGCCACAGGCGCGGCGTCGGGTCCTCGTTGGCCGGCCACAGCGCGGGACGCAGGTTGAGGTCCAGGCTGACCACCGCACCGGCCACACGGGCACGATCCATGCCGGCAAAGGTCGCCTCGGCGATGGCCGGCTCGGTCAGGCTGTTGGAGCAGACGTGGAAGCACTGCGCGCTGTCGAGGCAGGCGGCCTGGAAATCGCTGTCACGGAACAGCAGGTCTGCCGCTGGCGGGCGGTAGAAGCTGAAGCTGCGCTCGCCACTGGCGTCGAGCGCGACGAAGGCCAGCGCGGTCTTCGCCGCATCGGTACGCACGATGTAATCCGTGCCCACGCCGTGCTCGACCAGGCTGTCGGCCAGGAAGTCACCGAACATGTCACGGCCGAGCATGCCGACGAACTGGGTCTTGGCGCCCAGTCGCGCTGCCGCCACGGCAACGTTGGCCGGCGCCCCGCCGGCGTACTGCAGGAACGCGCGCGGCGTATCGGCCGAGGCCGGCGGCTGCGCTAGTAGATCGATCAAAATTTCGCCGAAGCAAACGATGGAACCCATTCCGGACTCAGCCTCCCTGCGTGCGGACAGCCGGCGGGCGCGAGCCCACAAGACCGTAGAAAATGATGTAGACGTAGCAGATCACCGGCAGCACGAAGCTCAGGTGCAGGCCGATGCGGTCGGCCAGCATGCCCTGCAGCAGCGGGATGATCGCGCCGCCGACGATGGCCATGATCAAGAGGCTGGAGGCCTTGTTGGTCAACGGTCCCAGGCGTTCGATGGCCAGCGAGAAGATGGTCGGGAACATGATGGAGTTGAACAGACCGGTCGCCACGATGCCGTACAGCGCGACTTTGCCGCCCGACGTCAGGGTGACGACCAGCAGCACCACGTTGGCAGCGGCGAAACCGGCCAGCAGGCGGCGCGGCGAGAATTTGGCCAGCAGCCACGCGCCGGCGAAACGGCCGACCATGGCGCAGCCCCAGTAGGCCGACACGTAGTTCGTGGCCTGCTGTTCGGTCATGCCGCCGATCTCCGGCAGCGCCAGGTAGTTCACCATCAGGCTGCCGATGGACACTTCGGCGCCGACGTAGAAGAAGATGGCCAGCACGCCGAACAGCACGTGCGGGTGCTTGAGGGCATCCAGCAGCGTGTGGTGGCCGCTGTCGGCCTGCTCGGTCGACTCAGTCAGGCTGGGCAGGCGGAACAGGTAGACGAACACCGCCAGCAGCACCAGCGCGATGGCCAGGCCCACGTACGGGCCCTGCACCGACTGCGCCTCGGCGGCACGGTAGGCCATCTGCTCGGCCACCGGCATCGCGTCGATCTCATCGCCGCTCTTCACTGCGGTGCTGAGGATCAGGAAGCCACCAAACAGCGGTGCCAGCGTGGTGCCCAGCGAATTGAGCGCCTGCGCCAGGGTCAGACGGCTCGATGCGGTCTGTTCCGGGCCAAGCAGCGCGACGTAAGGATTGGCAGCGACCTGCAGCACGGTGATGCCGCTGGCCAGCACGAACAGCGATGCAAGGAAGGCTTCGTAGGTGCGCAGCGCGGCCGACGGCCAGAAGCCCAGCGCGCCCACGCCTGCGATCAGCAGGCCCGCGATGATGCCCTTCTTGTAGCCCAGACGGGCCACCAGCCGACCGGCCGGCACCGACATCAGGAAGTACGCGCCGAAGAAGGTGAACTGCACCAGCATCGCGCGGGTGTAGTTCAGCTCGAACACCGCCTTCAGATGCGGGATCAGCACGTCGTTGAGGCTTGTCAGGAAGCCCCACATGAAGAAGATGGTGGTGGCGACCGCCAGAGCAGCACGGGCATTCATGACCGGTGCCTGGCTGCTGGAGGAACCCGGTGGACGGGGCGTTGCGGAGATCGGCATGCGGTACGCGCCTCGTTGCGCGGAAGGTCGTTGTTGCGTGGAAGGGGTGTATGGAAGGAATCAGTTCGGCCGTGCTGCACTGCTTTCGCGGATGCGCAGCTGCACCGGTGCGACCGTGCGCCGTGGCGGCGCGTCCGGTTCGTCCAGTCGTTGCAGCAGCAGCGCCGCAGCTTGGCGGCCACGCTCGCGCGGGTCGGCGGTGAGCGTGGTCAACGGCGGCACCGCCACCGCAGCTTCGGAAATATCGTCGAAACCGGTAACGGCAAAATCGCCGCCCGGACGGATGCCACGCGAATTCAGGCCCAGCATCAGGCCCAGCGCGACGGTGTCGTTGTAGCAGACCGCCGCACTCGGGCGATGGCCGTCGGCAAACAACTCATCGGTGCGCGCGGCGGCTTCCAGACGGTTCGGTGCAGATTCGATCATCCAGCCCGGCGGCAGCGACAGACCGGCCTCGGCCAGCGCCTGCTGGAAACCGGCACGGCGCTGGTGGCACGAACTCGATGCGGCGTGGCCGCCGAAGAAAGCAATCTGGCGATGGCCGCGCTCGATCAGGTGGCGCGTGGCGAGATAGGCGCCGTGCTGGTTGTCGAGGGTGAGGAAATCCCAGTCAGCCCCTTCAAGCTCGCGGTTGAACAGCAGCACGTTGGCATTGGCGCCCAACGCCTGCCGCAACTGCGCGGTATCGCTGCCCTCGGCCGGTGACAGGATCAGGCCGGCCGGGGTGTGCTCCATCAGCGTGGACAACACCGCCTGCTGGCGCTCCGGCGATTCACCGGTACTGCCCAGCAGGGTCACGTAACCGCGTCCACCCAGCGCCTCGTCCACACCGGAGGCGAATTCGGCGAAGAACGGGTTGGACAGATCGTTGATCACCAGCGCGATGCTTGATGACGTGCGCCGGCGCAGGTTGGCCGCCGCGCGGTTGTAGACATAACGCTGGCGGCGCAGTTCGGCCTCGACCTTGGCGCGGGTATCGACGTTGACCAGTGGGCTGCCGCGCAGCACCAGCGACACGGTTGCCCGTGACACGCCGATGGCACGCGCGATGTCGGTCACCGTCACCGCCTTGCCGGCGCGCTTGCTGGGACTGCTGCCGTTGTCGTTCATCGTCTTCCCGGACTCCGCTGGATGCTCAAGCCTAATGGATCAGGGCCCTGTCGTGCCGTGGCGTTCGCTGGGTCACCGCGAACGGCACAGTCCGTCTCAGCGCAGCTGGCTGCCCGGTGCCGCGCACCAGGACACCGGCAGGTCCTTCACCGCCGTGCCCCAGCCCTGCTCCGGCGCCTTCGCGTCGAGCGCGAACTGCAGCCGCGGGCCCTGCTGCAGCCGGTTCCAGTCCAGCCACACCGGTGCATGCGCCTGGCCATCGACCTGCACGCCCTGCACGTACTGCAGGCGGCGGCCATCGGCACCCGGCGCATCGATGCGCAGCGTGCGGCCATTGCCCATGTCCACTTCCACCTTGCTGAAGCGCGGGGTGTGCAGCAGGAACTGGCCGCTGCCCGGCACCGCCGGGTACACGCCGATGGCACTGAACAGGTACCAGGCAGACATCGTGCCGAGGTCATCGTTGCCGGTCACGCCGTTGGGCGCATTGGTGAACAGCTGCTGCGCGGCACGCACCACGGCCGCGGTCTTCCACGGCTGGCCGATCAGCGTGTACAGCCACGGCGAGTGCAGGTCCGGCTCGTTGTTCGGGTTGTAGCGGAACTGGTTGTAGTAGCTGTACGGCCCCACCACCCACTCCTTGCGGGCGGCATTGAGCGGGTCGGCCTGCAGCGCGTCCATCGCGAAGAAGGCATCGAGGCGGCGGCCGGCCTGTTCGCGGCCGTCCATGGCTTCGACCAGGCCCGGCACGTCCTGCTGCGCGAGCCACTGGTACTGCCACGCCGTGCCTTCATGGAAACCGTGATGCGAGCGCGGGCTGTAGTGGCCATCGGCCGGCGTGTACCACTGGCCATCTTCGGTGCGCGGGCGCGGGAAACCGGTGAAGCCGGTCTCGGCGTCGCGCACCTGAGGGTCCCACACCTTGCGCCAGTTGCGGCCGCGCTCACGCAGCGTCGCCGCGTCCTGCGCGTGGCCGAGGCCATCGGCCATCTGCGAGAGCGCGCAATCCGCCAGCGCGTATTCCAGCGTCGCCGAACCGCCGTGATGCGGATCGACGTCCATGCCCTTGGACGGGAACGCGCGGTCGTAGACCACGTAGCCCTTGTCCAGATAGGTCGGGTTGCCGGAGCGGCCAGCCATGCGCGAGTTCAGCGGCGGCGTGCCGAACGCGTTGCGGCGCAGCGCATCCCAGGCCTGCGATTCACGGCCCTTGAGCGCGCCGAAGCGCCACAGATCGACCATGAACGGCGTAACCGGATCGCCGGTCATGATGTTGGTCTCGAAATTGGCATAGCCCCAGCGCGGCAGCCAACCGCCCTGCTCGTCGATCGCCAGCAGGGTACGGCCGATGTCACGCGCCACGTCCGGGCGGGTCAGTGCCAGCCACTGGTTCTGCGCGCGGTAGGTATCCCACAGCGAGAAGTACTCGTAGTAGGTCCAGCCATCGGCACGATGGATGCCATCGTCATAGCCACGGTAGCGGCCGTCAGCGTCGTTGCCGGTCATCGGCTGCAGCAGCGCGTGGTAGACCGCGCTGTAGAACACGGCGCGGTCGTCGGCGTTGCCGCCCTGCACACGCACCCGGCCCAGCTGCTCACGCCACGACTGCTGCGACAACGCACGCATGCGGTCGAAACCGAGCAGCGCTCCAGCCTGCATGCCATCTGCGCGCAGATTGATGCGCGCGCCTTCGGCATCCACGTGCGAGATTGCGCTGACCGCCGTCACCGACTGGCCCTTGGCCAGGTCGAAGCTGAGCCAGGCACCGTTCGGCTTCTGCTCGCCTTCCATGCTGTGTCGCGCGCCGGGCAGGCCACCGCCCTCGCCCCAGGTGCCATGCGCCTTGAACGGACGGTCGAACTCGATGCGGAACCAGGTGGTGTACTGGTGCCCGCCACAGAAACTCTTGGTGACCAGCTTGCCTTCGACCACGCGGTCGCCGACCACGTCGACCACACTGCCGATCACCGAGTGGCGTTCGTTGGCCTGGCCGACGTTGACCAGCACGTGGCCATCGCCCTGGCGCTGGCTGAAGGTGTAGCGCTCGGCGGCGGCGCGCGTACGCGCGGTGGCCTCGGCATCGATGCCGCCGTAGCTGGTCAGCCGCACCTTGTAGTAGCCGGCCTGGCCGATCTCGCCGTCATGGGTGTAGTTCGAGGCGTAGGCCTTGTGGTCGAACTGCTTGGCGTTGCCGGTATCGAAATCGCCGCCGGGACCGATGCTGCCGGTGACCGGCAGGATGGATACCTGCCCGCCCTGCTCCCAGCACCCGGCGCCGGAGATGAAGGAGTGGCCGAACCCGCGGATCTTCTCATCGTCATAGCGCCAGCCGGAATAGTGGCTGCCGATCGGGCTGACCTGGATCAGGCCGAATGGTGCCGACGCGCCCGGGAAGGTATTGCCGTCGTCCTTGCTGCCGATGAAGGTGTTGACCTCACGCTCCAGCGCCGCCGGTGCCGCCTGCAGCAGCATCGGCACGGCCGAAAGCGCCAGCAGGCAGGCCAGGCGCGCCAGCGGGCGCGAGGTCGATGGGACGGCGGGAGCGGACGGCACTGGACGCATGTCGGGTTCCTGTAGTCGATAATGCGGAGGCTGACGGCCGGGGCCTTCCGGCACCGTTCCGCTGAGCCCCGCCGTGACCGGCAGAGAGCTCCCCCTGGAATGACGCCCGACCCACGCGACCGTGGATTTAGATCGATTCAAGTAGAGCATGCGGCTTCAGCCGAATGCATTCTGCGGCGCAGCATGAGAGGGGGTGCTCGGCAGGGCTGCGCCCTGCACCTGCCGAAGCCGAAGCCGAAGCCGAAGCAACAGCAAAAGCCGGCTATCCGTGGGATGGCGGGGTGGGTC